>JAICJD010000138.1 GCA_025928645.1 Gemmatimonadales bacterium
AGCGCGAGCCCCGGCTCGAGCGGCGGCAGCGCGTGATCGGGCCCCACGTGCGCGACGATCGTGGTGCCGTCGCCGGCGCGCAGCATGCACCGGATCACCGGCCCCTGGAACGCCGCCTGCTCGAGCGTCACCCGAAGCCCGGGCCCGCCGGCCGTGGGAGCGAGCCGGAGCCGCTCGGGCCGGATCATGATCGTGGCCGGCTCGCCCGGAGCGACCGCGGCGGCGCCTCGCGGCACCGCGACGGGATGGCCGCCCGCGACGAGCACGGTGACGCCCGCACCCGACGCGTCCTGCACCACGCCCGGAACCAGGTTGGCGACCCCGATGAACCCGGCGACGAATACCGAGCTCGGCTCGTGGTAGATCTCGCGCGGCGGGCCGATCTGCTCCACTCGGCCTTCGTTCATCACGGCGATCCGGTCCGACATGGTGAGCGCTTCTTCCTGGTCGTGCGTCACGTACAGGAAGGTGATGCCCACCTCGCGCTGGATGCGCTTGAGCTCGAGCTGCATCGCCTGCCGCAGCTTGAGATCAAGGGCGCCGAGCGGCTCGTCCAGCAGGAGCGCGCTCGGAGCGTTGGCCAGCGCGCGCGCCAGGGCCACCCGCTGCTGCTGCCCCCCGGAGAGCTGGGCCGGCTTGCGGTCGGCGTAGCCGGCGAGCCGTACGACGTCCAGCAGCTCGCGGACGCGGCGCGCCGTCTCGGCGGCGCCGATGCGCCGGCTGCGCGGACCGAACGCCACGTTGTCGGCCACGGTCATGTGGGGGAACAGCGCGTAGTGCTGAAAGACGGTGTTCACGTTGCGGCGATAGGGCGGCGTGCGCGAGACGTCCGCTCCGTCGAGCAGGACCCGCCCGGTGTCGGGCTGCTCGAATCCCGCGATCATCCGGAGCGTGGTCGTCTTGCCGCAGCCCGACGGTCCCAGCAGGGCGAAGAATTCACCGCGCCCGATCGCGAGGTCCACACTCCGCACCGCGGCCGTCCTGCCGAACCGCTTGGACACGCGCTCGAGCGCGATGACCGGCTGGCGCGGGCCGCCGGCGGGCGCGGAGAAATCGGAGCTGGACACCGGCGCAATGTGCATGTGGCCCGAGGAGTTGACAACCGCGAGCGGCCCGGGCAAGCTCACAGTCTCCCGTTCCTCCACACGCAGGTGACGCCATGAGCACGCTCGCGCCCGGCGAGCGCCCGGCCAGCGATCGGCTGCTCGCCCGGGCGCAGGAAATCGGCCAGGCCGAGATGGCCCGAGTGCTCGCGCGCACGCGCGGCTCCGCGGCGCTGTTCCAGCGCGCCGCGCGGACCCTTCCCTTCGGGGTGGTCTCGTCGTTCCAGAAGATGCAGCCGTATCCCCTCTATCTCACCCGCGGGCGCGGCAGCCGGGTGTGGGACCAGGATGGCGCGGAGTACATCGACTTCCATTGCGGCTTCGGGGCGATGATGGTCGGCCACGCGCACCCCCGGATCCTCGAGGCCATCAACGAGGCCGCGAGCCGGGGCACCCACTTCGCGGTCACCACCGAGACGGCCGTCGCCTATGCCGAGGAGCTGTGCCGCCGGTTCAATCTCGAGATGCTCCGGTTCACCAACTCGGGGACCGAGGCGACCATGGACGCGATCCGCGTGGCGCGCGCCGCGACCGGCCGCGACGTGGTCTGCAAGATCGAGGGCTCGTACCACGGCCACCACGACAGCGTCATGTTCTCGATCGTGCCGAACGCGGACCTGATGGGAGGCCGCGACCGGCCGGCCAGCGCCCCGGTCTCGAAGGGCATGGTCAAGGACGCGGCCCGCTACATCCAGGTGGTGCCCTTCAACGATGCCGAGCACCTCGCGCGGGTGCTCGAGGAGCGCGGGCGGGACATCGCCTGCCTCATCATGGAGCCGGCGATGATGAACGTCGGCATCGTGGTGCCGGAGCCCGGCTATCTGCGGCGGGTGCGCGACCTGTGCACGAAGCACGGCGTGGTGCTCATCTACGACGAGATCAAGACCGGCTGCACCATCGCGGCAGGCGGCGCCACCGAGCGCTTCGGCGTGCAGCCCGACCTCGTCTGCCTCGCCAAGGCCATCGCGGGCGGGCTCCCGGCGGCCGCGTTCGGCGGCCGGGAGGACCTGATGCGGCTGATCGAGCGCGGCGTGTCGCAGATGGGCACCTACAACGGGAATCCGCTGGTCTCGCACGTCGGGCTCGTGACGCTCACCGAGGTGCTCACCGGCGACGTGTATCGGCGGCTGGCCCGCCTCGGCAGCCGACTGGTGCAGGGCTGCCAGGCCGCGATCGACCGGCACCGGCTCCCGGCGCACACGGTGGACCTCGGCGCGAAGGGCTGCGTGTCCTACCGGCCCACGCCGTTGAAGGACTATCGCGACTTCCTGGACACCAGGCCCGAGCTGTTCGCCGCCTCGTATCCCTGGCTGCTCAACCGGGGCATCTTCATGACGCCGGGCGACGAGGAGCAATGGACGCTATCGGTGCAGCACACCGAGGCCGAGGTGGACCGGTACATCGAAGTGTTCGGGGAGTTCTGCGCGACGCTGGCGGCGTGAGGAGACGGGCGGGCGAGCGGGAAAAGATTCGGATACTTCATCCTGTCCACCTGCCCCCGACCCCGTGCCTGCCCGAACAAACCCCGGCAGTGTATATTTCCCCGATGGCATCCCCCCGCTTCGAGGTCGTCGCGCCGTTTACCCCCGCCGGGGATCAACCCAAGGCCATCGCGGAGCTCACCGCCGCGCTCCAGCGGGGCGACAAGTACCAGACGCTGCTGGGCGTCACCGGGTCGGGCAAGACCATGACCCTGGCGCACACCATCGCCAACTACGGCAAGCCCACGCTGGTCCTCTCGCACAACAAGACCCTCGCGGCCCAGCTCTACGGCGAGCTCCGCCAGTTCCTGCCCCGGAACGCGGTCGAGTATTTCGTCTCCTACTACGACTACTATCAGCCCGAGGCCTACGTTCCCGCCACGGACGTCTACATCGAGAAGGACGCCTCGATCAATCAGGACATCGAGAGCCTTCGGCTCCGGGCCACGTCCAGCCTCATGGAGCGGGAGGACGTCGTCATCGTGGCCACGGTGAGCGCCATCTACGGCCTCGGCGACCCGGTCGAGTACCGCAAGCTCATGGTCACGGTGGAGCGCGGCGAGCAGCGCGGCCGGGACGATATCCTGAGCGAGCTGGTCCGCATCCAGTACGGCCGGAACGACGTCTCCTTCGAGCAGGGCACCTTCCGGGTCCGGGGCGATAGCATCGAGATCTTCCCCGCCTATGCGGAGCAGGCGATCCGGATCGAGCTCTGGGGCGACGAGGTGGAGCGCATCAGCAAGATCAACCCGCTCACGGGCGACACGATCGCCCAGCTCGAGCAGTGCGCCATCTATCCGGCCAAGCACTTCGTCACCGAGCGGCCCAAGATCGAGCGCGCCGTCACGGCCATCCGGGCCGAGCTGGCGGAGCGGCTGGCCGAGCTGCGCGGGGCGGGGAAGCTGCTCGAGGCCCAGCGGCTGGAATCGCGCACCAACTTCGACGTCGAGATGCTGCTCGAGGTCGGGACCTGCGCGGGCATCGAGAACTACTCGCGGCCGCTGAGCGGCCGGCGCGCGGGCGAGCGCCCCGCGTGTCTGTTCGACTACTTCCCGCCCGACTTCCTGGTCGTGGTGGACGAGTCGCACGTCACGCTGCCCCAGATCGGCGGGATGTACAACGGCGACCGCGCGCGCAAGCTCACGCTGGTCGAGTACGGCTTCCGCCTGCCCTCGGCGCTCGACAACCGGCCGCTCCAGTTCGACGAGTTCATGTCGCTCGTGCCGCAGCTCATCAACGTGTCCGCCACGCCGGGCGACTTCGAGCTCCGGCTCTCGCAGGGTGCCGTCGTGGAGCAGATCATCCGGCCCACCGGGCTGGTGGATCCGGAGGTGGACATCCGGCCGGTCCGGGGCCAGGTGGACGACCTGCTCCACGAGATCCGGGTGCGCGAGGCGCGGCACGAGCGCGTGCTGGTCACCACCCTCACCAAGCGCATGGCCGAGGATCTGACCGACTACCTGCAGCAGGCGGGCGTGCGGGTGCGCTACCTGCACTCCGACATCGACGCGATCGAGCGGATGGAGATCCTCCGCGGTCTTCGCCTCGGCGACTTCGACGTGCTGGTGGGGATCAACCTGCTGCGCGAGGGACTCGATCTTCCCGAGGTGTCGCTCGTCGCCATCCTCGATGCCGACCAGGAGGGCTTCCTCCGGAGCGACCGGTCGCTGGTGCAGACCATCGGCCGCGCGGCCCGCCACGTGAACGGCCGAGCGATCATGTATGCCGACCATATCACCGGGTCCATGCGGCGCGCGCTCGACGAGATGACGCGCCGCCGCGAGCTGCAGCAGCGTCACAACGAGGAGCACGGCATCACGCCCACCTCCATCGTCAAGTCCATGGAGGAGGTGCGGCTGTCCACCCACGTGGCCGACGCGCGCACGGAACGGCCCGAGCCGCGCGCGGGCCCCGACGCGGTGGACCTGCACGACCCGACCCGGCGGGCGGCGCTGATCCAGTCGCTCGAGCGGCAGATGCGGGAGGCCGCCGCCAACCTCGAGTTCGAGCTGGCGGCCACGCTGCGCGACCAGCTCAATGACCTCAAGGCGATGGGCGCGCCGGATGTGCGGCGTGCCCCGCTCGCCAAGGTTCGCCGCCGCGCGTGATCCGGCCGCTCACGCAGGACGAGCTGCGAGCGGAGGGCGAGACCCTGGGACGCGCGCTGCCGCCGCGCACCGTGCTCGCGTTCGAGGGCGAGCTGGGCGCCGGCAAGACGACGTTCATTCAGGCCATCGTGCGGGGCCTGGGCGTGTCGACGCCCGCCACCAGCCCCACGTACGCGCTGGTGCACCGCTATCGGGGGCGGCGCGGTCCGGTGTTTCACCTCGACTGCTACCGCCTCCGTTCGGCCGATGAAGCGGCCGACCTCGACTGGGAGGGCCTGCTGGCCGAAGGCGACGCGGTACTCGTGGAGTGGCCCGAGCGGGCCGGGCCCTGGCTTCCCGCGCCCGCGCGGCGGTTCCGTCTCCATCACCTTCCCGACGAGTCCCGCCGCGGACTGGAGGCGCTCTGATGCGGCTCGCGATCGAGACGGCGACGGACCGCGCCTCCGTCGCGCTCGGCGGCTCGGCGGCCGACGCCGTGGAGCGGACCATCGCGGGGGCCCGCCGGCACGCGGCGGAGCTGCTGCCGGCCATCGATGCGCTGCTCCGCGAGCGCCGGGTGGGCCTCGCCGCGGTCACCTCGATCGTGCTGAGCGACGGGCCCGGCAGCTTCACCGGGCTCAGGGTCGGGGCCGCGGTGGCGAAGGCGCTGGTGCAGGCGAGGGAGCTGCCGCTGTGGATCGCGCCGTCGCTGCTCGTGCGCGCGCGTGGGGTGGCGCGCCCGGGCGAGACGGTGCTCGCGGTGGCCAACGCCCTGCGCGGCGAGCTCTACGCCGCGGCGTACCGCTTCGGCGACGGCACGATCCACGAAGTGCTCGCGCCGTCGGTGTACCGGCCCGCGGCACTGGTCGAGCTGCGGCTCCGGCCCGACCGTCTCGTCGGCGAGGCGCCGGCCGTCGAGGCGCGGGTGCTCGAGGACGGGCTCGAGCGCCGGATGATCACCGGCGAGGAGGGCGCGCCGAGGGCGCGAGTGCTCCTCGGGCTGGCCGACGAGGACGGCGGCGTGGCGCGGGTGGACCCGGTCGAGGGTTGGCACCCGGAATACGGCCGGCCCGCCGAGGCGCAGGCACGCTGGGAGGCGGCGCATGGACGCCCCTTGCCGGATTCGGTCGGCCACGCCGGCTGACGTCCCGGCGCTCGTGGCCATCGAGCGCCGGGCGTTCAGCGATCCGTGGACCGACGTCAGCTTCCGCGAGGCGCTGACGTCGCCGTGGACGTTCGGACTCGCCGCCGAGACCGGACGCGGCGTGGCGGGATACCTCGTCGGCCGGGAGGTGGCAGGGACGGGCGAGGTGCTCAACCTGGCCGTGGCGCCGGAGTTCCGTCGGCGGGGCATCGGCGGCGCCCTGCTCGATGCCGGCCTCGCGGCGTTCCGCCGGCGACGGGTCGACGAGGTATTCCTCGAGGTCCGCGAGTCGAACCGGTCGGCGCAGGCGCTCTACCTCGGCTGCGGGTTCCGCGCGGTCGGCCAGCGCGCGGCGTACTATCGTAATCCGCGCGAGGACGCGCTGGTGCTTCGTCTCGAGATGACGCAGCGCGCCTGAGCCGCGCGCGATTCCGCCGGCCGGCGCGCTGGTTTGGTTGACGGTCCCCGCGCGCGGCCTACATTTTCCGCAGGTCCACGAGCGTGGCCCGCGACAGAACCCAGGAGGTGCATGTGAGCCGGAGTCTGAACAAAGCGATCCTGATCGGAAACCTTGGCGCCGACCCGGAGGTCCGCAGCACCTCGAACGGCTCCCGCGTCGCCACCCTTTCCGTCGCCACCAGCCGCCAGTGGAAGAACCAGGCCGGCGAAAAGCAGGAAAAAACCGAGTGGCACCGCGTCGTCCTGTGGAACAACAAGGGTTCCACCCTCGCCGACATCGCCGAGCGCTACTGCAAGAAGGGCGACAAGGTCTACGTGGAAGGCAGCATCGAGTACCGCTCGTGGCAGGACCGCGAGGGGCAGACGCGGTACACCACCGAAATCACCGCGCGCGAGCTGATCCTGCTCTCCGGCCGCGGCGATGGGGCCGAATCGTCGTTCAGCCCGGCCGGCAAGGTCGGGGCGGGTGCCACCGCCGCCGCGCCCAAGGGCAAGGAGTCGTTCGAGGACTTCCCCGAGGCGCTCGACGCCGAGGACGACGACCTGCCCTTCTGACCTCGGTCCCGGCGGGCCCGGGTCCGCGCGCGACCGCTGCGTAGTGCTCCCGCCCGCCGGCGCGTCTCACCGGCGGCCCGGGTGCCGGCGCTGAAGGCCGAAAGGGTCGGTTGCACGAGACCACGGCCCGGATCGCCTCGGGCCCGGCCCGGATAAACTCCCGACCCTCCGCCAATCGCCAGAGCCGGCCGGCCGTCGGCGGCTCCCCCTTAGCGCGCCAACCGCAGCTTTGCCATTGGCTTAGCGCTTCCCCAGAGAGTCGTCCCCCACTGGCGTTGAATTTGCGCCTGCCGCCCCGGAAGCGTTCCCGGTTCGACAATCGCTATCTCCATATCCGACACCGAAGTCGCTGGGAGACCCCGATGCCTCGCACGTCCCACTGGAAGTGGATGGGCCTGCTCGCCTTGACCCTGACGCCGGGTCTCGCGCTCGCCCAGGCCTCCGCGCCGGAGACCCACACCGTCCGCAAGGGCGATACGCTGTGGGACCTCGCGAGACAGTACCGCGGCGATCCGTTTCTGTGGCCGGACATCTACCGCCTCAACACGAGCGTGGTCGAGGATCCGCACTGGATCTATCCCGGTGAAGTGCTGAGCCTCGCCGGGAGCGACAGCGTCCACGCCGTTCCGGCGACCGACACGCCCGCGCCGGTCCCCGTGGCCCAGGCGCCCGCCTCGGATTCGATGAGCACGGACTCGGTTCCGGCCGTGCCGGCTCCCGCGCCGGCCGATGTCGGCACGAGTGTCGCGGCCGTGCAGGACGCGCCGGCCGACGCCCCTCAGAAGACGCTGGCGCAGCTGACCGCCGTATCCGCTCCCGAGTCCGAAGACGGCTCGACGGGCCTGTTCGGCGTCAAGCGCACCAAGGTGCTCGAGGAGAGCCTTCGGGCCTACACCAACCAGCCGTATCGGGCGCTGCGCCGGAGCGAGTTCTACTCGTCCGGCTTCCTCACGGAGAATCAGAGCCTGCCCTTCGGCAAGGTGCTGGGCCCGGTAATGCCGCAGCAGATTCGCGCGAGCAGCGTGAACGCGAGCGCGCTCCCGTACGCTCTGGTGGCCATCGAGGCGCCTCGCGGCGCGGCGTACCAGATCGGCGACACGCTGCTGGTCGCCTCGCTGGGCACCGAGCTGGGGTCGCAGGGAAACGTGGTGATGCCCACCGGACTGGCGCAGATCGTGGACACGGTGCAGGGCCGCTACGTCGGGAGCATCGTGGCCACCTACGGCCCGATTCGCCTGGGGCAGCGGGTGCTCCCGGCGGAGAAGTTCACGCCCTCGGGCGACCGGCACGCCGTGGCGGTCAGCGAAGGCGTTCACGCGACGTTCCTGGGCGGCCCGGCCCGTCAGGACCTCAAGACGCCCCAGATGGTGGTCTTCCTCGATAAGGGTCGGGCGGACGGCGTGGCGCCGGGCGACATGTTCGAGATCCGCCGCCGCGCGGAGCGGCTGGCCGACGGCCGCCAGCTCATCAACGACGTCATGGCCACGCTCCAGGTGGTCCACGTACGGGACCACACCGCCACGGCCCGCGTGCTCAACGTTCTTTCGCCCGACATCACGCCGGGCGCCGACGCGTTCCAGGTCGCCAAGCTCCCGTCCTGACCTCCGGGAGTGAGGCGGTGATGCGGCGCCGGGAGGGCTCCCCGGCGCCGCATCGTTTTCCGCGGCGCGATCCCGGTTCCTTCCTCGCCTCACGTATCTATATTGCGGGGCGACGGTTCCATTCCTTCGGCCATCCCCATATGGAGCGAGCATGACGAGACGCGGCGCATGAGCGGGCGGGTATTGGTCACGGGCGGTGCCGGCTTCATCGGGTCTCATGTCGCCGAAGCGTATCTCCAGGAAGGCTGGGAGGTCGTGGTGCTGGACGATCTGTCCCGCGGCCACGAGAAGAACGTGCCGAAGCCCGCCCGGTTCGTGCGCGCGGACATCAGGTCATCCGAGGCCCGGACCCTGGCGGCCACCGGGAAGTTCGACGTCCTCAACCATCATGCGGCGCAGATCGACGTGCGCGTGTCGGTGGACCGTCCCGCCTTCGACGCCGAGATCAACGTGGTCGGACTGACCAACCTGCTCGACGGGGCCGGCGAGGGCGGCATCCGCAGGGTCATCTTCGCGAGCAGCGGCGGAGTGGTGTATGGCGACCCGGCGGTCGTGCCGACGCCCGAGACCGCGCCCAAGCTGCCGGTGAGCCCCTACGGAGTCAGCAAGCTCTCGGGCGAGCACTACCTTCGGGCGCTCGGCGCGCTGCGCGGGTTCGAAGGGGTGGCGATGCGCTACGCCAATGTGTTCGGACCGCGGCAGGACCCGAAGTCCGAGGCAGGCGTGGTGTCGATCTTCGTCTCCCGCCTGCTCGACGGGCAGAAGCTCACGGTGTTCGGCGACGGGCGGCAGACCCGCGACTACGTCTTCGTGAAGGATGTCGCCCGGGCCAACGTACTCGCCTCCACGGTCAAGCTGCCGGCGTCGAACGAGTTCGACGCGCCGGCCTTCAACATCGCCACGGCCCGCGAGACCAGCGTACTCGAGCTGGCCAAGACGGTGGCCAATGTCATGGGGAAGACGCCGGAGCTGGAGTTCGCGCCGCCCCGGCCCGGCGAGCTGTTCCGCAGCTCGCTCGACATCAAGAAGGCCAAGTCGGTGCTCGGCTGGGCGCCGACCTGGACGTTCGAGAACGGGCTCCCCCTCCTGGTCGACTGGTTCCGGACGGAGGCGCGATGATCCAGCAGACGGGCGGCGCCGTGCCGCGCTCGGCGGTCGAGCTGGTGCTGACCGCGAGCGCGGAGACGAAGGTGGTGCTGATCATCACCGCGATCTTCTCGCTGGTCTCGTGGTTCATCATCATCCTCAAGTGGTGGCAGTTCCGGCGGCTCAACAAGCAGGCCGACCGGTTCTTCGCCGAGATGGAGCGGACCACCCGTCTGCAGGACGCGTATCACGCCGTGATGAAGCAGCCGCCGTCGCCCTACAACCGGCTGTTCCGCGAGGCCATCACCTTCTACTCGGAGCTCCGGCCCGGCGCGCTGCGCGAGGAGCGCGGTGCCGACCGGAGCTCGCTCACGCCGACCCAGCTCGAGGCGCTCAAGATGGTGCTCGGGAAGGAAGTGGCCGCCGAGCGCGACCTGCTCGGCCACTACATCCCGTGGCTCGCCACGATCGGGTCGGTGAGCCCGCTCCTCGGG
>JAICJD010000094.1 GCA_025928645.1 Gemmatimonadales bacterium
CCGCCGGCTTCGGTCGAGCGGCCGGGAAACCCGGCTGCTCCGGATCCTCATGACCAACGCCTGCAGCTACAACTGCCACTACTGCCCCATGCGGCGGGATCGAAACCTGCCGCGCACCCTGCTCAAACCCGAGGAGCTGGTGCGCGTATTCCTCGGTGCGGTGCGCCGCGGCTGGGTGGAGGGGCTGTTTGTCACTACGGGCATCCCGAGCAACCCTGTACGGGTCATGGACCAGCTCATCGCCGCGCTCGAGTTGCTGCGCGAGCGGCACGGCTTCGCGGGCTACATCCACGTCAAGCTGGTGGCGGGGGCACAGCCGGCGCAGATCGAGCGGCTCACCTCGCTGGCCACCCGGATCTCCCTCAACCTCGAGGCGCCCTGCGGCCAGACGCTCGCGCAGATCGCGCCCGAGAAGAGTCTGCCCATCGCGCTGGAGAACCTCGAGCGGGTGCGCGGGCTCGTGCTCGAGGAGCGCACGGCGCGCGTCCACGGCCGCCCGGCCGATCCGCTGCACCCGAACGGCGTCGCCGGCATGACCATGCAGTTCGTCGTGGGCGCCACCCCCGACACCGACCGCACGCTGGTCGAGACGGTCGGGCGGCTCAAGGCACGCGGCGCGGTTCACCACACGCACTTCGCCGCGTTCCGGCCCATCCAGAACACGCCCATGGAGGCGCTGCCCGCGGCGCCGCTGCTGCGCGAGCACCGGCTGTACCAGGCGGACCATCTGCTGCACGAGTATGGGTTCACACCCGATGAAGTCGTGTTCGAGCCGACCGGGAACCTGCCGCTCAACGTGGACCCCAAGACGGCCTGGGCCATCGCGCACCCGGAGTGGTTTCCGGTGGAGGTACAGCGCGCGGACCACGAGGCGCTGCTTCGGGTCCCGGGCATCGGGCCGGTGGCGGCCCGGCGGCTGGTCAACGAGCGGGGCCGTACCACGATCCGCGGGCTGGCGGACCTCCGCCGCCTGGGCGTCGTCACCACGCGGGCGGCCGGATTTCTCACGCTGCGCGGCCGGCGCCTCCAGACCACGCGGTGGACGGAGCAGCTCGGCTTCTGGGCGCCGGAGGATGAAGCAGGCCGCCATCACATGACCTACGAGGTGAGTCCGGGCACGTTCCGCTGAACGGTGCCGGTCATCCCGCGCGAAGCGGGCGATCATGCTGATCGAAGGCCAAGCGAAGCGGAGCAGGTCCCTCGCTTCGCCGGGATGACCACCTTTTTCCCGGCAGCTCGCGCGGCGGGGTCGGCGCGGGGCCGGGTTGACAGGCCGGTTGCAGTTCGATAATCATTGAACTGTGACGACACGCGAAGGCGCGGAGCTCCACCTGACCACCAGGCAGTTCGAGCTCATCGCAAAGGCACTGGCCGACCCGAGACGCATGGCGCTGCTGGAGACGATTGCGGGGGAGCGCCCCTGTCCCTGCCAGCATCTGCGGGATCAGTTCCCGGTCTCGAAGGCCACGATCTCGCACCACATCAAGGAGCTCGTCCGAGCCGGGCTGGTCGATGCCCGCAAGACGGGTCAGTACCTCAACTGCGAGGTGCGGCGCGATGTGGTTCGGGCGTATACCGCGGAGCTTATGCGGCGGGTCGGTAGGGCGTCGTAACTCCGGAGGAACGCAGGGCCGGCGCGGAGCGCGGCCCCTGTTTTTCTCCGGTAGCGTTAGATGGTTGTAAAACTATCGTAACATGGAGCTTCCCTCACGGGCCGCTCCCCCAGGAGGATGGCATGCCGTCCCGCTCGCTCGCGCTGTCCACGCTGTTCGCCTCGCTGTTGGTCGCGGCCTGCTCCTCGAAACCGCCTGCGCCGCCACCGCCGCCGGCGGTCAGCGTCGCCCCCGTGCTGCACCGGGACATCTCCGAGTCCGACGAGTTCAGCGGGCGGCTCGAGGCGGTGGATCACGTGGAGATCCGGCCTCGCGTCTCGGGCTACATCCGGCGGGTCAGCTTCACCGAGGGGCGCGAAGTCCGCAAGGGCGAAGTGCTGTTCGACATCGACCCCCGTCCTTACCAGGCCGAGCTGGATCGCGCGCGGGCACAGCTCGAACAGGCCCGCACGGCGGCCGACCTCGCCGGGAAGGAGGTCGCGCGAGCCGAAAAGCTGGTGAACGTGCAGGCCATCTCGCGCGAGGAGTTCGACAGCCGCACCAGCGCGCAGGCCAACGGCGTGGCCGCGGTGCGCGCCGCCGAGGCGGCGGTCGAGACCGCGCGGCTCAACCTCGAGTGGACCAAGGTGCGCTCGCCCATCGCGGGCCGGGTGAGCCGCGCCGAGGTCACCGAGGGCAACCTGGTGCAGGCCGGGCCGCCCGACGCCACGCTGCTCACCACGGTGGTGTCGCTCGACTCGATGTATCTCTACTTCGACAGCGACGAGCAGACCTATCTCCGCTACTCGGCCCGGGCGGTCGCGGCGGGCACGCGCGGCTGGCGCAATGCCCCGCTGCCGGTCTATCTCGGCCTGGCCAACGAGAGCGGGTTCCCGCACGAAGGCCGCCTGGATTTCGTCGACAACCGGATCGATCCGACGAGCGGCACCATCCGGACCCGCGCGATCTTCTCCAACCGCGACCGCCGGTTCACCCCCGGCCTGTTCGCCCGGGTGCGGCTGGTGAGCAGCGAGCACGCCCCCGCCCTGCTCGTTCGCGACGCCGCCATCGGCACCGACCAGGACCGCAAGTTCGTGCTGGTGCTCGCCAAGGGCGACAGCCTCGCCTACCGCCCGGTCGAGATCGGCCGGCTGGCGGACGACGGCCTCCGGGTGGTGCGCTCGGGGGTGGCCGAAGGCGACAAGGTGGTCGTCAACGGCCTCATGCGGGTGCGGCCCGGCATGAAAGTGAGCCCGAAGCTGGTCGCCATGGTGCCCGACTCGTCCGACTCCACCGTCGCGGAGCGTTAGTCCCATGCGGTTCTCCCGCTTCTTCATCGACCGGCCGATCTTCGCGGCCGTGCTCTCGATTGTGATCTTCATCGCCGGCCTGATCGCGATGCTGACGCTGCCGGTGAGCGAATATCCCGAAGTGGTGCCGCCCTCGGTGGTGGTCCGCGCGATCTATCCCGGCGCCAATCCGCGGACGCTCTCCGAAGCCGTGGCGACGCCGCTCGAGGAGCAGATCAACGGCGTCGAGAACATGCTGTACATGTCCTCGCAGGGCACCTCGGACGGCGTGCTCACCCTGACCGTCACCTTCCGCGTCGGCACCGACGTGGACCTGGCGCAGGTGCAGGTGCAGAACCGGGTGAGCCAGGCGCTCCCCCGGCTGCCCGAGGAGGTCCGCCAGCTCGGCGTCACCACCGTCAAGAGCTCGCCCAACTTCATCATGGTGGTGCACCTGTTGTCCCCGGATAACCGGTACGACGCCACCTACCTCCGGAACTACGGCCTGCTGCAGATCAAGGACGTGATTGCGCGCATCCCGGGTATCGGTCAGGTGCAGGTCTTCGGCGGCGGCGACTACGCCATGCGGGTCTGGCTCGACCCCGACAAGGTGGCCGCGCGCGGGCTCACCGCCAGCGACGTCGTCAGCGCGATCCGCGAGCAGAACGTGCAGGTCGCGGCCGGTGTCGTCGGCGCCCCGCCGATGCCGGTGCCGGTCGAATATCAGCTCAGCGTGAACGCGCGCGGCCGGCTGGTCGACGAGAAGGAGTTCGGCGACATCATCCTCAAGACCGGCGCCAACGGCGAGATCACCCGCCTCCGCGACGTGGCCCGGCTGGAGCTCGCCGCCGGCGACTACGCGCTCCGCTCGCTGCTCGACAATCAGGACGCGGTGGGCATCGGCATCTTTCAGGCGCCGGGCTCGAACGCGCTGCAGCTCTCCTCCACGGTGCGGAAAACGATGGAGGAGCTCAAGCAGAACTTCCCGGAGGGCGTGGAGTACCGGATCGTCTACGACCCGACGATCAACGTGCGCGACGGCATCCGCGAGGTGGTGAAGACGCTGTTCGAGGCCATCCTGCTCGTGGTCATCGTGGTGGTGCTGTTCCTCCAGACCTGGCGGGCCTCGATCATTCCGCTGGTGGCGGTCCCGGTCTCGATCGTGGGCACCTTCGCGGTGCTGCTCGCCTTCGGGTTCTCGATCAACACCCTGTCGCTGTTCGGGCTGGTGCTCGCCATCGGCATCGTGGTGGACGACGCGATCGTCGTCGTCGAGAATGTCGAGCGCAACATCGAGGAGGGCCTCTCGCCGAGGGACGCCTCCCACAAGGCGATGGACGAGGTGAGCGGCCCGATCATCGCGATCTGCCTGGTGCTCTGCGCGGTGTTCGTGCCGGTGGCGTTCCTGAGCGGGCTCACGGGCGAGTTCTACCGCCAGTTCGCCCTCACGATCGCGTTCTCGACCGTCATCTCCGCGGTGAACTCGCTCACCCTGAGCCCGGCGCTCAGCGCCATCCTGCTCAAGCCCCGCGGCGCGCCGCCCGACCGGCTCACGCGGATGCTGGACCGCGGGCTCGGCTGGATCTTCCGCCCGTTCAACCGGGTATTCCGCCGGGGGTCGGAGCGCTACGGCCGCGGCGTGGGACGCGTGATCCGGAGGGGCGGCGTGGCGCTCGCGGTGTACGCCGGACTGGTCGCGCTCACGATCGTCGGCTTCAACAAGGTGCCGCACGGCTTCGTGCCCACCCAGGACAAGCAGTACCTGGTGGCCTTCGCGCAGCTCCCCGACGCGGCGACGCTGGACCGGACCGAGCGGGTCGTCCGGCAGATGGCCGACATCGCGCTGAAGCAGCCGGGCGTAGAGAACGCCGTCCAGTTCCCGGGCCTTTCGATCAACGGCTTCGTCAACTCGCCGAACGCCGGCATCGTGTTCATCACCCTCAAGCCGTTCGACGAGCGCCACGGCAAGGCCGAGTACGGCTTGAACATCGCGGGCGAGCTCAACGGCAAGTTCTCCAGCATCCAGGACGCCTTCGTGGCCGTGTTCCCGCCGCCCCCGGTCAACGGCCTCGGCTCGGTCGGCGGGTTCAAACTGGAGCTCGAGGATCGCGCCGGCCTGGGCGAGGCCGCGCTGAACGACGCGACGCAGGCGCTGCTCGGCAAGTCGTATCAGACGCCGGAGCTGGCCGGCCTCTTCAGCAGCTACCGGATCAACGTGCCGCAGCTCGAGGTCGAGGTGGATCGGGAGAAGGTGAAGCGCGAAGGCATCTCGCTCACCGACCTGTTCCAGACCATGCAGGTCTACCTCGGCTCGGTCTACGCCAACGACTTCAACCGGTTCGGCCGCACCTACCAGGTGAAGGTCCAGGCCGACGCCCAGTTCCGCGCCACGGCCGACAACATCGCCCAGCTCAAGGTGCGGAACGCGCAGGGCGCGATGGTGCCGCTGGGGTCGGTGGTGCAGGTGCGCGAGTCGCACGGCCCGGATCAGGGCCTCCGCTACAACGGCTACCCCGCGGCGGACATCAACGGCGGCCCCGCGCCGGGCTTCAGCTCCGGCCAGGCGGAGGCGGCCATCGAGCGGCTGGCGCACGAGGTGCTGCCGAACGGCATCGGCTATGAGTGGACCGATCTCAGCTATCAGCAGCGGCTGGCCGGCAACACCGCGATCTTCATCTTCCCGCTCTGCGTCCTGCTCGCGTTCCTGGTGCTCGCGGCGCAGTACGAGAGCTGGACGCTGCCGCTCGCGGTCATCCTGATCGTGCCCATGTCGCTGCTCTGCGCCATCACCGGCGTGTATCTCACGAAGGGCGACAACAACATCTTCACCCAGATCGGGTTCCTCGTGCTCATCGGCCTCGCGTGCAAGAACGCGATCCTGATCGTCGAGTTCGCCCGCGAGCTGCACCTGCAGGGCCGCTCCGCGGTCGAGGCGGCGCTTGAGGCGTCGCGTATCCGGTTGCGGCCCATCCTCATGACCTCGTTCGCCTTCATCATGGGCGTGCTCCCGCTGGTGTTCTCGAGCGGGGCCGGCGCCGAGATGCGGCACGCCATGGGGGTGGCGGTGTTCTCGGGCATGCTCGGAGTCACCTTCTTCGGTCTGGTCCTCACGCCCGTGTTCTACGTGGTGATCTCGCGCCTGGTCGAAGGCCGCGCGCGTTCGGCCGTTCCCGCCGAGCCGCCCGCCGGGGAGGCGATCCATGCGTAGGGCGCGCCTCTCGTCGCTGCTGCTCGCCGGTCTCCTCGGCTGCGCCGGCGCCCCGGCGTACCGGGCCTCCGGGGTGGCCGTCCCGCCCGCGTTCCGGGAGACGGCGCGGGACACGTCCACGCCGCTGCCGGCGCCCCCTCCCGCGCCATCGGTGCCGGCCGCGGCGGACTCGACGGACTCTCTCGTGCCGCCGGCGCGCGCCGAGTCCGACTCGGCGGTGCCCGTCGTGCCGCCGGCCGCGGAGGCCGCGTCGGTGGATCCGCGCACCTACTGGCGGGCGCTCGGCGACACCACCTTCGACCGGCTGCTGGACGAGCTGGTGCGAAGCAACCTCGACGTCCGGGCCGCGGTGGCCCGGCTGCGCGGCGCGCGCGCGGCGCGGACGGAGACGACCCTGGACCTGGCGCCGACGGTCACCGCGGCAGGCGGCTATACCCGGCAACGGCTCTCGAGCGTGGTGTTTCCGATCGGCGGGGGCGCGTTCCCCGACCAGGACATCTGGGACGCGGGCTTTGACGCCTCGTGGGAGCTCGACCTGTTCGGCCGCGTGCGGCGAAACGTGCAGGCGGAGGGCGCGCTCGTCGGGGCGGCCAACGAGGACCTGCGGAACGTGCAGGTGGCGCTCACCGCCGAGCTGGCGCGCACTTATTTCGAGCTGCGCGGCGCCCAGGAGCGTCTGGCGGTGGCGCGGCGGAACGGCGAGAACCAGCGCCGGACGCTCGCGGTCACCCAGCAGCGGCTCGACGCGGGCCGCGGCACGGCGTTCGATACCGAGCGGGCACGGACCCAGCTGGGGTTCACCCTTGCCTCTATTCCCGGCCTCGAGGCGCAGGTGGCGGCGACGCAGTACGCCATCGGGACGCTGATCGGCCGGCCGCCGGCGGGCGTGGCGCGTGCACTCGAGCCGGTCGCTCCGGTGCCCGCGCTTCCGGCCGACGTCTCGGTGGCGACCCCGGATTCCCTCATCCGGCACCGGCCCGACGTGGCGGCGGCGGAGCGGCAGGCGGCCGCCGGGCGTGCCCTCGTGGGCGCGGCCAAGGCCGATTACCTCCCGCGCATCGACGTGGGCGGGAGCGCGGGCTATTCGGCCGGCTCGTTCGGCAGCCTGGGCGACGGCGGCACTTTCCGCTACGCGGTCGGGCCGATCATCTCCTGGCCGGCCCTCAATCTGGGGCGGGTGAAGGCGCGCGTGGATCAGACCCGGGCGCAGGCGGACGAGGCCCAGGCCAGGTACGAGCAGACGGTGCTGCGTGCGCTCCAGGAAGTGGAAACCGGGCTCTCGCGCTATCGGACGGCACGGGCTCGCGTGGCCCGCATCGCCGACGCGGCCGCGTCCAGCGCCCGGGCGGCCGATCTGGCGCGGCTCCGGTTCGAGGGCGGCGTCGCCGATTTCCTGCAGGTGCTCGACGCGGAGCGGACCCAGCTGGACGCCGAAGATCAGCTGGCGCAGGCGCACATCGACGCCGCCACGTCGTACGCGGCCTTGTACCAGGCGCTGGGCGGCGCTCCGGCCGATCAGCCCACGGCGGGAACGCGCTAGGGCCGCACCCGACGCGCGGACGGCGCCGCCATGCGGCGAGCCGGCCGACGGCGAGGGGGCCTACAGGTTGAAGAAGGCGAGGGTGTCTACAACGTTGCCGAGCGTGGTCGAGAGCGTCGGATGCGAGGCCTCTACCCGGCGCAACGCCTCGGCGGCCCGGTCGCGGATCGATGCCCCCGACGGTGAGCTGGCGGCCTCGGGTTCGGAGGCCAGGGCCTCGAGGTCGCGGACGAGGTGCTCGAGCGAGCGCCGGGTTCCCGGCTCGAGCCCTTCGGCACGGGCAAGCTGCGCCCGCATTTCGGTTATTACCGCCTGAAGCTTCGGATCGGACATCACGTCGCTCATGTAGGGAGAATCGGATCCCGCCTGACGAAGGGGAAACCTAGCCGCGGGGGTCATGGCCTTCCAATCCGGGCCCGGAGTGACTAGCGTCATGCCCGGACGAACAACCACCACGATCAGGGACAGGACGATGAAACGGGGACCGAAGGTCAAGATCGCACGGGCGCTGGGCATTGCTCTCACGCCCAAGGCGGCCCGCATCATGGAGCGGCGGCCGAACCCGCCCGGCCAGCACGGGGCGGCGACGCGGCGCAAGGTGAGCGACTACAAGAAGCAGCTGCTCGAGAAGCAGCGCCTCCGGGCGCAGTACAACATCAGCGAGCGGCAGCTGCAGAACGCGTTCACCCACGCCACGCGCCAATCGGGCAACACCGGCGTCCGGCTGCTGCAGCTGCTCGAGATGCGGCTGGATGCGGTGGTGCTGCGGGCCGGCTTCGTGCGCACCATCTACGCGGCGCGGCAGGCCGTGGGGCACGGGCACGTGGTGGTGAACGGCCGGAAGGTGGACCGGCCGGGCCGGATCCTCCAGCCGGGCGATACCGTGGCCCTGTCCTCCCGGAGCCGTGACCTGCCGATGTTCACGGTCCCGCTGGAGAATTCCCGGCCGGGCGCGCATCTGGATCTCGACCGCGAGAAACGGAGCGTGCGGGTACGCGAGGTGCCCGAGCGGGAGCAGATTCCGGTACAGTGCGAGGTGTCGCTGGTCGTGGAGTACTACTCGCGCTAACCGCGGGGAGCTCCCCAGGCGGAGCTTGCTGGAGCCGACCCGGCGCGGGCGCCAATACGGTGCCCGCGCCGGCCTTTTTTGGGCGAGACTGACCTACCAGAGCTCGATGGGCCGTCCGGGCTCCGGCCAGCGGAGCCGCGCTTCCAGTCCCGCGCGGGCGAAGGCCTCGTCGATGTCCGCCCGGGACTCGCTGAAGTGCTCCCAACCCTCGAAGTGCAGCGGAACGACGGTGGCCCCGTCGAAGGCCCGAGCCGCCTCCACCCCGCCGGCAGCGTCGAACGTGAGGAGCCAGGGCCCGACCTGGGCCACGCGCGCGGCCCCCATGAACAGCACGATGGACCGCGCGGGAAACCGTCGCGCCACCTCCGCCACGCCCTCGTACCACACCGTATCGCCCGAGACGTACACCGCGCCGCCCGGCCTCTCGAGCACGAAGCCGATGACGGGACCTCGGTCGAGGCGGGCCGGTCCGTGCCGCGCGGGGGTGGCCGTCACCCGGAGCACCCCGCCTTCAGGACTCGGCAGGTCCACCGTCGCCCACGGCTCCAGTCCGAGCGCCGGCCCGCCGAGTCGTTCGGCCCCGGCCGTCGTCGTGAGCACGCGGGGTACCCGGCCCACCAGCGCGCGTCCCGCGCCATCCAAATTGTCGAAATGGTGATCGTGGCTCAGCAGAACCGCGTCGATCGTACCGACCGCCGCCGGCTCGATCGACGGCCCGCGGGTCTTGCGAAGAGTGTAGACCGGCGTCTCGTAGGCGCGGCCGGCCGGATCGAAGGTTGGATCGGTGAGGAGGCGGAGGCCGACCCACTCGATCAGCGCGGTGGGACCCCCGATGTAGGTGAGGCGCGGCCCGCTCACCGGGGCCGGAGACGGAGACACCGCGGCCGTCACCGGGGCTGCGCGGAGCCCGAGCCACGGGTCGAGAGAAATGCGACCAGGGTGTTCACCTGCGCCGGCGTCAGCGTGCGCGCATAGGCGGGCATGTTGATGCTGCCGTTGGTGATCCGCGCGGCGAGCTGATCGGGCGCCATCCGGCTCCGCACGTCGCTCAGGTCGGGCCCGCGCTTCCCGCCGTGGCCCTCGATGGCATGGCAGAACTCGCAGCCCTTCTCCCGGAACAGGCGCGCGCCGGCCACGACCGTGGAATCGGTGCTGCCCACCACCGAGGCGGGAAGCGGCGCCACCTCGAAGTTGGGAGACCAGTCCGCCCGCACCCCCGCGACCCAGAACGTGAGGATCGTGGTCCAGATGAACACCACGAGCACCGCGGCCAGCGGACGCTCGCGCACGCTGCGAGGCCCGCGGTTCATGAGCGGCAGCAGCAGCAGCACGGCCCCGAAGACGAGCGGGCCGGCCACGATGATGAAGTTCTCCAGGCTATGCGGCGCGAGCGCGAGCAGCGCGAAGTACCACAGAAAATACCAGTCGGGCCGGGGATAGGCCTCGAGGATGCTCGGATCGGGCGGCTTGCCCAGCGCGGGCGGCCCCACGATTAGGGCGAGCACGACGATCGTGGCCACCACCGCCGCGCCGAACACAACGTCGCGCCAGGCGGCATCGGGCCAGAACGGCACGCCTTCGCGCCGGAGCAGCCCCGCGTAGCGCTCGCGGTACGTGGCGGGGTCGACGTGCTCGCCCTTCGTGGGCCGCTCCGAGATGCCGTGCCTCAGGACCAGCGCGAGGTGCAGCCCGATGAAGGCGAACACCAGCGCCGGGATGAAGAACACGTGAAAGGCGAAGAAGCGGCTCAACGTGGCGCCGCCGATGGTGTCTCCCGCCAGGATGAAGCGTGCGACTTCGTTCCCGATAATCGGCGCGCGGCCGGCCTGGGCGGCGCCCACGATCACCGACCACACCGCGTTCTGGTCCCAGCGGAGCAGCTGGCCGGTGAACGCGAGCGCCAGCGTGAGGAGCAGCAGCACCGCCCCGGTGAGCCAGTTGAGCTCCCGGGGATACTTGTAGGCCGCCATCAGGTAGGTGCGCGAGACGTGAATGCCGATGAGCAGCACCATGGCCGATGCGCCGAAGTAGTGCATCCCGCGGAGGAAGCGGCCCAGCATGGCCTGCTCGGTGATGAACCGCAGGCTGTCGTAGGCCTGCCCGCTCGAGGGCACGTACGCCGACGCGAGCGCGATGCCCGTGGCGACCTGCAGCATGAACGCGATCAGGGTGGCGCTGCCGAATACGTACCACCAGCCGGTGCGGGGCGGCACCGGATGCTCCAGCGCATGCTGGGAGGCCGTGAGCAGACCGCTCCGGTCGTCGAGCCAGGCGAGAAAGCGGCGCAGCATGGGCCGCTCAGGCGATGGGGATGGGGCTGGTCAGGATCTCGACCAGGCCGTGGCGCACCCGGACGGGATACTGGGGCAGCGTCCGGGGCGGCGGACCCGCCGAGACGGTGCCGTCACGATAGTACACGCCGCCGTGGCAGGGGCAGAGGAAGAGCTGCGCGTCGGCCACCCAGCGGACCGGACAGCCGAGGTGCGTGCAGTGCACGGTGAAGGCGGTGAACCGCTCGACGTCGTCCCGCCGGAGCCAGGCGGCGCTGCGCGCGGTGACCCCGGCCCACGGCAGCGGCGACGCGTCCTCGAACACGACGTTGACCGTCTCGCCCACCTTGAAGCGATCCACCGGACCCACCGAGCGCCAGACCCGCGGCCCCTTGTGCGCGAGCGGCGACAGCAGGAATCCGACCACCGGCACGGTGGCCACCGCGCCGATGGCGGCGGACAGCACGACGGACAGCCGGGAGAGAAAACGGCGGCGGGACGGCGGCGGGGGCGACGAAAACTCCATGCAGCGCTCCAGGGGGCAGGCGAGGCAACATACGCCAGGCCGGAAGTGGGAACAAGCGGCCTGGCCGATGACCGTCCCGACTTTCAAACGTCGGGCAGCGAGTGGCGCACTCCGCCGCTCTGGGGCATCGGCCTGGTCCAGACCGTGAACGGCCACACCAATTTCCTGCACGGCGGGCGGGCGCGCTCGCTCAGCGTTTCTCGGCGGAGCAGCGGGCGGCGCTGCTGGCATTTCTCAACTCGCTCTAGGCCCCACGAGGCGAGCCGGCACGGCGCGGCTGGCTCGCCTCTTGCCTTTTTCCGCCGCGACCCTTTCCAGGTGCGCGTCAAATGCGGAGATACGGGGCAGGCCCCGCTGGTCGAGGGTCATGGCGACTCGCGCTTTGCGGCGCATTCGTGCTGTCGGCCTGCAGCGCGCATTACGCGCAAGTTCCTGCGCGCCTCCAGCTCGCGCCTTATGGGCGGGTGGCTCTGGTGACCTTCACGACGGAGCGCCCGGACGACTCGCTCGAGGCGACCGCCACGCGACGATTCGCCGAGGAGCTGCTCGCGACCCAGTCGAACATCGAGCTGCTCGAGCTGGGCCCCAGCGACAGCACCGTGCGCCGACTCGCGGCCGCCGGTGACAACGCCGCGCTCGCCCAGGCGCTCGGCCGCGACCGGGACGTGGCCGCCGTCTTCCTGGGCCACCTCACGATGACGGACGTGAAGCCGCGCGGCCTGGTGGCCACTACGCACGACTTGCGGATGAGCGCGTCGGTCTCGGGTGAGCTGACGGTGAGCCTGGTGAGCGCGCGCACGGGCGGGACGGTGTGGCGCTCGAGCGCGAGCGCGAGCCAGTCGGTGGGCCATGTATCGCTCGCCGATGCGCGGCCCTCGATCGCGGTGCGCAACCCGAACGACGCGTATCAGCAGGTCGTCGGGTCGCTGGTGGCCAACGTGACCCGCGACCTCCGCCCCACCTGGATCAGGCAGTAGCTCCGGCAAGCATCCGCCCGGCGATCTCCTTCACCAGTTTCGCGGCGACCGTTGCCGTCAGACCGTTCACGTCGCGGTGCGGATTGTATTCGACGACGTCGGCGGCGACCAGGTCGCCGCGCAGCTCCTGGATCAGCGCGATCACCTCGCGGGTGGCGAGCCCTCCCGGCTCGGGATGCCCAACCCCGGGCGCGTAGGCGGGATCGAGCCCATCGAGGTCGATCGACAGATAGACCATCCCTTCCATTCGCGGCCGCGCGCCGGCCGACCATTCCCGCATCCCGATGACCTCCGCGCCGAAGCGCTCGGCCTGCGCCCGCTGATGGGCGTTCATGGTGCGGATGCCCACCTGTACCAGCCGGCTCGCCAGCCCCTCCTCCATCACCCGCGCGAAGGGACAGGCGTGCGAGTAGCGGTCGCCCTCGAAGCTGTCGTACAAGTCGGCGTGGGCGTCCACGTGCAGGATCGCGACGGGTCCGCGGGCGCAGGCCACGGCGCGCACGGCGGGATACGAGACCGAGTGGTCGCCACCCAGCGCGAGCGGGCGCCGGCCGGCCTCCAGCACGGCCGCCACGCCCGCTTCGATCAGCGCGCGCGCCTCGGCCGTGGGCGGCAGCGCAAGGTCGCCGGCGTCGGTCAGTCCGTCGGCCGCGAGCACGTCGCGCACTCCGGCGGCCCAGGAGTTCGACGCCGGTGAGTGGAGCGCCGCCCGGATGAGGGGCGGCGCCTCGGCGGGGCCCCTCAGGAACGAGGAGCTCGCGTCGTACGGCAGCCCGAGGAGGCGCGGTCCCGCGGGCGGAAGCGGTCCGCTCATGGCGTGTCGCCGGCCGCGGCCGCCTGGTCGCCCACCACCCGCAGCGCGAGATCGATCGTCCGCCGGTGGGTTCGGAACGCGAGCACCGCCATCCGAAGGGTGAACCGCCCCTCCAGCGTGGTGGAGGAAATGAACACACGGCCGTCCCGCCGGACGCCCTCCACGATCGCCCGGTTAAGCCGGTCGACCCGGTCGGGGTCGGTCCCGGCCGGTGACCAACGGAAGGTCACGATCGAGAGGTCCGGCGACGGGCCGACCTCGAATCCGAGCGCCGCGACCTCGTCCCGAAAGTAGCGGGCGAGGAGCAGCTTCTCGTCCAGCGCGGCGCGGAACGGCGCGGTGCCGAGCAGCATGAGCGGCAACCACATGCGGACCCCGCGAAAGTGCTTCGACAGCTCGGCGGAGACGTCCGATGGCGAGAGCTCGCTGGGATCCTCCAGCACGTCCTGCATGTAGGCGCCGGTCTCCCGATGCGCGGCCAGCAGCGCGGCGGCGTCGCGGACCACCACGATGCCCGCGCCGTATGGCAGGAACAGACCCTTGTGCGGGTCGAGCACGGCCGAGTCGGAGCGCTCGATGCCGGCGAGCCTGCGCCGGCCGTGTTCGGTGAGCAGGAAGAACCCGCCGTAGGCCGCGTCCACGTGAAACCAGCAGCGCTCGCGCCCGGCCACGGTGGCGATGGCGTCGAGCGGATCCACCGCTCCGGTGTCGGTCGTGCCGGCCGCCGCGATCACAAGCCAGGGCTCGAGGCCCGCCGCCCGGTCCGCCGCGATCGCCTCGGCCAGCGCATCGGGCCGCATACGATAGCCGTCGTCCATCGGGACGAGCCGAATGGGACTCTCGGCCAGGCCCGCGATGCGAAGGCATTTCTGAATGGAGTGGTGGGCCTGAGTGGTGAGATAGACGACCGCGCGCGCCGCGGCGGCGCCGGCAATACCGTGGGCGTCGCGCGCGGCGCACACGGCGGCCAGCGTGGCGATACTTCCCCCCGATGCGATCGCGCCCCCGGCCGATGCGGGATAGCCGAGCAGGTCCGCGGCCCAGCGCACCAGCAGGTTCTCCATGCGCACGGCGCCGGGGCTGCTGAAGAAGACGCCCGCGTACTTGTTGCTGACCGCCGCCAGGTAATCGCCGAGCGCGGAATGGTAGAGCCCGCCGCCCGGGATGTAGGCGAGATGCCCGGGCGAGGCCGGGTGCGCGCCGGGCTCGACGACCTGGCGCTCGAACAGCCGGAGGACTTCGTCTACCGGCCGGCCACGCTCGCGGATAGGCGCGTCGAGCAGCCCGGCGCTCTTGTCGTCGGTGTTCACGTAGGCCGGCTGGGTCGCCGTGTGCCGGAGGTACCGCTCGGCGGATGCGAGGGCAGCGGAGCGGAGACGCTTTCGGCGTCCGGCGCCGGGCTCGAGCGGCCGGGCGGCGCGCTCGAGCCGCTGGAGCTCGGCCAGCAGCTCGGCGCGGCGTTCGGCGTCGGGCGTTCGAATGGC
>JAICJD010000111.1 GCA_025928645.1 Gemmatimonadales bacterium
CTCCTGCAGGATCCGGAGCGCCTCGCGCTCGCGCGCCTCGTGGGCGAAGCGTGGCGGGCGCGACTCAGCCCCGACCACGTGGCGGAGCTGTGCGAAGGCTGGTATCGCGAGGCGCTCGGTGCCTAAATCCGGACGCGGCGGATGGGTGCGGCTGGCGCAATGGCTGGTGGGGCTCGCGATCATCGCCTTCGCGGCGCGCAGTCTCCTCCGCAACTGGGAAGCGCTGAGCTCTCAGCCGCTCCGCGTCGAGCTCAGCGCGGGGTGGCTGGCGGTGAGCGTGCTGCTGGTGTGGGCAATGTACGCCGTGCTCATCATCGCCTGGCGGACCATGCTCGCCGGCTGGGGTCAGCGGCTCGACGGCTGGAGCACGGCGCGCATCTGGACCGTGTCCAGCCTCGGCAAGTACCTGCCGGGAAAGGTGTGGGCCGTGGCCGGGATGGCGCTCATGGCGCAGCGGCTGGGCGTGGCGCCCTGGGCGGCGACGGGCTCCGCGGTGGTGCTGCAGGTGCTGGCGGTCGGCACCGGCGCCGCGGTCGCCGGACTCACCGGCCGCGCGGCGCTGGAAGCGGCCCACCCGGGCGCCGGCGCCGCGCTGGTCGTGCTCGTGGTCGCGGCCGTCGCCGGGATCGGGCTTCTGCTCTGGCCGCCGTTTCTCCGCCGCCTGCTCCGATTCGCCGCGCCCGATGCCGAAGCACGGGGCGCGCCCGCGGCCTTCGGCGTGGTGGCCGGAATCCTGGCCAACACGGTGGCGTGGATCGGCTACGGGGTGGCGCTCTGGTGCCTGGCGCGGGGAGTCCTGCCGGAAGCCGCCTTGCGTCTCCAGCCGGCGGTGGCCGTGTTCACTGCCTCCTACTTGGCCGGATTCCTCGCGCTGTTCGCGCCCGGCGGGCTGGGCGTCAGGGAAGGGCTGTTCATTCTGATGCTGCAGGGGCCGCTGGGCATCGGCCCCGCCACGGCGCTGGCCCTGGCCTCACGGCTGCTGCTCACCGTCACCGAGCTCGGGGCCGCCGTGCCGTTTCTGATCCTGCCGCAGGGGAGAACGCGTGTCGCACGTTGATCCCGATTCGCCGGCCTCGTTCGAGCCCCGCCGCCCCGCGCTGGTGGCCTCGGCCGTGTTCCTGCTGGCGGCGCTCACGCTGTGCTGGCCCATGCTGGCGGGGCGCTGGCTCCTGGGCGACGACCAGTACGTCGCGGGCTACGGCTTCCGGCTGTTCGGCGCCGAGATGTTTCGCCGGACGGGACACATTCCCGAGTGGAACCCGTATCTGTTCGGCGGGCTGCCGTTCATCGCGGCCCAGCACGGCGACATCTTCTACCCGACGGCGTGGCTCCGCTGGGTGCTGCCGGTCGACACCTCCATGAACATCGGATTCGGCGGCCACATCGTGCTCGCCGGCCTCTTCATGTACGCGTTCCTGCGGGCGCTCCGGGTGAGCTGGACCGCGGCGGTGGTCGGCGGCCTCGGCTACGAGCTGACCGGCATCGTCGCCTCGCTGGTGCGACCGGGGCACGACGGAAAGCTGTTCGTCTCGGCGCTCACGCCCCTCGCGCTCCTCGCGCTGCTTCGCGCCATCCGCGACCAGCGGCTCTGGGGATACGGGCTGCTCGCGCTCGTCGTCGGGCTCTGCCTGCTGGCGCCGCACTACCAGATGGCGTATTACATGCTCGTCGCCTGCGCGCTGTGGACGCTGTACCTGACGTTCGCCGACCCCGACCGGCCGGCCGGGCTCCGCTGGCCGCGCGAGCTGGCCTTCGCCCTCGGCGCGGTGGTGGTGGGCCTCGCGATCGCGGCGATTCAGATCATCCCGTTCCTCGCGTATCTGCCGTATTCGCCGCGCGGGGCGGGCGGGCCGAGCACCGGGTGGGACTACGCGACCCTGTTCTCGATGCCGCCGGAGGAGATCGTCACGACCGTCCTGCCGCAGTTCAACGGCGTGCTCGACCACTACTGGGGCCGGAACGTCTTCAAGCTGCACACCGAGTATCTCGGAGCCGTGATCGTTCCGCTGGCGGCGTTCGGCCTCGCGGATCGGTCGCGCCGCCGGCTGGTGCAGGCGCTCGGGGTCATCGCGATCCTGTTTCTCCTGGTCTCGTTCGGCGGCCACACCCCGTTCTACTATGTGTGGTACGAGGTCATGCCCATGATGAAGAAGGTGCGTGCGCCGGGTATGGCTTTCTTTCTCGTCGCGCTGCCGGTCGCGGCGTATGCCGCTTTCGGCACCGATCGGCTGCTCCGCGGCGAGGTGTCCGCCCGCGCGATCGGGATCGGGTTCGGCGTGCTGGCGGGCCTCGGCGTGCTCGGGGCCATCGGCATCCTGCAGGAGGTCGCGACCGTTCTCGCGGGCGCCGAGCAGGCCGGTCGCGTCCTGGCCAACGCACCGGAGCTCCGCCTCGGCGCGCTCCGGCTGCTGGTGGCGGCGGCCCTCGGGGGCGTGGCCGTGTGGACCGTGGGCCGCGGGCGGCTCCGCGGTCCGGCGGCGGCGGCGGCGCTGGCCGCCGTCGTCATCGCCGATCTCTGGAGCATCGACCGCTTGTTCTTCGAGTTTCGGGATCCGGCGTCCGTCACCTTCGCCGACGACGCCGTGACCACCCGGCTCCGTGCCACGCCCAAGCCGTATCGAGTGCTCGACGCCGGCGTGTACCAGGGGTCCTACCTCATGGCCCACGACATCCAATCGATGCTGGGCTACCACGGCCAGGAGGTCCGATTCTACGACGAGCTGCTGGGCGGGAAGGGGCAATGGCGCAACGCGGGCAGCCCGGCGCTGATCGATCTGCTGGCCGTCCGCTTCATCCTGCTGCCGCAGGCGCAGGCCATCCCTGGCTTCCATCAGGTCCTCGGCCCGGTGACGACGACACCCGGCAGTCCGGCGGTCCTGCTCGAGCGGGACACCGTGCCCGCCTATGCGCGCGTGGTCCCCGGGGCCGCCAAGCTGCCTAACGACCAGGTCCCGCCCACGGTGGTGGACCCCCGATTCCCGTATGACCGCATCGTCCTCTACAGCGACACGGCCAGTCTGTCGCCCGAGCCGATCCGGTCGGGCCGGCTGCCGGAGCCGGCGGCTGCCTTCGCGTCCGTGGCCGACTGGGGGCCGGGCCACATGCGGGTCCGGGTGGAAGGAACCATGCCGAAGCCGTCCTACCTGGTCATCGGCGAGACGTGGTACCCCGACTGGCACGCCACGGTGGACGGCAAGAGCGTTCCGGTGCTGCGAGCGGACCACGCGCTGCTCAGCGTCGTGCTGCCGCCGGGCGCGCGCGACGTGCGGCTGTGGTTCGCGTCGTCCACCTACCCGCGGGGCAAGCTCGTTACCGCGGTAGCCGTCCTGATCACGCTGGTGCTCCTCACCGCGCCGCTCTGGCGCCGCCGGCCGGGGAACGGGCATGCCTGAGCGCGCCGTCGTCGTCATCCCGACCTACAACGAGCGGATCAACCTCCCGCTCATCGTCCCGCAGATCCTGCAGCAGGATCCGCGGCTCGAGGTCCTGGTGGTGGATGACAACTCGCCTGACGGCACCGGCGCCCTGGCGGATGAGATGGCGGCCGCGGACCGGCGCGTGCACGTGCTCCATCGTCCGGGCAAGGCGGGGCTGGGCAAGGCCTACATCGCCGGATTCCGGTGGGCGCTGGCGGAGGGGTTCGACCTCATTTTCGAGATGGATGCGGACTTCAGCCACGACCCCAAGTTCCTTCCGGAGTTCCTCCGGGCCATCGAGCACGCCGACCTCGTCCTCGGCTCTCGCTATCACACGGGCGTGAACGTCATCAACTGGCCGATCAGCCGGCTGCTGCTGTCGGTGGGCGCGAACGAGTACGCCCGGCGGGTGACCGGTCTCCCGCTCACCGACAGCACCGGGGGCTTCAAGTGCTTCCGCCGCCAGGTGCTCGAAGACATCGACCTCGATCGGGTGCGCTCCAATGGATATTCCTTTCAGATCGAGATGAGCTTCCGCGCCTGGAAGAAAGGGTTCCGGCTGCTCGAGATTCCGATCGTCTTCACCGACCGCGTGGAGGGCCAGAGCAAGATGAACAAGCGCATCGTGCGCGAGGCCATCTGGATGGTGTGGTGGCTCCGGATGCAGGCGATCGCGAGGCAGCTGTGAGAGGGACGATCGTCTACAAGATGACCGGCTCGGGGAACGACTTCGTGTTCCTCGACGGACGGGCGACCGGAACGGACGAGTGGCCCGCCGAGCGGATCGTGCAGCTCTGCGACCGGCGCACCGGTGTCGGGGCCGACGGGCTCGTGATCCTCACGCCCGAGACGGCGACGTCCGTGCGGATGACGTACTGGAACGCGGACGGATCGCGGGCCGCCATGTGCGGCAACGCGGCGCTCTGCAGCTCCCGCCTGGCCACCTACCTGGAGCTGGTCGAGCCGGGCGACCTCTGCCTGCTGACCGATGCCGGTGCCGTGCCGGCACGGACCTCTCCCGGCGCGGACCGGGCCGAGATCCGCCTGCCGGACTTCGAGCTGGCCGGTCGCGCGCCCGCGGTCGAGCCGGTTCCCGGCGAGGGCTGGATGGCCTTCGCTACCGTGGGCGTGCCGCACCTGGTCATCGGGGTGGAAGACCTCGAGGCTGTCGACGTTATCGGGCGCGGACGCCTGCTGCGGTCGCATCCCAGCTTTGGCGCCGGCGGAGCCAACGTGAACTTCGTCGGGGCCCCCGGGTCATCCCGCGAGCCATGGCTCATCCGCACCTACGAACGAGGGGTCGAGGGCGAGACGCTGGCCTGCGGCACGGGGACCGTGGCCGCGGGGGCCGCGTTGGCCGCGCGGGGCGACGCTGAGCTGCCGGTCAGATTCCTGAGCCGTGGCGGCGAGGAGCTCCTGGTCCGGGCGACGCTCCGGGACCGCATCGCGACCGAGGTCTGGCTTGGGGGGCAGGGCAAGCTGGTGTTCCGTGGGGTGTGGGAAGCCTGAAATCGGCTGGTTGAAACTACTTAGAGCGCTTCTTCCCGGGCGATCCACAGTTCTCCACAGTTATCCCCAGGGCGACTTAACATAATCTATCTTATACGACATCGAAGAGTGGTGACATAGCTCGACCCGAGGCAGCGAGATGTCGCAGCGCTCTCAAGTGGCCGGCTCGCGATGTAGTCGGAAAACGGCGCGCCGGGCCCCCTGTGCGGGACCGGCGCGCATGCGACTGCCGCCTACTGGGGCGTCTTCCCGGCCTGCTCCTTCTGCATCTTCTGCATGGCGCCGTGCGCCTGCATCATCATGTCCGCCAGCCGGACCTCTTTATACCCCGCCGGCGGCGCGAACACGGCGTCGCTCACGACCTTCGGCTCGATCTTCGTGGCCTGGAACTCGGTCGTCGGCTTGCCATCCTTGATGGTGGTCGCCTTGAGGATCCCCTTATTGCCCCCGACGAGCTGCCGGTACCGCTCCATCATGGCGTGCTGCCCGGACTGCTGCATCATCGGGTTGTTGGCCATGATGTCGGCCAGCGCGAAGCCGACGCCGGTGGCGATGCACGCCTCTCCCTCGCTGTTCTTGCCTTCGCCGTCGACGTACGAGCCCCGGTACACCTCACACGGCACTCCGGCGACGGTCTCCGTCTTCCCGGTCTTGGTGAAGTTGAACGAGCCTTCCTTGCTGGTATCCTGACGCTGCTTCATGCGCTCCAGCATCGGGGCCATCATCGCCTGCATCTGCTTCATGTCGTCCTGCGTCACCAGCATGTACTGCTTCTTCCGCGGTTCGACCATCATCATGATCTTGGCGTCGTTGTCGACGATCATCGAGCTGCTGTCGCCGCCGAAGCCGTCGATGCGGACCTTGTGACCCTTGGTCGTCTGCACGAACGTGCCCTGCTCGCCGCCGCTGTGGTTGCCCTGAAACGTGATGACGCCGTTGAACCCGGTCTGCGCCGCTACCGCGCCGGGCGGCAGCCCGGCGGCCGCCAACAGCACTGCGGCCGTTCTCCAATAGGCTGGCACTGTCAGCCTCCTCTCCTGTAGGTACATCGGGGTCAGCGCTGCCTGACCTGGGCCACGTTGGCCTCCTGGCAGAGCCGCACTTCGGCCCCGCATCCGGCGTACGTCAGCCTTCGCCCGGTCCGCTTCCGTCGACGTGGGGTGGCCCAATATGAGGCCGCCGGCGGCTATCCCGCCAGCCGCTCGCCGGCATGCAAAACGGGCCAGCCGCGCGGCTGACCCGTGACCGATCTCTCGAGCGGCGCGAAAGCTACATCTTCCCGTCGGTCAGCTCGGCGAGACGCACCTGCGCCTCCGTGAAGCTCGAAGAGCCGGGATACTTCTGGATGATCTCCCGATATGCCGCGACCGCCTGCGCGGTTTTCCCACCCTCGCGGTAGGCCCGCCCGGCATCGATCAGGTATCGCGCCTTCAGATACTCCACGTCGGCCGCCTTGGCGGCGTTGGAGAACGCGTCCCCCGCATCGGACCACTTCCGCGCGTTCTCGAGTGCGGCGCCCAGCAGCCCGCTGGCCGGGGCGACGTACTTCGGATCCGGCTTGGCGGCCAGGAAATCCCTGAGGCCTACGGCGGCGAGCTCGCTCTGTCCATTGACCATGCGGACCTGATTGAGCGTGAGGGCGGCCTCGCTCGCGGCGTCGGTGCCCTTGAAGTCCTGCATGAGCTTCTGAAGCTCGCTCGACGCCAGCGGCAGATTCCCGGCCTCCGCGGCCGCGCGGGCGTGATCCAGCCGTTGCGACGCGAACTCTTCCTTGCGCGCCTGGCTCTTGATCACCAGCCAGACGACGAGACCAATGGCGATGATGATGCTCGCGAGCGCGATGAGCTGCCGGTTGCGGTCGCGGTACCAGGGGTGCGCCGGTGCCGGCGCCGTCGTGCGCTCGCGGGTGGGAGGATGAACGGTGGTGGCCATGTGCGCCCTGCAAGAAGGTGATGGTGCCCTGCCCCGAGTGCCCCCGGCGTGACTCGAACACGCGGCCAACAGTTTAGGAAACTGCTGCTCTATCCATCTGAGCTACGGGGGCGAAGCCTTGCCGGAACATAAGTTATCGGCGCGACCTGATGTAGTCTCTGAAAGGTCCCCGTGACCGCCGGTGGGTGCGACGTCGGGGCGTATGGTAATCCCCCGGACGGCAGCGCGAAAGCCCGAGGCCGGCCCGGCGCTCAGCGGCGCGCCACAATGTGAGTGGTTGCCCCGATCAGCTTCTCCAAGCCGCCCAGCCCCACGATTTCGAGCAGAAACGACCACCCCACAATTTCGGCGCCGAGGCCGCGCACGAGCTGCCCCGCCGCCCGTGCCGTACCACCCGTCGCCAGTACGTCGTCCACGATCAACACCCGGGCCGGCGTGGGCAGGCTGTCCCGATGAGCTTCGAGGGCGTCCGTCCCATACTCGAGATCGTAGGACTCCGCGACCCGCTCCCACGGCAGCTTGCCCGGCTTCCGCGCCGGGACGAAGCCGGCGCCCAGACCGGTCGCCACGGCGCCGCCCAGGATGAACCCACGGGCCTCGATGCCGACCACGTGGGTCACGTCCAGCTCGCGGAACGGCTCGGCCATGGCCTCGACCACCGCGTGAAGGAGCCTGCCGTCGCGCAGCACCGGCGTGATATCCTGGAAGATGATCCCGGGCTTCGGATAGTTGGGGATCGCGCGAAGCGTTTCGAGCACATGCCGGGCCAGCGGCGTCGCGATGTTCATCGGATGTCGAAGCTCCTGAGCGGGATCTCGGAATCGTCGCCGTGTTCGTGCCGCTCGAGCCCGTCGACCCGAGCGTTCGCCGGACCGTCGCGCAACAATGCCTCGAGCCGCGCGAGCGGCTCGCCGTCGCCCGCGGCCACCACCTCGACACGGCCGTCGGCCAGGTTGCGGGCATAGCCCCGGAGACCGAGCGCGCGGCCGTGGCGCGCGGCGAACCAGCGAAAGCCCACGCCCTGCACCATCCCGCGCACGATGAATCGCTTGATCACGCCGGCCCGGCGGCCTGGCGCCGGCGCCACCAGACGTAGCACGCGACGAGAATGGCTGCCCCGGGCAGCACGTAGCTGACGAGCGTCCGGTGGACGTAGGGACCGATCGCCCGCTCGACGTCGCCGCCGTGCCGGCCGATGAGCCAGCCGAGGTACGTCAGGATGCCGCACCAGAGCCCCGCGCCGAGCGCCGTGAAGGCGGCGAACCGGGCGAGCCGCATGCGGCACATCCCCGCGGGAATGGAGATGAGATGGCGAATCACCGGCAGCAGCCGCCCGATGAAGGTGCTGATCTCGCCATGGCGGCGGAAGAAGGCTTCGGTGCGGTCGAGCGAGCGCTCCGATACGAGCACGTATCGGCCGTAGCGGCGGAGCACCGGCTCGCCGACGGCCACGGCCAGCGCGTAGTTGATGAGCGCGCCGAGCACGCTGCCCAGCGTCCCGGCCGCCACGGCGATGCCCGCGTTCATCTGGCCCTTGGCGGCCAGGTAGCCGGCCGGCGGCATCACCAGCTCGCTGGGCAAGGGCAGCACCGACGATTCGATGGCCATGAGGACCACGATGCCGGGGTAGCCGAGCGCGAGCACGCTGTCGGCCAGCCAGTGGAAGAACGAGGTCAGCATGCCGGGCTCATGAGGTGAATCCGAATTCTCCGAGAAGGGGAACGAAGCGCACGTCCGCGACGGTGCTGATGCGGAGCTCCTCGCCCACGCGGCGCGCGAGGGTCAGCACCTGGCTGTTCCGGTCGCCCAGCGGAATGATCAGGCGCCCGTCCGGCGCGAGCTGCTCCACCAGCGGTCCCGGGATCTCCGGCGACGCGGCGGCGACGAGGATGGCGTCGTACGGGGCGAACGGGCGCCAGCCGAGCGTCCCGTCGCCCACGAGCACCGTCGCGTTCCGCACGCCGGCCGCCTCGAGCGCGGCGCGGGCGCTCTGCGCGAGGGCGGGAATGCGCTCGATCGCGAACACGGCCTCGGCGAGCTGGGCAAGCAGCGCGGTCTGGTAGCCCGACCCCGCCCCGACCTCCAGCACCCGCTCGCGGCCGGTGAGCGCCGCCAGCTCGAGGTAGCGCGCCTGCACCCACGGCTGCGAGATCGTCTGCCGTCCCGCGATCGGCAGGGCGACGTCTTCGTAGGCCCGGTGGCGCACGCTCTCGGGCACGAACAGATGCCGCGGCACGGTGCCGACCGCGCGCAGGACGGCGAGATCGCGAATGCCCTTCTGCTGGAGCGTCTCGACCAACCGGGTCCGATAGCCGCCGTAGCCATCACCCTCCATCAACGCTCCAGAGACCAGCCCTTGACCGTCTCGAGCAGGGCGTAGTTCGTCAGATCCATGTGCAGGGGCGTGATGGACACGTACCCTTCGGCGACCGCGAGGTGGTCGGCGTTCTCGGTGCCGGTCCAGGTGATCGTGCCGCCGCCGATCCAGTAGATCTCCCGGCCCCAGGGATCCGTCATCCGGCGAAGCGAGTCGGAAAAGTAGCGGCTGCCGAGCTTGGTCACCTGGATGCCGAGCACCTCGGAGGCCGGAATGGCGGGCAGGTTGATGTTGAGGAGGGTCTGTTCGGGAAAGGTGGGCACGCTGGTGATCTGTCGCACCAGGTGCACCAGCATCTCGCGGTACGTCGCCATGGTCTCCGGCTGGGTGCCGCCGGAAAACGAGATCCCGATGCCCGGGACGCCGAGCGTGACCGCCTCCATGGCCGCCGACACGGTCCCCGAGTAGAGCACGTCCTCGCCCATGTTGGGGCCGTGGTTCACGCCCGAGAAGACGAAGTCGGGCCGCTCGGGCATGAGCGCCTGAATGGCGAGCATCACGCAGTCGGTGGGCGTCCCGTCGATCTGCCACGCGCCGTCGGGCCGGCGGGTGGGCCGCAGCGGGCGGTGCAGCGTGAGCGAGTGGGAGGTGCCGCTCTGCTCGCGGTCGGGCGCGACGACAGTGACCGCGCCGACCTCCCGGCAGACGTCCCCCAGGAGCGCGAGCCCGGGAGCGAGGACCCCGTCGTCGTTGGTGACGAGGATGTTCATCCGCGCGACCCGTCCGGGCGGCCGTCGAGGATCTTCACGATCTCCTCGACCGCCGCGCGGACTTCGGTCGCCAGCTCCGCCTCGAAGGCCTTCCGCGCCGAGGCGCGGAGCTCGCCGGTGCGCCGGTACTGATCGATCCGCTGCCGCGCGCCGTCGATGGTGAACTTCTCGGTGTAGAGCAGGTGCTTCACCAGCATGATCAGCTCCACCTCCCGGCTCTTGTACACCCGGTTGCCCGAGCGGTTCTTGGCCGGATTGAGGAACCGGAACTGGCTTTCCCAGTAGCGCAGCACGTGCGGCTTGAGGTCGGTGAGCGCGCAGACTTCACCGATGGAGTAAAACTCCTGGACCGGCCGGGTGGAGGTCATCGCCACTGCTCCGCCTTGAGTTCGCGTCCCATGAGCTCGGGCACGGCATCGCGCGCCGGCTTCCCGTCGAACAGCACTTCGCAGACTTTCTCGATGATCGGCAGCTCCACGCCGTGCCGCGCCCCGAGCGCGACGCCCGCGCGGGAGGTGTTGGCGCCTTCCGCGACCGTGCGGTGCGTCGCCCGATAGCGCTCGAAGCTCTCGCCGCCGGCCAGCGCCAGCCCCAGCGCGCGATTCCGGCTCAGGCTCCCCGTGGTGGTCAGCACCAGATCGCCCATGCCGGCCAGGCCCGCGAAGGTGAGGGGGTCCGCCCCCATGACCACCCCGAGACGGGTGATCTCGGCGAGTCCGCGCGTGATGAGCGCGGCGCGCGGGTTGTGGCCCAGGCCGAGGCCCTCGAGGATGCCCGCCGCGATGGCGATCACGTTCTTGAGCGCGCCCGCGAGCTCGACCCCGATGACGTCGCGCCCCGAATACACCCGGAACGCACCGGTCGCGAACAGGCGCTGCGTGTCGAGCGCGGCGCGCTCGTCGAATGCGGCGGCCACCACGGCCGTGGGCTGCCCCTGCGCCACCTCGGTGGCGAAGCTCGGGCCCGACAGCGCGGCGAAGCGCGTCCCGGGCAGGCATTCGCCGAGCACCTGCGACATGAGCGCCAGCGAGTCGGCCTCGATGCCCTTCGTGGCGCTCACCACCAGCGTGCCCGGCGCCACGTCGCCGCGCACCCGCCCGGCCACCGCGCGCGCCGCATGGCTGGGCGCGACGGACACCACGACTCCGGCGCCCCGCACCGCTTCGGCCGGATCCGCTGACGCGTGGAGCGAGGCGCACAACCGGATGCCCGGCAGGAAGAGCGGGTTCTCGTGCGCCCGGTTGACCGCCTCGACCACCTCGGGCTCGTAGGCCCACAGGCGCACCGTCTCGCCCTTGGCCGCGAGCAAATTGGCGAGGGTCGTGCCCCAGCTCCCGGCGCCGAGCACCGCGACGGCGCTCACGAGCGCGGCGTCATCGCCGCGCGGCGGCCGAACCGGTTTTCCGTGCCGTTGAGCAGCCGGCGGATGTTGCCGCGATGGAACCAGATGATCGCGGCCACGGCCAGCACCTCGAGCCACAGCACCCGCGGATCCGCCGGCGGCTCGAGCAGGAGCACGGCCAGGGGAAAGACGGCCGCGGCCGCGATGCTCCCGAGCGATACGTAGCCGGTCAGAAACACCAGCGCGGCCCACACCACGAACGCCACGCCCAGGGCGGCCGGCGCCAGACCGAGCATCGCGCCCGCGGCCGTGGCCACGCCCTTGCCGCCCCGGAAGCGGACGAACACCGAGAAGACGTGCCCCAGCACCGCGGTGAGGCCGCAGAGCAGCGCGAACAGCTCCGACGCCTCCGCCGCCGGCGCGAACACCAGCACCGGCACCAGGCCCTTGGCGGCGTCGAACAGCCCCACGGGTATCGCGTACCGCCCGCCCAGCACGCGATACAGGTTGGTGGCGCCGAGGTTGCGGCTGCCGTGCTCGCGAAGATCGATGCCGCGGAACAGACGCCCGGCCAGGTAGCTCGTCGGGATGGCGCCGACGAGGTACGACGCGACAAGCGCCGCCGCGGGGCTCATCCGCGCTTCGCCTCGCGCGCGCCCCGCGCGGTGAAGCGCAGCCGGAGCGGCGAGCCCGGAAACGGCCAGGCCTCGCGGAACCCGTGGGCGAGATAGCGCTGGTACGCCTCGGGCACGTCGTCGGGCCGGTTGCTCACGATCGCGAACGTCGGCGGAGCCACGGCGATCTGCGAGGCGTACAGCAGCTTGACCTCCTCGCCCGCCTTCTGCGGCGGGGCGTTGCGCTCGAGCAGCGCGCCGAGCACCCGGTTCACGTCGGCCGTCGGCACCCGACGCTCGCGCGCCTCGGCCACCTCGAGAATCAGATCCAGCACGCGGCGCACCCGCTGGCCGGTGAGCGCGCTCGC
>JAICJD010000068.1 GCA_025928645.1 Gemmatimonadales bacterium
ATTTGTTCTTCACCTTGACGGACGCGGCTCGGCCTTTGGGGCCGGAGGGGCGCTTGGGCATCCGGGACGCTCGATCGGGCTGATGACGGGGCAGGCTTACGAGAATCTCAAGATACTGCGACGGGGTGACAGGCTACCACCCCGAGCCCTGAGCGGTGCCGGTCTACACGGGCCCCTCGTTGGAGATGTCGGCGGAGCACCGCCGCCGGCCGTCAGCCCCCTGACGCTCAGTGATAATCTGCGATCTCGACGTGTTCCGGTCCGGGCCGCCCGACTTCAGCCCCCCAGTCACCCCCTCGCCCGCAGGTCTGCAACGGCCGCCGTACGACCACCTCCCCTGGTTTATCCAGCGAAAATCCGGTGTGAGAAGTATCACTGCCAGCCGAACCACCTGCCCTTTACATCCGGTCGGGTCCCAACGACGTACTCGAGAGGGATCCTCGACCATGGACCCCATTGGACTCACCAGACGCCCCTTTGGAGGCTTTCGATGCGCAGGTTCCATCTCTTGTTCGTCGGCGCCGGCTTGGCCACCGCCGCCGTCGCTGGCTGCTCCGATCAGACCGACACCCCGACAGGCACCGTAGCCGCCGCGGCATCGAGCGCGGCCGCTCCTCTTCGAGAAGGCGCCCTCTTCGTGGCCGACTTGCACCCACTCAACCCCCGTATCCAGCAGACCCTCGATCCGGACCGACGCACTCCGCGCGGTGTGGCCCAAGGCAAGGCGTACTTCCGGGTAGAAGGGGGCACGCTCCACGCCGTCGTGGACGTGCGTGGCGCCGAGCCGGCAGATGCCGCCTTCCCTGAGGGCCTCCACCCGCAGCACATTCACGAGGCGACTCGCTGCCCGACCCAGTCGGCCGATGTCAACGGCGACGGCATCGTCGACGTCATCGAGGGGCTGCCGTTCTACGGGCCGATCATGATCCCGCTCGACGCTGACCTCGCGGACACGAGCTCACAGGTGCCGACCTTCCCGCTGGCCTCGGGACCCCGCGGCACGTACCACTTCACGGCCGATGCGCCGGTCGCCGCCCTGGAAGCCGCCCTGGGTCACGCGCTCGATCTGCCCTCCCGACACGTCGTCATCCACGGCGTGGACCTGGCAACGCCACTGCCCGCCACGGTCCAGACGCTGCCTGGCGTACCCGCCCAATTGACGCTGCCGATCGCCTGCGGGGAGCTGCACGAAGTCCACTGACGCCGCGGCGTCGGGGCTCTTCCTGCCCGATCCTGGCCACGAGGTGACGCTCGCCTCGTGATCCAGGGACGGCGGTTCAGCCCTCTTCCTGCACCGGCGCCCACGCCGACCGGCGGCGGCCGGTCGCCCCTTGCGCTCGAGATGCCACCTGCGTATGATGGTCGTCATATGAGCACCGGTACCTCGAAACGACCCGGCCCCAGCCGTAAGGAAGTCACCCACCAGCGCATCGTGGAGACTGCCGCCCGCGCCATCCGCCGCAGCGGCTACGGCGGCACGGGCGTGGCGGAGATCATGCAGGAGGCCGGCCTCACGCACGGCGGCTTCTACGCCCACTTCGAATCGCGCGAGGGGATGCTGGCCGAGGCGGCCGACCGGGCGGGTGCGGACGGGATGGGCATGCTGGCGCGGGCAGCCGCCGCGGCACCTCCCAAGAAGGCGCTCGAGGCAATGCTCCGCGCGTATCTCTCGAAGGAGCATGTGGAAGTCGCGGAGACGGGGTGCGCAATAGCCGCGCTGGGCTCCGAGATGCCGCGCCAGGCGCCGAAGGTGCGGCGGGCCGCCACCCGCCGAGCCAAGGAGATGATCGATCTGGTCGCCCGCCAGTCGCCTGACTGGGGCCAGCCGGGCGCCCACGAGCGGGCCCTGGTCACCGTGGCCACGGCGCTTGGCGCGCTGGTCCTGGCGCGCGCCGTGGACGACCCCAAGCTCTCCGACGCAGTGCGCCACGCGGCGTTGAACCACCTCACCCCCGCAGGATGATAGCCCAGGTAGCGTTGCCGAGGGTGCGTTTGCCAAGAAATATGATGGACATCATATACGAACATGACGGTTGACCTCAACGGAAAGCGAGCACGGCATGTCAGGTAATCAGGCGCAGCAGACCCGGCCCGTCGCGATCGTGACGGGCGCATCGGGAGGGATCGGAGAGGCGACCGCGCGGGCGCTCGACGCGGTCGGCTACCGGGTGTTTGGCACCTATCGCCGGCCTCCGGCGACGAGGTCGCCGGGTATCGAGTACCTGACGTGCGACGTCACCAGTGGCGAGTCGGTACAGGCCGCGGTGGGTGAGGTGCTGGCGAAGGCCGGCCGCATCGACCTGCTGGTCAACAACGCAGGAGTCGGGTTGGTCGCGGGAGCGGAAGAGTCATCGCTGGAGCAGGCGAAGTCCCTTTTCGATGTCAACCTGTTCGGCGTGGTCCGCATGACCAACGCGGTGCTTCCTGCCATGCGCCGGCAGCGGGCGGGACGGATCGTCAACATCAGCTCGGTCATGGGCCTGATCCCGGCGCCCTTCATGGCCCTGTACTCAGCCAGCAAGCATGCCGTGGAAGGCTATTCCGAGTCCCTGGACCATGAGATCAGAGGCTCGGGGATCAGAGTGGTCCTGGTCGAGCCCGCCTACACGCGGACTACGTTCGAGGGCAACGTCTACCGGCCAGACCAGCAGCTCGACGTGTATGAGTCGGCCCGGACGAACGCGGAGGGAGTCTTGCGGGACGAGATGAAGACCGCCGACACCCCCGAGTTGGTGGCAAGCGCTGTAGTGAAGGCCTCCACCCAGGCCAATCCGCACCGCCGCTACGCCGCCGGCCGGACGGCGCGCCAGGTGAGTCTGCTTCGACGTTTCGTTCCCGAGTCGGCGTTCGACAAGAGTCTGCGGAAACAGATGCGCTTGCCCGCATAGGCACACCGACAAGTGTCCGGTCATCGCCCCGGTGAGCCCCGGGCCGGCTCGGCTTGGGCAGGCGGACCAAGCCAGCTCCGCACTCGCTTGCTCAGCAGGTACGCCAGCATCAGGCCGCCGACCGGCAGGCCGACCAGCGTCCGCCAGTCACCGCGCACCAGGGCGTTCAGCGCGTCGCCGAGCAGATTGACGCTCAACAGTCCCACGGCGGTCCGGTGGCCCCATCGCGTCCCGGTCCAGAGCCCGACCGCTGCCGCGAGACAGGCCAGCGCGACCACGCCCATGAGCGGTATGGCGAGCGGTCCCATCTGTGCGAACTGCCCCGGCGCTTCCGGCTTGAGTCGCCACACTGCTTCGGACCACGCGCCGGGCCACGCCAGCGCGACGGCACTCAGAGTGTGGCGGGGATGGTCCCGGCGAAGAACAGGCTGATGGCGGTCACGCCGAGCGGACGGCGCGAGACTGGCCGTTGCTCTAGGGGCCACCCGTAGGTTTTGTTTCTACACCCCTGGCAGCGCCGAGGCGCAGCGAGGCAACATGGACCCACAGTTTTTTCTCACCGCCGTCGTCACCATCCTCATCGCCGCCATGGGGATATGGGGCGCAGTCAAGATCGCGAAGATTATTGCCCACAGCCGCGCCGCCGGCGACCCTGACACCGCTGCCCATCTCCAGGCGTTGGATCAGGAGGTGGGGACACTCCGGCGGGAGATGATCGAGACGCAGGAGCGGCTTGACTTCGCCGAACGGCTGCTGGCGCAGGGAACGGAAACGCGCCAAGTGGAACCTCGGCGCTAGCACCGACCCCAAAGCCGAACGTCTGCGCCGACCCTTGGCCGAGGGGCAGGTCACCTTGGGTCCACCGGCGGGCGCCTGGTGTGCCCGCGAACGGGCTCGACGGTCGGTTGTCCGCGCCACGCCACGGTTCTGCGATGGCAATGTGCGGGTTCGCAAGCAACTGCAGGAACCAAGCCAAGCGATAGACTCTAGGCAGCCCCTAAGTAAAGACTTGGGAACCTCCGGCGGCCGGACTGCCTGACCCCTGGCTGAGTCAGAGCTGACTGTAGTGTTGAGCGTGATCCCGCCCGCCCTAAGCCGGCAACACCAGGGGCTGACATATGTCCCGCTTCGGGGGATAAAACAGTCAGCCTAGTGGCCTGCTACCCTCGCGTGCAGTGGCATCGCCGTTAAATCTGAGCCGAGGAGGAGATATGGCGAAACCGAGACCGGCACGAGTGAAGCAGGCTTCCAGCACGATGGTGCTGATGAACCTGACTGCCGGTAAAATCGTGAGTCAAGCGCTTGCCGTCGCAGCCGAGCTCGGCATCGCTGACCTCTTGAAGGACAGCGCCAAGTCCGCCGCGGACATCGCACGGGCGGCGAACGCTTCGGAAGACGGCGTCTATCGGGTGCTCCGCGCCTTGGCGAGCGTGGGGCTCTTCGCCGAGACCGGAGAACGAAGATTCCGACTCACTCCGCTCGGTAAGCTGCTCCGTACCGACTCGCCCGAAGCGCTCGGCGGCTATGCGCGATTCGTAGGGCACGAGAGCACGTGGCGGCCGTGGGGAGAGCTTCGCCACAGCGTCCGTACCGGTGAGCCGGCTTTCGACCAGGTCTTCGCCATGCCCATCTTCGAGTACTTCGCGAAGATGCCGGAGGCCGCTGCGATTTTCGACGCGGCGATGACATCGATCAGCACCTTCGAGTCCAAGGCAGTGGCCGCGGCCTACGACTTCTCGGGGATCGGCACTCTAGTGGACGTCGCTGGCGGCCACGGTCTCCTGATCACGACCATTCTCAAAGCGAACCGGAAGATGGGCGGCATCCTCTTCGACCTCCCGCACGTGACGGCCGGGGCGCCGGCACTGCTCCAGAGCCGGGGCGTCGCCGACCGCTGCCAGATCGTCAGCGGCGACTTCTTCGAATCCGTTCCGGAGGGGGGCGACGCCTATCTCATGAAGCACATCATTCACGACTGGGATGACGAGCGAGCAATACAGATCCTCAAAAACTGTCACCGTGCGATGCGGTCCGGCGGGAAGGTGCTAATTGTGGACGCGGTAATCCCGCCCGGTAACGCGGCGCACTTCGGCAAGCTCCTCGATCTGGAAATGCTGGTGCTGACGCCACGTGGCCGAGAGCGCACTCGGGTGGAGTTCCAGAATTTGCTAAAGCGGTCAGGCTTCCGGCTTCGGCGTGTCGTCCCCACCGAAACCCACCTCTCGGTGGTCGAGGGCGCGCGTGCTTGAGCGTGCGGCGCGCTTGAGCGCGTACGGCCCGCTCCAGCGCATTCGGTCCGATACCGGTATCCCCTCCGCATGCATCTCACGCTCGCGCGGCGCGGCCTATCGCACGTGAACCGCCACGCTCACCGTTGGCGGCGGCGGTGCGGGCGCGCCTTCCTGCGCCGCGGTGTCGGGTGGTGGCGGCGGCCCCGTCGGGGCCGGTGTAGGTGGCGGCGGCACCGGTCCGAACCTGAGCGTCAGCTCCTCGGCGCCGGCCGGGGTGTACTCGAAGTCGTAGATCTCCCCCGGATCCGACACCAGCACCGCCGCGCGGGGAGCGGTCTGGGACGGCGGCAACGGGTACCCGTCCTTGGCCAGCGGCTTCCAGTTGACCGGAGTGGTTCCCGAGTCGAGCGAGACCCGGAGCGGACTGTCGCCGGCCAGGTTGAACAGGCGCAGACGGTAGCGCGTGCCGGCCTTGAGGTTCATCACCTCGGGCTGCGTCTTCCCGTTCATCACGAACCTGGGGAACGGGCCGAACACCGGATTGGTGCCGGTGCCGGCGGTGCCGAAGAAGAGAATCCGGTCGGTCTCCGGATCGAATCGCTCGCCCGGTTCCAGCACGATGATCGGCCCGTAGAGACCGCTGCCCATCTGCATGGTTTCGTTGAAGTGCGTGTGGTACATGAACGAGCCGGCGCGGGGCGGGGTCCAGCGGACCGTGAGCGAGTCGCCCGGCGCGATGGCCGGCAGGATGGTCGTGCCCGATCCGCTCCACCCCGGCACGCCGTCCGGATAGCTCTCGAGCTCGATGCCGTGCCAGTGCACCGCGGCCGGCTCGCTCGACTGGTTCACGACCGTGACCGCCACCCGCTTGCCCCGCTCGAGCAGCAGCATCGGACCCGGCACCGGCAGCGCGGCGGGGTCACCGGCCTCCGGCGTGCCGTCCATGACGTAGGACATGCCCGCCTGCGAGCCGTAGACGTTCGGCCGCTCCCGCTGGACCAGCCGGATGGCCCGCGGTGTTTCGGTAGGCGCCGGATTGGCGCCCTTGGGCGCGATGCTGATGCCCATGACCAGGCCGAACATCTGGTGCGGGCGGTCCGACATGTGGTGGTGCAGCATGGTGCTGTCCAGCGCGCCATTCTCGGTGTCCAGCTCGACCAGCTTGGAGAGGTGGGTGGCGTAGTGGCAGTGGTAGATCCAGTTGCCCGGCCGGTCCGCCAGCCACGACAGCGACATGGTGCCGAACGGCTGGAGCACCTCGGTCACGGCCATCCGCCGCTGGTCGGGCGTATAGAGCGTGTCGGTCCGGCCGTTGCCCTTCGACTCCACCCGGAAATAGAAGCCGTGCAGGTGCATCGGGTGATCGAGCTCGGTGAAGTTGACCACCCGCCAGTGGATCGAGTCACCCTGGGTGTACCCCAGCCGCTCGGTGTGCGGCCAGGACAGCCCGTTGATCGCCATCGTGCACCGGCCCAGGCCCGACGGGCTCTTCGGTGCGACCGAGCACCACCACGACAGCGCGAGGATGCGGTCGTTCGCCGCGCGCGGCGCGTCGGGTGGGTCGACGATGATGACGCCGTGAAGCTGCATGTCCTCCAGCAGCCGGAGCCCGAACGGGTCCGTCCCGCGCTTGGCGTAGTAGTAGTAGGTCCCCGGCGCCGTCGCATTGAACCGGAGCGGCGCCGAGCCGTTGACCGGGATGGTGACGCTGTCGGGGCTCCCCGGGGCGCCGAAGCCATACACCGTGAGCGGCCGGTCGAGCCGGTTCCGGATCGTGGCGTGAACCTCGGTCCCGAGCGGGACGCGGATCACGGGCCCCGGCGTGGACAGCGCCTTGCCCCGCTCCGCGAACGCGCCCACCTCGAGCGCCCGGCCGCTGTCCCCCTCCGGCCGCCACACGCCCGTCCGCGCCTCGAGCGCGACCGTGAGGACCCCGTGCGCGAGCCGGCCCGCGGCGTGTCGGTTGTCGTTGGGAACGACGCGCTCGGCGTTGCTCGGCCGCGCCGGCGCGGTCGTGAGCGAGCCAAGAGCCATGAGTGCGGCGCAGACAATCGATCTCGACATGGCGACGGCCCTCGCTTGCGTGCGGTGGCAGACCCTGACGTCTATGGCTCGAAGGGTGAGGCGGAAACACCAAGATGAAGCGGAAACCAGCGGCTGGCCAGTGGCACGATCAAGTGGGGTCATTGTGGCCGGGTCACCTATCCGCGCAGGCTCCCGTTTCTCGCGGGCTTGTGACAGAGCCTTACCTCGAAAAAACCAAACCGCCGCCGAGAGTCCGGTTCTCTCGACGGCGGCTCAGCCCTCCTTGACCCGACACCTGCATCCTCGCCTGCACCTGCACCCACCCGACCGGTTCACCCACCCGGCCGTCACGCCGCCGGCCTCACATCACCGCTCGTACCGGTCGGCGCTCCACCCTCCGTCCCATCGGCACCAACCTCACCCCCGGCTCGAGAGCCGAGCGGCGTCAGCGTCGCGCGTGCGCCTCGATCAATCGCGCCGCGGCCGCGACCAGGTCGGCGTTGTCCCGCGCCTCCGTCCCATCGGGGAGCAGCGTGACGTCCTCGAACCCGGTGCGGATCCCGTGACCCCGGTCGAGGGCACGCCGATTGACCGCCCAGCACGCGATGCCGTAACCATGGTGCACCTGCTCCAGCGCGATGCCCGCAGAGCCCACGATGTCTTCCATCCTGCCGGCGTGCTGCACGGCGACGTCCGGATCGGCGTCGAGCGGCTCGATGAGCACCCGGCGACACCGATCCGCCAGGCCGGACCGGACGAAGGCTCGGGCATCGTCCGCGCTCAGCAACCCGGCCTCGATCCCGACCCCTCGCGCCAGCAAGGACTCGCACAGCTCGACAATGCCCGGTTCACCCTGATTCGCGCTGACGAGCTCGGGCAGGTCCTCCCAGGCCTCGACGGTCCTCAGGCGAGCTCGTGGATCCGCCACGATCGCCGCCGACGTCGTCAAGGAAATCGGGATCCCGGGGCAGACCGCCCGGATAGCGCGCAACACCCGCACGCATGCGGCGCGCTCGAGCGTCTCCCGACCGCCCTCGTCGAAGGCATGGACATGGACCGAGTGAGCCCCGGCCTCGACCGCAGCGCGAGCGGCCTCGGCGATGGCGGACGGAAGGCGCGGTGCGGCCGGGTGGATCCGGTCGCCGTTCAGGGCGGCCTGCAGGAAGGTTGGCACGGAGTCGCCCCGTCAGCCTGCTTCGGCCAGCGGCGCCTCCGCCGGCCCCGAGATCACCCTCCCATCCGGCGCGAACCGCGACCCGTGGCACGGACAATCCCACGTCTTCTCGCTCGGGTTCCACCGCACGAGGCACCCCATGTGCGTGCAGGTCGCCGAGCGCACCGTGACCGCGCCCGCCGCATCGCGGTAGACCGCGGCCTTGCCCCCGTTCCGCTCCACGACCTTGCCCTCGCCGCGCCGCACCGCCCGGAGCGAGCGGCCCTCCGCGCCCGCGAACCGGTCGCGTATCAGATAGTAGGGATAGCTGCTGTTCTCTTTGAGATAGTCCCAGAGGCCATGGCGAATCGCCTTCCGCGACGGATCGAACAGGTCGGCCTCGATCACCTGGCCCGACCAGCGGTGGGTCAGCTCGACGCCGGGCGCCAGCGCCTCGAGCGCCCGCTCCAATCGCGGGCAACGCTCGGCGGTATCCGCCACCTGGCCCGTCTTGTGGTCTTCGCCGCCGAGGATCACGATGTCATGGTCGCGGTAGGTCTCGACCCGGAAGTAGCGGTACGGGTCGGCGGTGTCCCAGAGCAGCACGTCCGGCACGACGCCCTTCGCCACCCGCCCGGCCACTACGTAGCTGGAATAGAGCGCGAGCTTGGTCTGAAACAGCGTGGCGCCGGCCGTGCCGCCGATGCCCACGAGCGGGTTGTGCGTGGCGATCACGATGTCGCGGCAGGCGATCCGGTGGCCGTTGGCGGTCACCGCCAGCGGCTGATCGGAGAACTCGCCGGCGTCGGTGTGCTCGTGGATGCGCCCGCCCGCGGCGACGACCGCCTTGGCGAGGCCTGCCAGGTAGCGGCGCGGGTGCACCCGCGCCTGCCCGTCCACCCGGACGCCGGGCGTGCCGGTGAGCGGGGTCTCCCGCACGCAGGTCGCGTCGAACCCCAGCTCCGCCGCGAGCTCGGCGTCGCGCTCGAGGCGCTCCGCCTCCCGCCATCCGGCGTCGCCCGGCCGCTGGTGGAAATAGCCTTCTACCCAATCGAACCCGCAGTCGATCTCGTGCCGCCGGATGACCTCGTCGATCCGCGCGATCGCCGCCAGCCCCGCGTCCCACACCGCCTGCGCGTGCGCGCGGCCGAGCTGGTCGACGAGATCGGTGAGCCGGGTATCGGTCACCATGGTGAGGTGCGCGCTGGTGTGACCGCTGTCCACCGACGCGCAGCGGCCCCGATCGATGATGACGACCGACCGTTTGGCCGCCGCCAGCTCGTAGGCCGCCGTGAGGCCGGTGATGCCGGCGCCGACGACCACCGCGTCGGCCTCGGTGTCGGCGTCCAGGCGGCTGAATCGGGGAAGGCCGGCGGAGTCTGACCAGTACGGCGTCGGGTCGCGGGCGGTCGTCATGCGGGGATGATACAAACGCCTGGGCTGGGGCAGCAGCGATAGGGGTCACCGCGCAGACGGTCAGACGGTCGGACGGTCAGTAGGCGGGAATGGGATCAGCGTGGCTTGCAAAGGTATCGGTCGACCTGTAAGGCCCGTGATAGTATTGGGCATGATCGCCTACGAGCGGCTCACGGCGTGGCGTCTCGCGCATCGCCTGGCCCTTGAGGTGTACTCCGCCAGCGACCGATGGCCCAGGGCGGAGCTCTACGGCGTCACGGCCCAGACTCGGCGGGCAGCCCTCTCGGTTCCGACCAACATCGCCGAAGGCGCAGCCAAACGGGGCCGCCTGGAGTTCGGGCGCTATCTGAACATCGCCCTGGGCTCCCTCGCCGAGCTGGCCTACCTCCTGCGCTTCGCGCGGGACCGCCACCTCCTTCAGGATGCCGAGTGGGCACGCCTGGACGCCCTGCGAGATGAGGTCGGGAGGGTCGTCTACGGCCTGTACCGAAAGATCCGCCCGCCGGCCTCCCGTCCAGCCGGCTCTCCACCGACCGTCTGACCGCCCGACCGTCCGACCGTCTGATTGACATCCCGCCCACCCGCCCCCACCTTCAAAATCCAACATCCGCAAGGAGGTGCGGCCATGAAGGTCTATGGCTCCGACGCCATCAGGAACGTGGCGTTCGTAGGGCACGGGGCCAGCGGCAAGACGTCGCTCGTCGATGCCCTGGCCTGGGTCGCCGGATCCAGCCGCCGCCACGGCAGCATCAAGGACGGCACGACGCTCACCGACTACTCTCCCGACGAAATCGCCCGCCAGCACTCGATCAACCTCGCCCTCGGCTACGCCGAGTGGATGGACACCAAGCTCAACCTCATCGACACCCCCGGCTACCTCGACTACTTCGGCGAGGTGGTGACCGGTCTCCACGCGGCCGACGCGGCCTGCGTCGTCGTGAGCGGCACCGGCGGGGTCGAGGTGGGCACCGAGCGCGCGTGGGAGGTGCTGGACCAGCTTCACATGCCCCGCATGATCTTCGTGTCGCTGATGGATAAGGACCACGCCGACTTCGAGCGGGTCTTCAACGACATCAAGACCCATCTCAGTCCCAAGGTCGTGCCGGTCGAAGTGCCGGTCGGCGACGGCCCCGACTTTCACGGCATCATCAACCTGTTCTCCGGCCACTGCCACTTCTACAAGAAGGGCGCGGCCAGGGGCGAGAACGAGGTCGTCGCGATCCCGGACGAATACCAGGCCCGCTACCAGGAGTACAACGAGCACCTCACCGAGGCCGTCGCCTCGACCGACGACGATCTCATCGAGCGCTACCTGGCCGGCGAGGAGATCCCGCGCGAGCAGTTCATCGGCGCGGTGAAGAAGGCGATGCTGGCGGGGCAGATCGTCCCGCTGTTCTGCGGCAGCTCGACGCTCACCTACGGGCTCCGGACGCTGCTGCGCAAGATGGTCGAGCTGTTCCCCGCGCCTTCGGATCTCAGGCCGCCCGTCGAGGCGCCGCTCGTGGGACGCGTGTTCAAGACGATGTCCGAGTCGCACGTGGGCGACGTCACCCTGTTCCGCCTCTACACCGGCGAGATCAGGAACGGCGACGAGGTCTGGAACGCCGAGCACGAGACCCCGGAGAAGCTGAACCACCTCTCGATCCAGCAGGGCAAGGAGCGGATCGAGGTCGAGCGGTTGAGCGCGGGCGACATCGGATCGGTGGCCAAGCTCAAGGACACCCACACGGGCGACACGTTCTGCCGGCGCGACGCGCCGGTCCGGCTCCCGCCCATTCCGATCCCCGAAGCCGAGGCCACGTCGGCCGTGGTCGTGAAGCAGCGCGGCGAGGAGGACAAGCTCGCCGCCGGGCTCCACAAGCTCCACGAGGAAGACCCGACCTTCCACTTCGAGTACAGCTCGGAGCTGGGGCAGACCCTGATCCACGGCATGGGCGAGCGCCACTTCGAGACCATCCTCCAGCGGCTCGAGCGGAAGTTCGGCGTGCACGCCGAGCTCGCGCGCCCGCGCGTGGCCTACCGCGAGACGATCAAGGGCAAGGCTGAAGGGCAGGGCAAGCACAAGAAGCAGAGCGGCGGCCGCGGGCAGTACGGCGACTGCTGGATCCGGATGTCACCGCGCCCGCGCGGGGCGGGCTACGAGTTCGCGGACGAGATCGTGGGCGGGGTGATTCCGAACAAGTACATCCCCGCGGTGGACCGCGGCGTGCAGGAGTCCGCCGAGCGGGGCGTCGTGGCGGGCTATCCGATGGTGGACTTCCGGGTCGAGTGCTTCGACGGGTCGTACCACGACGTGGACTCGAACGAGATGTCGTTCAAGATGGCGGGCATCCTCGCGTTCCGGAACGTGGCGCCGAAGGCGCGGCCCGTGCTGCTCGAGCCGCTGGTCGAGGTCACCGCGTGGACGCCCGACGAGATGCTGGGCGACGTGATGGGCGATCTCAGCTCACGGCGCGGGCAGATTCTCGGCACGGAGCAGGACGGCCGGTTGACGAAGGTCCGCGCGATCGTGCCCGAGGCGGAGCTGTACAAGTACTCGACCACGCTTCATTCCATTACTCACGGGCGCGGTACCCATCGGGAGAAGTTCCACGGCTATGCCGAGGCGCCGCCCGATGTCGCCGCGAAGGTGGCGGCGGAGAATCAGAAGGAGCACGCGGTAGCTTCCTGAGTTCAGGTGCGCGTGATGCGAGGGCATTAGTCTCAGCGCCGGCGTGCTCCGTCTTCATCCCGAGCGAAGCGAGGGACCTTGCCGGCCCGGGTTCGAGCCATTCCCGGGCAAGGTCCCTCGCTTCGCTCGGGATGAAAAGCATCCGCCCCCACCGGCCCGCCTACCCGCCGGCCTCCCCGCCGGTCTCCCACTGCTTACCCAGCCGCTCGAGCAACTGCTCCGCCCCTAGCCCTTTGAACCCCGCCTCCGCTTCAGCCCAGCGCGCCTTCGCCTCCGCGGTCCGGCCGAGACGCCGGAGCGCGAGGGCCAGGACGCCGAGGCACTCGGCGGCGAGGATGGCGCTGTCCTGGGCCCGCGCCGTCGCGAGCGCCGACTCGGCGCGGGTGCGGGCGTCTTCCGGGTCGCCGGCCTTGTACGACACGAGGGCCCGCACGAACTCGACCTGCGCCCGCCCGACCTCGTCGCCCGCCTCCTTCGCGCGATAATCGGCGAGCTCGAGCTCCTGGCGCGCCTGGGCCAGCTCGCCGCGCTCCACCCGGACCTCGGCCCGACCGGTGATCGCGAGCGCGATGAGGCCCGGCTCGCCGGCGACGATCGCGTGGCGCACCGCCTGGTCGGCCGTGGTCTCCGCCTCGTGCCACTGCTCGAGCTGGCGATGGATGATGGCGAGATTGTGATAGGCCTCCGCCGCGCCGCGCCGGTCGCCGAGGCGCTGGTAGGCGAGCAACGCGCCGCGGTACAGTCCGATCGCCTCGTCCGCCCGGCCCCTCAGATGCAGCGCCGACGCGAGGTTGTTGCAGGCCCGCGCGGCCACCAGCGTGTCGCCGAGCTGGGTCGCCAGGTCGAGCGCCTCCGCCAGCGACTGCTCGGCCTCGCCCAGCCGCCCCCGCTCGAACCGGATGACGCCGAGCAGGTTGAGCGAGCGCATCCGGCCGTCGGCGTCGCCGCGGGCCTGGAACAGCGTCAGCGCGTTGTCGGCCAGGCGCTCGGCGGCGGGAAACTCGCCCAGACGCGTGGCGGCGGTGGCGGCGAGGAGCCGCGCATCGGGCCGCCGGCCGGCGGGCGAGTCCTCGATCCGGCCGAACCACTCGAGCGCCTCGCCGAAACGCCCGGACCGCACCAGCTCGCGGAGCTGGTGCCCGGCATCATCGGCGAGGGGCGCGCGGTCCATGGGCGTCAGTAGGCCAGGGCGTACCGGGTGAAGCCGGTAATCTCGGCGTCGGCCTCGTCCAGCTCGATCGAGAGCACCGAGCTCAGGCGCTCGAACGGGTCGCCCGGGTTCTCCTGCCGCCAGATGGCGAGGGTGTGCTCGAGCAGGTCGTCCGTCGTGTCGGTCTTGCCGTCGTCGTTGATGTCGCCGTCGGCGTGGGCGTAGTGGATCTTGAGCTCGGCCGGCTCGGCGGGATCGAACTGGAGACCGGAGGGCTCGAACTGGAACAGCATCTCCGACGGATCCACCACGCTCACGTGGATCAGCACCGAGTCGCCCTCGGCGACCGGGGTCCCGTCGGGCATCGAAAGCAGTGAGTTCGCGTCCACCCGGAGCCGGAGGTACTCCTCGCCCTGCCCGCCGGTCTCGTCCTGGAAGTAGATCCGGACCTCGCGGTTCTCCCCGCGCCTGGCGTAGAAGCTGTCCACCGGATTGAACAGCGGCGTGCTGCTCGCCGCGACGTGAACGACGTTGAGCGCGTCCTGCGGACGGTTCTCGTCGGGCGCCGGCGAGCCGGTGTCGTTCGAGCAGGCGGCCGCGATCCCGACGAGCACTGCGAGCGCGAGTTGACGGACCTTACGGATGCTGACCATCACGACTCTCCTGGTTTCGACTGTGTGTCGGTGCCGGCTTGGCGCCCGGATCGAGGTTCGCGTGGCTGCTCGCGCGGTACGATCTCGAGCACAAACAATTCACCACGGAACCACGGAAAACACGGACAACAGCCACGGCAACGGCTTTTGGTCCACGGCACACCGGTCGGGTTCCGTCGCTAGGTGAAAAAGCGAACCACGGAGGCACGGAGGGCACGGAGCACGGCCACGGAGGAAAGCGTGGGGTGACAGCACACCGGCGTCGGTCGTGGAGCGGGGACCGCGCTGGTGTGCCGTTGACCACCGGCGGTTCTCCGTGGTTGTTCTCCGTGCGCTCCGTGCCCTCCGTGCCTCCGTGGTGAATTGCCCCCGGACCTGGGGCCTCACCGGTGTGCCGTTGACTGACAGCCGTTTCCGTGGCCGTTGTCCGTGTTTTCCGTGGTTCCGTGGTGAATTGTCGCGGACCTCGACCCCCGCCGGTGTGCTGTGAAAGGCGTTCATTCGCCCTCCCCGTCGAGGATCCGCTGCAGTCGCGGCCGGGAGATGCCGAGCCGTCGCGCCGCCTCGCTCTTGTTGTTGCCGCAGAGCTCCAGCATCGCCCGCGCGGCGGCCCGCACCAGCTCGTCGATCCTCGCCGGGAACGGGAGCGCCGAGCGCTCGTCGCGCGCCGCCGGCCGGACCGGCGACGGGATCAGCTCCTCGGCCCGGAGCGTCCCCCGCGGCGAGAGCACCAGCGCGCGCTCGACGGCGTTCCGGAGCTCGCGCACGTTCCCCGGCCACGCGTAGGTCCGGAGCGCCGTCCTCAGCTCGGCCGTGAGCGGCGGGACCGGGAGCCCATAGCCGGTCGCGATCCGCGCGATGAACGTCTCCGCCAGCAGCTCCACGTCGCCGTCGCGCTCGCGGAGCGGCGGCAGGGTCAGCGCAACCACGTTGAGCCGGTAGTAGAGGTCTTCCCGGAACTCGCCCCGCGCGGCGGCGGCCGCGAGGTCGAGGTGCGTCGCGCCGATCACCCGCACGTCCACCTGGCGCCCCTGCTGGCCGCCCACCCGCCGGATGGTCCGCGACTCGAGCGCGCGCAGAAGCTTGGGCTGCAGCTCGAGCGGCAGCGCGCCGATCTCGTCGAGGAACAGCGTCCCGCCGTGCGCCAGCTCGAACAGCCCGGGCTTCGCGGCGACCGCGCCGGTGAACGCGCCGCGCTCGTGGCCGAACAGCTCGCTCTCGAGCAGGTTGGCCGGGATCGCCGCACAGTTGATCTCGACGAATGGGTGCGGGGCGCGCGGGCCGCCGTAGTGGATGGCGCGCGCGAGCAGCTCCTTGCCGGTGCCGGTCTCACCGCCCACCAACACGGTGACGTCGCGGTGGGCCGCGACCCGCGCGCCCTGCTCCAGCGTGAGCCGGAGCGCCGCACTCCGCCCCAGGATCGCCTCGAACCCGGTCGCGGCCCGCTCCGCCTCGGCGAACCGCCCGGCCTCCGCGCGCCCCAGCGCCTCGCGCGATTCGCGCTCGAGCGAGCGGCGCAGCAGGTCGAGGTCCTCGGGCAGCGCGAAGTAGTCGCGCGCGCCGCACTGGACCGCCGCCGCCGCGAGCCGGTGATCGGTCGCGGCGCCGATCACGTACACCGCCGCGCCGTTCCGCGGCAGCTCGGCGAGCAGGTCTGCCGCCGCGGCCTCCGCGCCGCCCGCCAGGACCAGCACCACCGCGGCGCCGGCCGGCGGCGCGGGATCCTCGTCGGGACGCCACGCGACGGTGGCGGCCCGAAGCTCCCGGAGCAGCTCGGCGATCGTGGCGCCGAAGCTGTCGGAGAGCTGGACCGCGGCGACCAGCCAAGGGGCGTCGGTCACGTGGACAGGCGGGCGGGCGAGCGGGCGGTCAGGGGCATCAGTCCCTCATCCCGAGCAAAGCGAGGGACCTTGCCGGGCCGAGGTCGAGCCATTCCCGAGCAAGGCCCCTCCCCCTCGCTCCGCTCGGGCTCGGGATGAAGGCGTGCCACCGCCCGCCCTCACGCCCGGCCGCCCACCCGCTCGCCCGCTCACCCGCCGGCCTCCCCTCACTCATGCCCAGGCCCGTCGTCCTGCCCATCGTGATTCTCATCCTCGAACGCCCGGAGCGTCGCACGGATATTGTCCGTCACGAGGCCGGCATTCGCCTGACCCGAGAGCGCGGTCGCCGGATCCACCAACAGCCCCGCGCCGTCGCGGAACCAACGGTCCAGGTCCACCAGCAGCGTGAGGTCGGCGGAGCCGGTGTCGCTGGTGACGAGCGGCGGGCTGAGCTCGATCTCCTGCTCCGCGTCGAGGTCGCTGGTGTAGGTGAAGTCCTGCCCGTTGTAACTGCCGGTCAGCTTGATGCTCACGCCGTCGAGCTCGGGGTGCGCCTGGCGAAAGGCGACGTCGCTCGCGTCGTCGTCCGACGGCTTGTGGATCTCGAACTCGATCTCGTCGTAGGTCCCGGCCGCGACCTGGGCGCTGAACACGTGCGTGGCCCCGACGCCGAGCGGGAGGTCGAGCAGGACGGGGCCGAGCTCGAGCTTCTCGCAGCGGTCGTCGCCGCTGCCCGACTCGCCGCACGCGGACTCGTCGGCGCGGCGGAGCTCGACCTCGCGCAGGACGAGCTGCACGTCGGTGATGGCCAGTGTGTTGGTGCCATCGGTAAGCGTGAGTGGCGGAACGGACACCGCGGCGGACGCGCCGCTCGTGGCGACCGCGGAGCTGGACGCGGGGCGGGTGGCCGTGGACAGGTTCACCTGGCCGCTGGTCGAGATCCCGACCGAGTCGCCGCAGGCGGCGAGCACGGCGGTGGCGAGGACGGCGGCGGCAGCGGAACCGGCAAGGGGATGGCGCATGGTCTCTCCGAGAAGTGGCGTGGGATGCGAACCGAGCCCCTCGAAGGCAACCGGCATGCCGATCGGGCACAGCAACGCAAGAAATTATCGTGCAAGAAGATAGCGCGACGGTGCCCGCACCCGGAACCCCCGGCGCTGGAACGAAACATTCCAGCGTGTATCGCTGCGGTCCACCCTGGCGTGACTCACCGGGTTGAGCTTCCTTTCCGCGTCCGTCGTCCTGTGGTCGAGCGATGCCGCCGTCTTTCCTTATGTATGGAACGATCGCCCTGTGGATGGATTGACCGCTCGCCCGACCGCGCGACCGTCCACCCGCCAGCCCGGCCGCCTGACCGCCTGATCGCCTGCCAATGCGCCTCCTCCTCGCCCTCCTCCTTCTGGCCGCCGCCTGCCGCCCCGACCGCTCCGAGTGCCGTCGCTGCGGCACCGTCGTCGTCGCGGCAACGGGCGAGCCGTCGCACCTGCTGCCGCCGCTCGCGGTCGAGACCGTCGCCCGCGACATCGGCGACCAGATCTACGAGCGCCTGGCCGACCTCGCGCCGGGCGGCGCGCCGATCGACACTGCCGCGTACCATCCCGCCCTCGCCTCGAGCTGGGAGCGGGTGGACTCGGTGACCTGGCGGTTCCATCTCCGGCCCGGCGCGCGCTGGCAGGACGGCCGTCCGGTGACCGCGGAGGACGTGCGCTTCTCGTTCGAGGCCTTCGGCGACTCGGTGCTCGACGCGCCGGCGCGCCCCTACCTCGCGGGCAAGGTCACCGCAATCCCGGAGGATTCGGCGACGGTGCTCGTTCGGTTCAAGTCGCCTTCAGCCGAGGAGCTGTACGATGCGACCTATCACGTGCGCATCATCCCGGCGCACATCTGGTCGGCGCTCCCGCGCGACCGGTGGCCGGCCGACACCGCGATCGCGCACCTGGTCGGCAGCGGGCCGTATCGCCTCGCCGAGTGGAAGCGCGGCGAGTACGTGCGCCTCGTGGCCGACACCGCGGGCGGCAAGACGCCGCCGCCGATCCACACCGCCGTCTGGCGCTTCACCGCCGATCCCGACGCCGCGCTCAACCTGGTGCTGAGCCACGAGGCCGACCTGCTCGAGACCGCGGGCAGCCCCAGGAACGCCGAGCGGGCCGCCGGGGACTCGACGCTCCGGCTGCTCCCGTATCCTTCCGCCACCTACGGCTTCCTCGGTTTCCGCATCCAGGGCGGGCGCGATGCCGGGCGCGGCTCCGCGCGCGACGCGCGCCCGCTCTTCGCCGACGCCGCCACCCGGCGCGCGCTGGCGCTGGCGGTGGACCGCGAGACGCTCGCGCGCTCGGCGTTCGGGCGCGAGGCCAAGGCGCCGCCCGGCCCGATGTCGCAGCTCCTCTGGATCTGGGACGACGGTATCCGCACCATCCCGTTCGACACGGCCAGGGCGGACAAGGCGCTCGAGGCCGCCGGCTGGCGCGCGGACAGCTCGGGCGTCCGGCGCCGCGGATCACGGCCGCTCTCGTTCGACATCCTGGTCCCGGGCACGAGCCCGACCCGCCGGCAGCTCGCCGTCGCGCTCCAGGCGATGTGGCAGGCGGTCGGCGCGGCGGTGACGGTGACGGCGGTGGACTTCCCGGTATTCCAGGAGCGGCTCGCCAAGGAACAATTCGACAGCTACATCGGCGCCTGGCTCGACGAGCCGACCCCGCGCGGCCTGGCCGACCAGTGGACCCGCGCGGGCTGGGGCGAGCTCAACTATGGCCACTACGCGAACCCCGCGTTCGACGCGCTGTTCACCCGCGCCGCCCGCGCCGCCAAGGTCGACGACGCGCGGCGCCTCTACCGCGAGGCGATGGACACGCTCAACGCCGATGCCCCGGCGATCTTCCTCTACGCGCCGGCGAACGTGGCGGTGGTGTCGAACCGAGTGCAGAATGTGGAGATCGATCCGTACAGTTGGGCGAGCGGGCTGAGGGGGTGGAAGGCGAATCGGTGAGCGAGACGGCACACCGAGCGGGTTTGTGGTCCTCACTCAGGACATCGTGTCTTGCCGACTGCTGCTCTGGCCCGTAGGTTCTCGCTCGCACCCTGCATCAAGTTTACCCCGCCGTCCCCCTGACAATGGAGGAAGCATGCGTCGCATCGGCATCTGCTGTTGTGCGGCCATCCTGCTTGCCTGCGGCAAGAAGGGTGATCAATCCGCCCTGCCCGACTCGAGCGCGACGGTGGCAGACACCGGGATGGCGGCCGCCGCGCCCGCTCCGGCACCGGCGGCGCCGGCCCCGCTCTCGATGGCCGACCTCCAGGGGAAGTGGAAGATGCGCACCATGGCGGAGGGGAGCGACAGCGCGCTGGTGGAGTACGAGCTGGACATCGGCCCCTCCGGCTCGACGCTCCACTTGCCCAAGCGTCCCGCCATCAAGACCAAATCCGCCGTCGACGGCGACAGCCTCGTGAGCGATGCCGGCCCCTACGAGAGCGTGCTGCGGAAGGGCCTCAAGGTCACGACCCACAGCGTCTTCCGTCTGGAGAACGGGAAGCTCGTCGGCACGACGGTGGCCCACTACGCCACCAAGGGCGCCGACTCGGTGAAGAACCTGCGCAGCGAAGGGACAAGGGAGTGAAGACAGGCGGTCGGGCGAGCAGGCGAGCGGGCGGTCAGGTGGGCGGTCGGTCGGGATGAAGGCTCGGCGTTAGGGATGGCGGGTACCAGCTCGCCCGCTCGCCCGCTCGCCTGCTCGCCTGCTCGCCTCTCACTAAGCGCTCTTCCGTCTAGGCCGAGCCCGCTTCCCTGGCTTCTCCAGCTCGATGACCTCCGCCTCCCGCGGCTGCCGGTACACGTACTGCTGTCCCCGGAAGTTCCGCAGCACGACTTCGTCGTCGCTCATGCTCACCACGTACTCCGGCAGCAGCGGGATCTTCCCGCCGCCGCCCGGGGCGTCGATCACGAAGTGCGGGTTGGCGAGGCCGCTGGTCCAGCCGCGGAGCGCCTCCATGATCCGGATGCCCGTCTGCACCGTGGTGCGGAAGTGCTCGGCGCCGGCGACCTGGTCGGCCATGTAGATGTAGTAGGGCCGGACCCGGGCCTTGAGCAGCCGCTGCATCAGCAGCTTCATGACATCGGGATCGTCGTTCACGCCCTTGAGCAGCACGGTCTGGCAGCCGAGCGGGATGCCGGCGTCGGCCAGCCGGCCGAGCCCGGCGACGGCCGCGGGGGTGAGCTCGTCGGGGTGGTTGAAGTGGGTGTTGATGTAGAGCGGGTGGAACCGCTTGAGCATCTCGCACAGCTCGGGCGTGATCCGCTCGGGCAGGTGGCACGGCACCCGGCTTCCGATCCGGATGATCTCGAGGTGCGGGATGGCGCGGAGCCGGGTCAGGATGGCCTCGAGCCGCCGGTCGTTGAGCAGCAGCGGGTCGCCGCCGCTCATGATCACGTCGCGGATCTCGGTGTGCTCCTCGAGGTAGCGGAAGGCGCTCTCGAACTGCGACATCGGGATCTTCTCCGGGTCGCCCACCTTGCGCCGGCGGGTGCAGAAGCGGCAGTAGCTGGCGCACACCGGCGACACCAGGAACAGCGCCCGGTCGGGATAGCGGTGGGTGATGTTGGGCACCGGGCTGTCCGCGTCCTCGTTGAGCGAGTCCACGATGCCGTCCCGGATGTCGAGCTCCTCGACCGTGGGGACGTACTGCCGCCAGATCGGGTCGTCGGGCGACTTGATCAGCTCCACCATGGCCGGC
>JAICJD010000095.1 GCA_025928645.1 Gemmatimonadales bacterium
CCGCATCGCGCGCGCGGCCTGCCGCCCGTCGGGCCGGGGCGCCGTCATGTGGTGCGCGTCGTTGGTGAGCCCGAACCCGCAGAGCTCCGCGTAGATCGGCGCGCCCCGGGCGAGCGCCCGCCCGCGCTCCTCGAGCACCAACACCGCCGCGCCCTCCGCCATCACGAAGCCGTCCCGCCCCGCGTCGAACGGCCGGCTGGCGTGCGCCGGGTCTTCGTTCCGGGTGGACATCGCGCGGATGATCGCGAACGCGCCGAAGCAGAGCGGGGCGAGCGGCGCCTCCGCGCCGCCCGCGATCATCACGTCGGCGTCGCCCCGGACGATGGCGCGGAACCCGTCGCCGATGGCGATCGCCCCCGACGCGCAGCTCATCCCGTTGGTCGAGTTGGGGCCGGTGCAGCCGAACTCGATCGCGATGTTGCAGCTCGCCGCGCCGGCGAACACCGTGAGCGCGAGCGCCGGGTCCACCGCCCGCGGCCCCTCGGTGAGGAACGCGTGGTAGTTGCGCTCGCCGTGGGCCACGCCGCCGAGCGCCGTGCCCATCATCGCGCCCACCCGGTCCGGGTCCTCGCGCCCGAGGTCGAGCGCGGCGTCGGCCAGGGCCATGCGGGTCGCGGCGATCGAGAACTGCGAGTAGCGATCCAGCCGCCGCGCGCGCCGCTCCTCGATGTGGTCGCTCGGCGCGAAGTCCGCCACCTCGCCCGCGATTCTCGACTTGAAGACCGTGGGGTCGAATCGCGTGATGCAGCGGACCGCCGAGGTCCGGCGCCTGAGCCCGGTCCACAGGCCGTCCACTCCCAGGCCGATCGGCGTGATCGCCCCGATGCCCGTGATCACCACCCGGCGCGGCTCGCTCATGTCGCCCTCTCTACCGCCCGCCGGATGCCCGCCAGCGTCCGCGATGCGATGCCATGGATGAAGACCGGACCGATGACCCACGAGGCCGCGGCGGTTCCGACGAGCGGCCAGCGGGGCCCGGTCCAGTCGTGCACGATCGTCACTTCCGTCTCGTCGCCCGCGGGGGATATCTGCCAGACCACGTCCATCCCCGTGGTGACGCCGCGCACGTGGCGGTAGTGGACCGCCGGCGCAGAGCGGTCCACCCACATCTCCGAGACCCACCACGTGGGATACTTCACCGGCCCGAACGGTCGCCACGCCGCCATCTCGACCAGCCCGCCGTCGCCCTCCCGGCGGAGCCGGCGCACCCAGCGGTAGTGCGGCAGCCACTCGGGCCAGCGCTCCACGCTCACCGCGGCGTCGAGCACCCGCGCGAGCGGGGCGCGCATGAGCAGGCGATCGACGGTGCGCATGGCGTGGAGGGAGTCCGCTTCGGAGTCACCCTGGGAGTCACCCTGAGCGAAGCGAAAGGGGGCATGAGCTGACGCATGGCCCCTTCGCTTCGCTCAGGGTGACTCCCAGCGCGACTCCCAGCGCGACTCCGATCCGCGAACATGCGCCCGCTCGCCCGCCCGCCTTCACGCTGGCCTCCACACCGCGACCAAGCGAAACCCCGGCCGCCGCTCCACCGTCGCCCGCACTCCCGCCCGCGCCAGCAGCGCGCCCAGCTCCTCGGCCGTGTACCCCCGCCGAAGCGAGGTCATCCCGTCGGCCACGGTGGTCCGATCGAAACCGAGCGCCTTCGCCCCGACCCAGAACACCGCCGGCCCGAACCGTCCCCGGCGGAGATCCGCGATCACCACCGCGCGCCGGGCGAGCCGGTCGCAGGTCCGGAACAGCCGCACCGCCGACTCGTGGGACAGGTGGTGCGCCACCTGGCTCACGATCACCACGTCCACCGACTTGTCCCCGAACGGCGGCGCGCCGACGCAGCCGACCGCGCACGGCACCCCGCCGCGCCCCGCGAGCCGCGCCGCCACCCGGCTCCGCTCGAGCCCGACCGGCTCCAGCCGGAACCCGCGCCGCCGGGCCCAGCGCGCGGCGGCGCGGGGGATGTCGCCCAGACCGGTGCCGAGGTCGGCCAGGGTGAGCCGGCTCTCGCGCGGAGTGCCCGCGAGCGCCCGCGCCAGCCCGTGCCCCACCGCCGCCGTACCGCCGTACCACCGGTTGGCCCGCCCGATGTTCCGCAGCGACTCGGCCACGGCCGCCGGGTCCGCCGCCGGGTCGTCCAGCAGCTCGATCCCCACCGGGCTCGGCGCGAGCGGCTCGATCGGTGTCATGCGAGCGCGGCGTAGCCGCCGCGGTAGTAGAGGAGGGGATGCCCCGCGTGGGCGTCGCCGCCCGTGACCCGCCCGATGACGATGGTGTGGTCGCCGCCGGCGTAGGTGGTGAACCGCGCGCACTCGATGTGCGCCAGCGCGCCGTCGAGCCGGATCTGGCCGTCCGGACCCAGGTGATACCCCACGCCCGCGAATCGGTCCTCGTGCGGGTCGGCGAACCGGCGGGCCAGCTCCTCCTGGCCGCTCTCGAGGATGTTCACCGTGAAGTCGGGCGCGGCGATGATGAGCGCGTGCAGATCGGCCGTGTGCTCCACGCACACCGAGACGAGCGGCGGGTCGAGCGACACCGACGCGAGGCTGCTCGCGGTCATGCCCGCGGGCCGCCCCTCGGCCTCGCGCACCGTGAGCACGGTGACCCCGGTGGCGAAGCGGCCCATCAGCTCGCGGAAATGGGGGGCATCGACGGCCGTGCGGGTCAGAAGAGCATCCTCGCGAAGAACAGCGGGTTGAGCACCCGCCGCGCGGGAACGAGGTCGCCGGTGACGCCGATCAGCGTGTCGGCCATGCCGGGCCGCCGCCCGATCCGCGCCACCGCGCGGTCGAACAGCGGGGGGCACAGCATCGCGTAGCCGATGATCCGCTCGATCGCCCACTTGCCGGCGAAGGCGCGGCGCCGCGCCCGCCGGTATCCCGCGAGCCCGGCCGCCGTCACCGGCCCGCCGCCGGCCAGCGCGGCGCCGGCCGACGCGGCCAGCAGCTCGGCGCCCCGGAGCGCGCTGTAGATCCCCTCGCCGGTGAACGGATCGAAGAAGTCGGCCGCGTCGCCGACCAGCGCCGCGCCGTCGGCCACGATGCGGCCGGACCACGCGGCGAACGGCCCGGTCGCGAGCACCTTCCGCGCGAGCGCGCCACCGGCAACCCGCCGCGCCACCGCGGGGAACGCCTCGAGCGCCCCCAGGAAGAACGCCTCCGGGCGGCCCTTCGCCTCCGCGCCGCGATCCGCCGGGACCACGACCGCGACGTTGGTGCGGCCCCCGCCGATCCGGTTGAGCCCGACGTAGCCACTCCGGCCCACGTGCAGCTCGGCCACCGGCTCCATGTCGCGCACGCCTTCGACATGGGCCACGAACGCGAGCCGGCGGAGCCGCCCGTGCCGCCGGCGCCCGATGCGCCGCGCCACGACCGACCGGAGCCCGTCGGCTCCGACGGTGAGCCGGGCGCGGACCGCGTGCCGCCGCCCGTCCGCGTCGCGCACCACCGCTCCCGCGACGGCCCCGCTGTCGTACAGCAGCTCCTCCACCGCGGTCCGCTCCGACACGGCCGCGCCGGCCGACCGCGCGGCCTTCACCAGCGCATGGTCCATGACCCGGCGGGAGACGGCGAGCCCGGTCGCCCGGTAGGCCGCTCCCGCGCCGATGAACCGGCCGAGCAGCCGGCCGCCGCGCGGCGCCGTGACCGCGGTCCCGTCGAGCGGCATCGCGCCCGCGGCCTCGAGCGCCGGGACCACGCCGAGCCCGTCGAGCAGCCGCACCGTCTCCGGGCTCATGTACTCCGAGCACGCCTTGTCGCGGGGGAACGCCGCCCGGTCCACCAGCCGCACGCGGTAGCCCTGCCGCGCGAGCAGCGCCGCCGTCGCGCTCCCGCCCGGCCCCGCGCCGACGACGAGCACGTCGATCGTATCCGGGGTTCCGGGTCCCTGACAGTTCACCACGGAACCACGGAAAACACGGACAAGAGCCACGGAAAAAAGCCTTTGGTCAACGGCACACCGGTTGAGTTCATGCCTTGAGGAACCGATTCACCACGGAGGTCTCCGTGGGTGCTTTTCACCGAGCGAAGGAACCGGCCGGTGTGCCGTCACCCACCAGCAGTTTCCGTGGCCCTTGTCCGTGTTTTCCGTGGTTCCGTGGTGAACTGTCAGGGACCCGGAGCCCCGCCGCCCCCTCGTCACCCGCCCGAAAGCCGCCACGCGACCGCCCCGAGCCCGGCCGCGATCGCCGTGGCGGCGAGGTTCACTCCGTCGTTGTCCAGCCACGCGAGCCCTCCGATCCGGACGGTGCGCGCGCCGCACCGGTGCACCCGCCACTCGCTCTCGGCGTCGCAGGCGCCGCAGCGGAACCGTCCCTGGACCAACGCGCCGAGCGCCGAGTCCACCAGCATCCCGGCGAAACCTACCAGCGTCCCGGCCGGCGCAAGGGCGGGCATGCCCGCCGCCAGCGCCCCGACGCCGGCCACCAGCGCCGCGCCCGCCAGCGCGCCGACATTTCCGGCCGCCGTCATCCCGCCGTTGGTCCCGGGCTCGACGACGCTCCCGAACCAGAGCCGGCGTGGCGCCGTGCGGCTCAGGCCTCCGATGCTCGTGGCCCAGGTGTCGGCGGCCGCGGCCGCGAGGCTGGCCGTTACGATCCAGACCGCGAGACCGGGCCGGTTTATTCCAGGGCCCGCAGGCACCAGCGCCGCGAGCGCCGCCAGCGCCGCGGGGCCGCCGTTGGCCACGACCTGCGCCGCGTCGCGCCGCTCGCTCTTCTCGTCGAGTCTCGGCCGCTCCGGGACCGCCCGGCCCACCGCCGTGCTGGAGACGAAAAAGGCGGCCAGCACCGCGCCGCCCGCCCATCCGGTCCCGAGCAGGACCAGGGTTCCCACGATTGCCGCGGCCAGCGCGCCACCCGCCGTGAGCGCCCGGGCCCGCCAGGCGAGCAGCGCGACCAGCGCGGCGAGGAGGGCGGCGCCCGCGGGCGCCGGCCCGCTCAGCCGCGCTCCATCTCGGCGCGGAGCGCCGTCAGGATCTTCTCGCGCAGCTTCCCCGGGCAGGACGTCTTCCGCGACGTGGTCGCGAGCATGACGAGGAAGCTCTGCTCGAACCGCGCTTCTTTGAAGCAGGGCCGGCATTTCTCCAGGTGGGCCCGCACCTCCTCGGCCAGCTCGGGGGTCAGCTCCTGCTTGAGGTAGTCGTGCAGCCGGGCGTGTGCCTCGCGACAGTTGATCGAGTCACCCATGGTGCGTCTCCCGGGCCGGGATGATGCCCGTCTCGACGGCGTACTGGTACAGCGCGGTCTGCAGCTGCCGCCGCGCCCGGAACAGGCGCGACTTCACCGTGCCGACCGGGATGTGCAGCGCCTCCGCGATCTCGCCGTAGCTCATGCCTTCCATGTCGCTCAGGACCAGCACCTCGCGGAAGTCGGGCGGCAGCGCGTCCACCGCCTCGAGCACCTTGTCGTCCACGATCTGGGAGAAGAACGCCCCCTCGGGGTCCACCTCCTCGACGTGGCGGTAGAGCGCGTGCGGCTCGACCGCCTCGATGTCGGTGGCGACCGGCTCGAGCTTCCGGCGGCGGTAGTCGTTGATGAACGTGTTGCGGAGGATGGTGAGCAGCCAGCCCCGGGCGTTGGTGCCCGGGCGGTATTGCCGCCAGGCGCGGTAGGCCTTGAGCATGGTGTCCTGGACCAGGTCCTCGGCCTGGCTCGGGTCGCTGGTGAGCCGGAGCGCGACGCGATACAGCGCATCGAGATGAGGCAACGCCTCGGCGTCGAACTGGGGTCCGGCGGTGGTCGGCTCGGCCATGGAGAGAATGTAACCCGGTTGCACAGCTCACTCCCGGCGAGCGGGGTCACGGGACCGGGAGTTCCGGGTCCCTGACGGTTCACCACGGAACCACGGAAAACACGGACAACGGCCACGGAAAGAAGCCTTTGGTCAACGGCACACCGGTCGGTTCCGTCGCTAGGTGAACAAGCGAACCACGGAGGCACGGAAGGCACGGAGACGGCCACGGAGAACCGACGGTAGTGAACGGCACACCGACGCTGTTCGTGAAACGAGACCTCGGTGGTGTGCGGTTGACCTCAAGCTTTTTCCGTGGCCGTCTCCGTGCCTCCGTGGTTCGCTTTGTCCATCAGCCCCGAGCTCCACTGGTGTGCGGTCACACCACCAGCCGTTTCCGTGGCCGTTGTCCGTGTTTTCCGTGGTTCCGTGGTGAACTGTCAGGGACCCGGACCGCCGCGGCAACGCATCCGGGCGTCCCCCGAATTGTGGCCCACGCCGACCGCATTAATTTGCGAGCCACCGTGCCCACACCCGTCGCCGTGCCCGCGCTGTTGCCGCTCAGCCTTCTCGAGGCCCTCCGGAACCTCGACACGCCCGTCGAGGACGGCCTCGACGAGCTGGCCGAGGAGATCGTGGTCCGCCGGCTCGGCCTCAGCCCCACCGTCGCCGCGCAGATCCAGCGCTACCGGGCCGCCGCCGAAAAGGTGGCCGGGGTCGAGCTCGACGAGGTGGTGAGCGTGCTCCGGCTGGTGAGCCGCCGGCCCGACGCGCCGCTGGTCTTCGCCGACGCGGGCCGCCGCGCCGCGCGCTATGCCGCCCGCTCCCGGAGCCGCTCGGCCCGCACGCTCGCCCGGGTATCGCCGGCCGGGGTGGCGCGCCGGGTGTCGCTCCGGTCGGCCGCGCGGCTCGCCCGCACGGTGTTCGGCGGCGAGCTCCGCGCGCCCGCGCAGGGCACCGAGGTGCGGATGGCCGAGCCGCTCTCCATCCTGGCCGTGCCCGACGGCGCCGCCTGCGCCTTCTACGGCTCCGCCTACGGCGAGCTGCTCCGCTGCCTCACCGCGTTCGAGGGCGCCATGCTCCACGCGAGCTGCCGCTCCCGCGGGGACGACGCCTGCGTGTGGCAGACGGCGGCGGCCGAGGTCTACGAGTGATCCCCGACCGCGCCGCGCTGCGCGAGGCCCTGGCCACGGCCGGCGCCGACGGCTGGCTGCTCTACGCCTTCCACGGCATGAACCCGGTGGCGGCCCGGGTGCTCGAGCTCGAGGGGCTCAACACCCGCCGGCTGTTCGTGCTGCTGCCGCGCGAGGGCGACCCGGTGGCCGTGGCCCACCGGATCGAGCTGGGTCCGCTGGCCGACTTTCCTGGAAAGGTGCTGCCCTACGCCCGCTGGGAGGAGCTGCACGCGGCCCTCGGCTCGGTGGTCGCCGGGAAGCGCCTGGCGATGGAGATCTCGCCCGAGGACGCCGTGCCCTACCTCGACCGGGTGCCCTTCGGCGTGGTCGAGCTGCTCCGGCGGCTCGGCGCCACGATCGTCCCGTCCGGCGCCATGGTGAGCCGGTTCGCCTCCGCCTGGACCGCCGCGGAGACCGAGGACCACCGCTTCGCGGCCGAGGTGCTGGCCGACGTGGCCCGGGCCGAGCTGGCGCGCGCGGTCCGCGAGGGCGGCACGGGCCTCACCGAGACCGCGCTGCAGGCGCGGGTGGTCCAGGCGGCGGAAGCCCGCGGGCTCGCCTTCGACACCCTGCCCATCGTCGGCTTCGGCCCCAACTCGGCCAACCCGCACTACGAGCCCCACGCCGGCAAGGACGCGGCGCTCCGCGCGGGCGACGTCGTGCTGCTCGACCTCTGGGCCGGCCGCCGGCTCACCACGGTGTTCGCCGACCAGACCTGGATGGGGTTCGCGGGCGAGCGGGTGCCGGAGAAGGTCGAGCAGGTATGGACCACGGTGCGCGACGCGCGCGATGCCGCCATCGCCGCGGTGCGGGACGCGGCCGCCGCCGGCCGCCCGATCGCAGGCTACGAGGCCGACCGCGCCGCCCGCGGGGTCATCGAGGCCGCGGGCTTCGGCGATCGGTTCGTCCACCGCACCGGCCACTCGATCGACCGCGACCTCCACGGCTCGGGCCCCCACCTCGACGACTACGAGACCCACGACGACCGAAGACTGATCCCGGGCGTAGGTTTCTCGGTGGAACCCGGGATCTACCTGCCGGGCGAGTTCGGGGTCCGGAGCGAGGTCAACATGCACTGGGGAAGTGACGGGCCTCAGGTGACGCCGGGGAAGCCGCAGACCGAGCTTATCAGAAAATAGCCGGGCAGGCGGCGCTGCTTTTCATCCCGAGCGCAGCGAGGGACCTTGCCCGGGTCGCCTGACCTCCGCCCGCGCTCCGAGCTCGCCCCGCGGTTGAGTCCGAGGACTTTTTACCACGGAGACACGGAGGGATCGGGGCAGGGAGCGCATCGAGCACCGAACCCAGCACCACAACAACTGGTGGTGTCCGGGTCCAATGCGCAAAAGCTCACGGGCGTCCGCACCTGTCCGGAACGACGCGAGGTTCGGGACCCGCGGCCCAGGTCCCGCCCCCTCGCGCTGTTCGGGGTCGGGATGAAGAGCGGCGCCCACCTGACCGTCTGCCCGTCCGACCGTCTGCCTGTCCGACCGTCTCCCCTCTTCCCAAACGCGCCCACGCGCATTAGAATCGCGTCCGTCGAAACACCCCGTCACACATCTCGTCCGCCCCGCGTCGCCGCCGTTCGTTCCGCGCCCCCGATGGCTCGGCCATCCCGCCAGCGCACCCGCACCGCCGCGACGCGTGAAGCCCGGATGTGTTTCACAAGGCAACTGGTACGGTTTCAGAGAGTTACGGCGACGTTCCGCGGCGGGCCGCGCCGCGCGACGTTTGCTTGACACGAAATTTTACGCGCTCCATATTAGGCTGCGCCGACCGGGCCGCGGTCGTCGCACGCGATGTACGGTGCCGATGGACGGCATCACGAAACAGGCATCGCGCTCCCCTCATCCGACGTAGGACGTACTCCCACAGCAGGCGCATCTCGAACATGGCCACGGAGCCTCGGGGACCATCGCGCTCCCCACTCACGGTCGGTCGCACGTGCAGGTTCACGCCTTTGGAGGACGTATCCATGAAGCATTGCCGTGTCAGCGCCTTCGCATGCGTTGCGCGGGTCATCGCGTGCGCGGCAGTCGCGCTGGGACTCGGAGCGGGCACGCTCCTGGCCCAGGGATCCGCGACGGGTAAGATCGAAGGCCGGGTACGCGATCAGGCCGGCGCGCCCATCGCCAACGCCCAGGTATTCATCGTGGGGACGGCGTTCAACGCCCTCACCAATCCCCAGGGCTACTACTTCATCAACAACGTCCCGGCGCAGACGGTGGCGGTCCGGGCTAACTTCATCGGCTACAAGTCCACCCAGGTCGAGGGCGTGAAGGTCCTGGCCGGGCAGACCATCACGGTCGATGTCCAGCTCGAGCAGACGGCGGTCCAACTGCAGGAGATCACCGTCGTCCAGGAAACCCAGCCGCTGGTCCCGCGCGACGAGGTCACCACCAAGCAGCGGATCGACGGCCAGTTCGCCGACGCCCTCCCGGTCGACCGCCTCAATCAGGTGCTCCAGCTCCAGCCGGGCGTCACCGCCGACAACAACGGCAACCTGTCCATCCGCGGCGGCCGCCTCAACGAAGCGGCCACCTACGTGGACGGCGTGCCGGTGCAGGCCGGCTACCGGGGCGACCGGTTCGCCGGCGCCGCCGCCACCACGCTCAGCCTCGGCACCAATTCGTTCGAGGAGGCCTCGGTCACCACCGGGTCGTCCTCGGCCGAGTTCGGCAACGCCAAGTCGGGCATCATCAACATCGTCACCAAGACCGGCGGCCCCGACTACGTGGGCTCGTTCTCGGTCGAGTCCGACGCCCCCTTCGGCGTGAACCACGGCCCCGGCTTCAACAAGCTGGAAGGCGCCTTCAGCGGGCCGCTCGCCGGCCGCCTCACCTTCGCGCTGAGCGGCACCCTCGAGGGGCACCAGGCCGCCGAAGACGGCTTCAACAGCCAGAACACGCCCATCTTCGTCGCGGCCGGGGTCGACACCACCGTGGCCCAGGTGAACACGCTGGACGATCCGAACACCACCGAGGATGAGTCCCTCACCTCCGACACCACCCAGGTGCCGGTGTATCGCTACGCCATCTCGCGCGGCTCCTGCGACGCGTTCAGCACCGCCGGCGCCGACGGGGTGAACGGCAGCGACGCCAAGGCCATCAACGACATCCGCAACAACTACGGCCTCGACTGCAACGGCGTCCGGCTGCCGGCCACCGCCACGACGCTCTACACCGCGTCGGGCAAGCTCAACTACACCTACGGCACCGGCTCGCGGGTCGCGCTCAGCGTCGCCACCAGCCGGAACCACGGGCACCGCTTCCCGTTCACCGTGCGCTACCTGAACAACCTGGCGTACGTGCCCTCGCAGCAGGGCTTCAACCAGCGGAACTGGGTCTCGACCCTGAACTGGACCCAGAACCTGTCGAAGAGCGCCGAGCGCGCCCTCGCCCTCGACGTGGCGCTGTCGTACCAGATCGACCGTAACATCCAGGCGCCGCTCGACCCGCAAAGCTCGCTCGATACCCAGGATCCGTTCGGCGGGTTCATCATCAGCCCGATGCACTTCCAGTTCGACAACAACAACTTCCCGATCACCGACGAGCTGATCAACAACGTCCGGCTGAACCAGGGCCGCATCACGCCGTTCGACGCCAACAACGGCGGCGCCTACAGCCTGATCGACAACGTCCGCAACGACGCCTACGGCCTGTACGGCGCGTTCCAGGGATTCGCCAATACGCTGAACGGCGATACCTGGATCTTCGCCGAGGGCGGCGGGCCGGGGAACAACCCGGGCGGCACGTCGGCGCTCAACATGTACGAGGAGAAGCGCTATATCGGACGGGCCACGCTGGACTGGCAGGCCGACCGCTACAACCGGCTCAAGTTCGGCGGCGAGTTCACCCAGTACCACATCGACAGCTACTCGTTCTTCTTCGCCAGCAAGTTCTTCAGCGACGCCTACCGGGAGAAGCCCATCCGGTGGAACGGCTTCGTGGAAGACCGGCTGGACCTGGGCGACGTGGTGGTGGTGGGCGGCCTCCGGTACGACTTCTACGACAGCCGCGCCAGCCGTCCCTTCGCCGTGGACACGGGCGGCAACCACTACGCGTTCCCGCGGATCAGCTCGATGCCCGGGTTCGATCCGGCCAACCCGACGGCGCTGTTCGTGCGCGACAAGAGCCACAACTACCTCAGCCCGCACATCCAGGTGTCGTTCCCGGTCACCGACCGGACCAACTTCCGCCTGTCGTACTCGCACCAGGTCGAGACGCCCGACTTCGCGCTGCTGCTCGGCGGCATCAACACCGACCTGGGCAACACCAACACCAACCAGGTGTACGGCAGCGACCTCGACTTCGGTAAGACCATCGCCTTCGAGTTCGGCATCCGGCACGCGTTCAGCGACGACATGGTGCTGGACGTGGCGGCGTACAACAAGGACATCGTCTCCGATCCGGCCGCCCGCCTGGTCACCCTGTTCGACCCGGCGCTCAACCGCGACAACGATTTCCGGATCCTGACCAACCTGGACTTCGGCAACGTGCGCGGCGTGGACGTCCGGCTCGACCGGCGCTTCGGCAACTACTTCAACGGCACGGTCGCGTACTCGTACCAGCAGGCCAAGAACACGGGCTCCGATCCGTTCACCTACACCAACTACGGGTCGCGCATCGTGAACCAGGTCGGCGGCAACAACGGCGCGCAGCCGCCCCCGCAGGGCATCCTGCCGACCGACAACAGCCGGCCGCACACGCTGACGAGCGCCTTCTCGCTCAGCCTGCCGCGCGACTGGAACAAGGGAACCACCGCCGGGAAGGTCCTGGGCAACACCAGCATCTTCACCACGTTCCGCTACACCAGCGGCACGGCGTACAGCAAGTGCGGCGTGAGCGACGAGGAGGAGAGCGTCCTCTCGATCGAGAACTGCGTGCGCCTGTTCCCCGAGGGCATCAACACCCAGCGGCTGCCGTCGTTCAAGGAGCTCAACGCCAAGCTCACCAAGGGCTTCGGCCTGGGCAAGCTGGACCTGACGGCCTATCTCGACGTTCGCAACCTGCTCAACTGGAAGAACGTGATCCAGGTGTTCGCGGTGAACGGCGACGTGCGCAACGACGCCGAGCGGGCGCTCAACCTGAAGGCCGACCTCGACGACCTGGCGTCGGAGCGTGACGCCAACAACGCGGCCGGTCCCGACGGCGCGATCGTGCTGCCGGCGGCGCACGAGGACTGCTCGGCGTGGGTCTCCAACCACAACGCCACGCCGCAGGCCGCCAACTGCCTGTACCTGATCCGGGCGGAGGAGCGCTTCGGAAACGGCGACGGCACGTACACGGTCGACGAGCAGACCCGGGCCATCAACGCGCTGTACGACGCGGGCCGCGGCGACCAGGTGATGACCGCGCCCGGCCGGCGCGCGCGCCTCGGCTTCGAGATCAACTTCTGACCTGACCCCTTCGTGCCTGGCACTCCGTCCGCGATTCGGGCGGGGTGCCGCGCCGGAGGGCCGTGATTCACCTCAAGGAGGACGGGATGCTTTTCTCGCGTTGTCAGCGCAGTCTGATGCGGGTCGCGAGTGCCGCACTGGCGCTGAGCGTCGCCGCATCGTCGGTCGCCGTGGCCAAGCCGAAGCCCGGCCGCGGGTTCCGGCTGTTCTCGACCGCGATCACGGTGTTCGTGCCGAACCGGGTCCAGTGCCGCGTCGGCTCTGACGGCTCGATCTGCGCCACCGGATCCTCGACCGTGGGCGGCGGCATCTGGCCCCGCGGCTCGGCCGACCAGTACATCTTCGGCTCCGGCATCAACATCGCCGGCATCGTCGACAACTCGCTGCCCAAGAGCCAGAACGCCTTCTCGGGCGATACGGCCGGCGGCTTCTTCAACAACACCGCCGGCGGCGGCAACGGCGCCGAGGTGCAGCCCATCTTCTCCTCGGCCGACCCGGTCGACGCCGCGGCCTGGCCCGACGCCGCCAAGGTGCCGCTGGGCGACGCGGAAGAGGCGCTGTTCGATCCGTCGCTGCGCGGCCAGATCGCGGCTTCGCAGGGCGACCTCTGGTTCATCTCGTGGGAGGGCGATGCGTCCCGCCTCGAGAGCCGGGCCCACCCGCTCGGCATTGCGGTCGAGACCCGCATGCTGGGCTGGAACTTCCCGAGCGGCAACGAAGACATCATCTACGTCATCTACACCTTCTACAACGTCACCAGCGCCGACCCGGCGGCCTACGCGGCCGTGCGGCCCGGCCTGCGCGAGATCCTGGCCCAGAAGGGCAAGGACTTCGTGGCCGCCAACAGCGCCAAGTTCGGCACCCTGCCCGAGGGCGGCTACGCGATCAACAACCTGTTCGCCGCCTCGGTGTCCGACATGGACGTGGCCCAGGCCGACGCGAACTATGCCAGCGTGAACCTGCCGTTCGCGATGGGCTACACCTACGAGCACACCTTCAGCAACGCGGCGAGCCTCGGCTGGACCTTCGACCCCTCGATCTTCGGCTCCGCGCCGTTCTTCCCGGGCGTCGGCTTCGTCGGCGTCAAGTTCCTCCAGAGCCCGATCGATCCGGTCACCCAGCAGCAGGTGGGCCTCTCGGTGTTCGGCACCTTCACCCGGTCGTCCAGCATCCAGGACCCGAACGACGACAAGCAGCTCTACCGCTACATTACGGGCGGCTTCCTCCCGTCCGACGGCTCCTGCTCGCTCGACCCCGTCACGACCCACATCTGCTTCGTGAACATCAGCAGCCCGGCCGACATGCGGTTCTTCGAGTCGTCCGGCCCGCTCAACCTGCCCCCGGGCGGCCAGGGCTCGATCGTGGTGGCGTACATCTTCGCCGCGCCGGTCGCCTCCCAGGGCTGCCCGGGCGTCGGCTGCGACGTGAAGCCGGCCACCAGCAACGCCAACCTGACGATCCTGGGCGATCCGGCCCGGATGAACTCGGGCGTGAACAAGATCGACACCATGACCGGCTATCTCGGGTTCAACGACGCCGACGCCAACGGCCAGGTCACCCAGGCCGAGATCGACGCGGTGCCCGGCTCGCTGCTGGGCAAGGCGAAGGTGGCCCAGTCGGTGTTCGACACCCACTTCCTGCTGCCGTTCGCCCCGGAGCGCCCCGACTTCTTCCTGGTGCCGGGCGACAACCAGGTCACCGTGCTGTGGAACCGGTCGGCCACCGAGACGGTGCCCGATCCGTTCTTCCAGGTGGCGAGCCAGCCGACGGTCATCGACCCGACCACCGGTGTGCCGGTCACCAACATCCTGTACGATCCGAACTTCCGCGGGCTCGACGTGGAGGGCTACCGGGTCTATCGCGGCCGGGTGGACAACCCGACCGAGCTGCAGCTCCTCGCCCAGTTCGACTACGCGCCGGACGCGTCCGGCCGCGGCATCTTCAACGACTTCCGCGGACTGGTCAACCCGACCCCTGGCTGCGCGCCCGAGCTCGGCGTCCAGATCGACTGCCCCATCGCCTTCTCCACCCCGGCGCCGGGCTCTCCGTTCGTGGGCTCGGTCCCGATCGACCTGACCGGGATCATCACCCAGGTCAAGCCGGGCGACCGGGTGCTCCTGGCGGACGGCAACGCGCAGATCCTGCCGGGCAAGTTCGACACCGCGTTCGCGGACATCAACCGCGGGCGGATCGCGCAGGGCGTCTCCACTCAGCTCAAGAACACGGGCGTGCCGTTCATGTTCGTGGACCACGGGGTGCGGAACAGCCTGCGGTACTTCTACGCGGTCACCGCGTTCGACGTGAACTCGGCCGTGTCGGGCCCGTCGAGCCTGGAGTCGTCGCGCCGCACCAAGGCGGTCACCCCGACGCCGCTCCCGTCCAATGAGTCGGGCAGTGTGTCGGTGTCGATCGCGGTGAGCGGGCGGAACGGCGTGCTCACCAACACAACGGTGCCCACCATTGATCC
>JAICJD010000184.1 GCA_025928645.1 Gemmatimonadales bacterium
ACCAGCTCCTCGGGTTTGAGCAGGGTGCGCGGCAGGTTTCGATCCCGCCGCATGGGGCAGTAGTGGCAGTTGTAGCTGCAGGCGTTGGTCATGAGGATCCGGAGCAGCCGGGTTTCCCGGCCGCTCGACCGAAGCCGGCGGATATTGAGCGGACCAAGAGAACCCGAGGCGCGCGCGTGGCGCAGGCGGGGCGGCGGCGGAGGGCCGTCCCGGTCGTCCTGGGCCAGCGTCATCAGAGTGTCGAGCTTCCGTTCGAGGTCAGGCACATGGAGCACGGGCCCTCCGGGTCGAGGCGGCACCATCATACCCGAACAAATGCCGAAGCGCAAGAGCCGGAACGGCCCCTAACCTCGGCCCCGGATCTGGCTACTCTTCGGTCATGGACCAGGATCTCCGCGACCTGCTCGCCCGCGCGCTCAACTGGGCCGAGGCGCATACCAGCCTCGATGACGCCGTCGCCGGCCTGGCCGCCGAGCTCCGCGGCCGCGCGCCCGGTGGGCTGCCGTACTCCCCCTGGCAGCTGCTCGAGCATATCCGGATTACCCAGCAGGACATTCTGGAGTTCTGCCGCAATCCCGCCTACGAGGAAATGAAGTGGCCGGACGATTACTGGCCCGCATCGCCGGAGCCGCCGTCGGCCAAGGCCTGGGACGAGAGTCTGCGGGGGATCCGCCATGACCGCGAGGCGCTCGAGAAGCTCGCGCGGGACCCGTCGGTGGATCTCGCCGAGCGCATCCCGCACGGGTCGGGGCAGACCTACCTGCGCGAAATCCTCCTCGTCATCGATCACACCGCCTATCACCTGGGTGAGCTGATCGTCGTCCGCCGCCTGCTCGGCGCCTGGCCCCGCTAGCCCACTCGGCGCCCTGCTAGTTTTCCCGCCGGTATGACCTCCATCGGACCGACGCGTGACGACGACTGAGCCGGGCGCCCTCGCGGAACGACCCCCCGCGAGTGCGCCTGGCGCGCCCGCTGCGGCCTCGGGCGAGGAGTCCGAGCGGATCGGCGCCACCCGCTGGCTCATCCTGCTTGGGCTCATCACGGCGGCCATCATGGAGGTGCTCGACACCACCATCGTGAACGTGGCCCTGCCGCAGATGTCCGGGAACCTGGGCGCCACGTCGCAGGAGATCAGCTGGGTCGCCACCGGCTACATCCTGTCCAACGTCGTCGTGCTCCCGATGACCGCGTTCTTCACCGAGCGCTTCGGCCGGCGGCGCTACCTGACCGCGTCGATCATTCTCTTCGCGGTCGCCTCGTTCCTCTGCGGCACGTCGCATTCGCTGGTCGAGCTCGTCATCTGGCGCATCGTCCAGGGCGCGGGCGGCGCGGCGCTCCTCTCGACGGCGCAGGCCACCATCCGCCAGATCTTCCCCCGGGAGCAGCAGGGCATGGTGCAGGCGGTCTTCCTGCTCGGCATCATCGTGGCGCCGACGCTCGGGCCGACGCTGGGCGGCTGGATCACCGACAACTACACCTGGAACTGGTGCTTCTTCATCAACGTCCCGATCGCGATCGCCTCGACCTTCCTGGTGACCACGTTCCTCAAGGACCCGCCGGGGCAGCGGCGGCGGCAGCAGATCGACTGGCTCGGGATCTCGCTCCTGACGGTCGGGCTGGGCTCGCTGCAGTACGTGCTGGAGGAAGGCAACCGGGACGACTGGTTCAACAACCGGACGATCCTCCAGCTCACGATACTCGCCGGCGCCTGCCTGCTCACCATGCTCTGGTGGGAGCTGTCGTCGCGCAACAAGCATCCGGTGGTGAACTTCCGCGTGCTCAAGAACTCGGAGCTGGCGGCATCGATCTTCCTCTTCGTCGCGCTCGGCTTCGGACTCTATGGCGGCGTCTTCATCTTCCCGCTGTTCACGCAGAACCTGCTGCATTTCACGCCGACGGAGACCGGCCTGGCCCTCATGCCCGGCGGCATCGCCACCGCGATTACCGCACTCATCTGCGGCCGGCTTCTCAACGGCGCCCGGCCGCTGGTGGACCCTCGCGTGCTGATCGGCATCGGCGTCGCGATCTTCGTCTGGGCCATGTGGGATTTGGGCCATCTCACGACCTCGGCGGGTGAGCCCGACGTGCGGCTCGCGCTCATCATCCGCGGCGCCGGCCTGGGCTTTCTCTTCACCCCGATCAACAACGTGGCCTACGCCAGCCTCAAGCCAAGCGAGGCGCAGCAGGCCTCGGGGCTCATCAACCTCGCGCGCCAGCTCGGCGGCTCGTTCGGCATCGCGATCCTGGCGACGTACCTTACCGTGCACAGCCAGTATCACCGCGTGGACCTCCTGACCAACGTCTACCCGGGCCAGCGGTTCATGGACGAGCGGCTCCAGGCGCTCACCGCGAGCCTGATCGCGCACGGCTACGGGCCCGACAACGCCCACCGCGCGGCGCTCGCGCTGTTGGACCAGCAGGTGATGCGGCAGGCCACGATGCTGAGCTACAACGACGCGTGGATGCTGCTCCTCATCAGCTTCATCGCGGTGTCACCCGCCATCTTTCTCCTGCGCAAGCACGGCGGGCGCGCCGGCGCGCCGGTGGACGCCCATTGACCGAGTCCGCGGGCCGGCGGCGGCGCCCCAACGTGAGCGCCGGGCTCCTGCTCTTTCGGCGGGGGTCCCGCGGGCTGGAGCTCCTGCTGGCGCACCCCGGCGGCCCGTTCTGGCGCGATCGCGACATCGGCGCGTGGAGCATTCCCAAGGGCGTCGTGGACGATGGCGAGGGGTTGCTGGACGCCGCCTGCCGTGAGTTCTCGGAGGAAACCGGCATCACGCCGCTCGGACCGTTCCTCCCGCTCGGCAGCATTCGCCAGAAGGGCGGGAAGGTGGTGCATGCGTGGGCCTGGGAGGGAGATGCCGACGCCGGGGCGATCGTGAGCAACACGACGCGAACGGAATGGCCCCCCGGCTCGGGGCGCTGGATCACCTACCCCGAGGTGGACCGCTGCGGCTGGTTCGATGCCGCGTCGGCCCGCGAGCGCATGAACCCGGCGCAAGCGGAGCTGGTGGGCCGTCTCGAAACCGCATTGTCTGAGGAAAGGACCGGCGGCGGGGACGCCGGATAGGCTCGCCGGTCAGCGGCTGGTGAACTCGTCCATCCCGCAGTAGTTCAGGAACGCGACCATCTCCTCCGCTTCCTGCGGCGTCGACACCATGATGGTGGTCTGGCCCCGCTGGACCAGCGGAATGTAGGGCAGCCCGCCCCGGCCCGGCTTCTTGAGCGGCCGGCTTCCGACTTTCCACGGCCCACCCTGCAGCAGGTGCGGCGCGACTCCCCCCGACAGGATATCGGAGATGAAACGCCGGAGCAGCGCGGAATCGCGGCGCTGCCGCCCGCGCGGCTTGCGCTGGTGCGTGATCAACGCCGCCAGCTCCAGCTGCGCTCGCTGGCAGTAGGTCTGCGGTGCACGGTCGTCCATAGGGTTCTCCAGGGAGACGGTACTAGATAGTTGGTCCTCCGTCAAATCCCCGTGATCGCCCTCACGCGCGCAGGCGGGGGTCGCCGACCGAGGTGTGAGTTGGAACCCGGCGACGCTCGCGGGAATTGGATTAGGCTAGAACAATGGCCGCCCACGATCGTGGCCGGGGTGGGGCCTTTGACCTGGATGGAACGTGGCAATGCACGCACATATGATGTCTCTCGCAGCCAGCGCCGGCGTCTTCCTGGCGGCTTCCTGGGTCGCGCTGCTGTTTCACGAGCTCGGCCACGCCACCGCGGCGCTCGCGCTGGGCGTACGGATCTGGGGCATTCGCCTCGGTGTCGGCCCCACCCTCTGGCGCGGGCGCTGGGGCGAGTGCCGCATCCACATCGCGGCGTTCCCCTTCCTCGGCTCCGTGCAGCTGCTCGACGAAGATGCGTGCGCCATCGGCTACCGCGACATCGCCGCGGGCCAATGGCGCTTCGAGTGGTGTCCCGATGCCTGGCGTGCTCCCATCATCTCGGCCGCGGGAGGTCTGAGCAACCTGGTCGGTCTGCTTCTCCTGGCCGCCTGGTGGCAGTGGATCGGGCAGCCGGCCCTCGGCACCCCGTTGGGCGACCTGCTCGTGATCGCGATGGCGTCCAACTTCGCCGGCTACCTGAATCTCCTGCCGTGCTTTCGGTCGGATGGCAGGCACCTGCTCGCCCATCTGGCCGCTGCCCGCTTCCGTTTCCAGCCCGCCCTGAGCACCTGATTGCTCTACGCAAGCGCGGTGAGTGACAAACCTTGCACACGCCGCGTCCTTCACTCATGAGGGTGGGCCTGCTGGCGCGGCTGTTGCCTCGCGAAGCGCGCGCGCGCGCCCTCGTCCCGAGCAACCCATACGCGCGACGAGACTTGCCGGATGACGCGCCAGAAGCTGCGCGCCGTTCCGACGGGCGCTTCGCGCGAGTGATCTCAAACGTCCCCAGCGGGAACATCGAATGGCCCACCACCGCCGCCCTGTCGTGTGGTCCCTCGTCCTCATGCTCGCCGGCTGCGGCGGGAATGACCCGAGCGGGCCGAGCGCGGGCAGTCTGGCGGTCAGCGTATCCGGCCTTCCAGCCGCGGCGCTCGGCGATGTAACCGTCACCGGCCCGGGCGGCTACCTGCGCCGCCTGAGCGCCACTCAGACCCTCGTGGGCCTCGCTGCGGGCGACTACACGGTGGCGGCCGACCCGGTGACCAGCGACGGCCAGCCGTACCAGCCCGCACCAGCGACTCAGACCGTCTCCGTCTCCTCGACCGCCGCGGCGAGCGTCACCTACGCGGCGGTGGGCGGCAACCTCACGCTCAACGTCGCGGGCCTCCCACCGGACGTGGACGCGTCGGTCCATGTGTCCGGGCCCGCCGGCTATAGCGCGGAAGTGAGCGCCAGCACCACCTTGGCCGGTCTCCCGCCGGGGGTGTACACGGTGTCCGCGCAGAGCGTGTCTTCCCGGGCGACGGGATACAACCCGAGCCCGGCAACCCAGTCCGCCAACCTGTCCGGAACGTCCGGTACCGCCCTCAACGTCAGCTATAGCCAGGCGTCGACGGCCGGGTTCGACCTTCGGATCGACGGCATGTACCTGACGCAGAGCGTTCAGACCTACACCGGCGACGTGCCGCTGGTGAAAGGTCGCAACGGTTATCTCAGGGTCTTCGTCACCGCCAATCAGTCCAACGCGGCCGTGCCCCTGGTGCGCGTCCGGCTGTACCAGAGCGGCCAGCTCGCGACCACGCTGACGGTCGCGCCGCCCGCGTTGTCGGTGCCGCTGTGGCCGGACGAAGGCAACCTGAGCGCATCATGGAACGTCGCCATTCCGGGCTCACTGATTCAGCCGGGGCTGTCCATCCTGGCGGACGTAGACCCCGACAACACGGTCGCCGAGGGCGATGAGGCCGACAACGCCTTCCCTGCGTCAGGGACGCCGCTCGCCATGGATGTCCACGCCACGACCAGCTTCAGCGTGCACTTCGTGCCGGTGGTGCAGTCGGTCAACGGTCGCCGCGGCAATGTCAGCGACGCCAACAAGGATTCGTTCCTCACCGCCGCCATGCGGATACACCCCCTCGCCGGATACGATGCCGACGTCGGGGCCCCATTCACCACCATGGCGCCGGTGCTGCAGAGCGACAACGCCAACGGGGCCTGGTCCACCATTCTGAGCCAGATCGATGCGCTGCGCGTGAGCGAAGGCAGCTCGCGCCACTACTACGGCGTGGTGAGCCCGCCCTATGGGAGCGGCGTTGCCGGGATCGGCTACGTCGGCGGATCCACGGCGATTGGATGGGACAGGAGCGGGGTGGATATGATCGCCGCGCACGAATGGGGGCACAACTGGGGACGCAAGCACGCACCCTGTGGCGGCGCGGCCAACCCGGACGCGAGTTATCCCTATGCCAACGGCGCAATCGGCGTCTACGGCCTCGATGTGGCGACCCTGTCCCTCAAGCCGCCCAGCTCGAGCGATCTCATGGGGTACTGTGGCGACGAATGGATCAGCGACTACACCTATCGCGGCGTGCTCGCCTACCGCGAGGCGCACCCCGACCTCGAGGCCGACGTGTCCGCCGCCTCCGGGTTCGATCGCGCGATGCAGCCGTGCCTGCTCGTCTGGGGAAGGCTGGAGCACGGTCGGGCGGTGCTCGAGCCCGCCTTCCGGGTGGTGACCCGGCCGAGTCTGCCGGCGCGCGCCGGTCCGTATGCGGTCGAGGGATCCGACCGCCAGGGCCGGCAGCTGTTCCGGGTCAGCTTCGCCGCCGAGCTG
>JAICJD010000014.1 GCA_025928645.1 Gemmatimonadales bacterium
AAAGGGGGCATGAGCTGACGCATGCCCCCTTTCGCTTCGCTCAGGGTGACTCCTTGCCCCAGGGTGAGTCCGCGCCGAGCTACAGCAGCTCCGCGACCGGAATCGGCTGGCCGCGCTCGAATCGGTCAGGCGCGAGACAGCGAACGTCGAGCGTCCTCGCTTGGCCGTCGCAGATGATCTCCGCCAGGAGCTGGCCGAGCGCCGGGGCGTGCATCACGCCGTGTCCGGAGGAGCCGTTGATCAGATAGAAATTGGGGCAGCCCGGCGCGGGGCCAAGGATCGCGTGCTTGTCGGGTGACATCTCGTAGAGGCCGGCCCAGCTCGCGGCTCGATCGACCGGGACGTCGCGCAGCACGGGTATGCGGGCGTGCGCCATCGCCGTGACCGCGTCCATCCAGGCGGGCTCGACCTCGGTGGAGAACGGCTCGCCGGGCTTGCCGGGGGAAGGCCAGAGCAGCAGCACCCGGCCGTCGCGCACGCGGAGATGGAAGCCGTCGCCCGCCCAGATGGTCATGGGCATGCCGGCAGGCAGCACGTTCGTCGGCGCGGTGGGCACGATCTGCCGGCGGAGAGGGGTGACGGGAAGAGCGACGCCGGCCATCGCCGCCACCTGGGCGGCCCAGGCCCCGGCTGCGTTCACAACGGCCTCGACGGCGATGCCGCCACGGGAAGTCTCCACCTCCGTGATGCCGCGCGCCGACCGACGGAGGCCGACCACCTCCACGTCCCGTTCCGTCCGGACGCCGAGTCGTCCCGCCGCGGCGAGATAGCCCTCCAAGATGCCGAGCGGGCGGATGAACCCATCCGACGGGCAGAACGCGCCGCCGACGATGCCGTCGAGCCCTAGCGCCGGGTTGATCCGGGAGATCTCCTCCGGCGATACCGCCGCCGCCTCGTGCAGTCCCTCGGCGTGCTGCACCCGGCGGCCGGCCTCCAGCGCGGCCATCTCCGCCTCGCTCCCCGCGAGCCAGAGGTACCCGGCGGGAACGTATCCGGGATCGACCCCGGTCTCGTCGGTGAAGCGGAGCAGCTTGGCGCGCGTGAGGAGCGACAGGCGAACGTTGATGGCCGTGCCGTACTGCGCCCGGTACCCTCCCGTGGCGCGGCCGGTGCTGCCCGCGCCCGGGCGGGCGGCGCGGTCCAGGATCACGACGTCGCGGGTGCCGCGCGCCGCGAGATGGTAGGCGACGCTCGCGCCCATCACGCCGCCGCCGATGACGGCGACCGCCGCCGGCTTCATGCCGTGAAGACGTGCTCAGGGTGCCTGAAGCTCTTGAACTCGAGGGCGTTGCCGCTGGGGTCGAGCAGGAACATCGTGGCCTGCTCGCCGGGCTGTCCGGCGTAGCGGATGCACGGCTCGAGGATGAACGGCAGGCCGGCGGCCCGGATTCGCCCGGCCACTGCCTCGAACTCGTCCCAGCCCAGCAGGGCGCCGAAGTGGGGCATGGGCACCAGGAGATCCTCGACCTTGCCGGTATTCTGGGTCGGGGTCACGGTCCCGGTCGTGTGGGCCGAGATCTGGTTGCCGAAGAAGTCGAAGTCCACCCAGGTCTCGGTGCTCCGGCCCTCGCGGCAGCCGAGAATCTCGCCGTAAAACCGGCGGGTGGAGGAAAGATCGCGGACGAAGAAAGCGAAGTGAAACGGCTGGGACACGGGGCGCTCGCGAATGAGGACCAGACAACTTGCCCTCGAGCCCGGTCCGGGCGGAAGGCCCCTCGAATCGCGCGAAGCGGCGGTGTCGGGTCCAGTTATGATGTGTATATTGCCGTGCGTATGGCCCACCTGTCATCTCGCAGTTTCCCGTGGCCAGCGTGAGCCGCGAGACCGCCGACGGCGCTACCCCTCCGATGCTCAAGCACTGGCGGGAGGTCAAGGCGCGGCACCCCGCCACCATTCTCTTTTATCGCGTCGGCGACTTCTACGAGATGTTCCACGAGGACGCCGAGCTGGCGGCGCGCGTCCTCGAGATCACGCTCACCTCGCGAGGCGACGGCGTGCCTCTCGCCGGCGTGCCGGTCAAGGCCGCGGCCGACTACCTGAGGCAGCTTGTGGGCGCGGGCTACCGGGTCGCCATCTGCGAGCAGGTGGAGGACCCGAAGGCCGCGCGCGGCCGGGTGCGCCGCGAGGTGGTCGAGACGGTCACGCCCGGAGCGCTGCTCCAGGAGAACTGGCTTGCCGGCGCCCGGAACAACTTCCTCGTCGCCCTGACCGGCGCCGGCGCCGCCGTCGGCCTCGCGGCGGTCGATCTCAGCACGGGCGAATTCCTGCTCGAGACCCTGGACGCGGCCGACCTCCCCGAGGCCCTCGGCCGCCTCGGGCCGGCGGAGGTCGTCGTCCCCGGCGACTCGAGCCTCGGTGTCGAGGAGGGTGTGCTCCGCACCGCCCGCGAGCGCTGGGAATTCGATCCCGACCTCGCGCGGGAGGAGCTGGCCCGCCGGTTCTCGCTCGCCACGCTCGACGGGCTCGGCGTCGGGCCCGAGGATGCGCCGGCGGTCGGCGCGGCGGGCGCCCTGCTCCGCTACCTGACCGAGCTGCAGCCGGCCGGATTGCCGCACCTCGCGCGCCCGGCCGTGCGGCGGAGCGAGGCGTTCCTCTGGCTCGACGAGATGACGCGGCGCAACCTCGAGCTGGTCGAGCCGCTTCGCGCCGGCGCGCGCGGCTGCACGCTGCTCGAGACGCTCGACGCCACGGTGACCCCGATGGGTGGCCGCCTGCTTCGCCGGTGGATGCTCTCCCCGCTCCGCGACCCCGCGGCCATCGGCTACCGGCTCGACGTCGTGGAGGTGGCGGGCCGCGACGGGCGAGGACGCGCGCGGCTGCGCGAGGCGCTCGACGGCGTTCGCGATGTCGAGCGCCTGGCGGGCCGCGCGGCCGCGGGACGGGCCACGCCGCGCGAGCTGGGCGCCCTGCGCGACAGCTTCCTCCGGCTCCCCGACGTCGCCGAGGCGCTTTCCGCGCTCGCGGCCTCGACGCTGCCGGGCGGACGGCACTCGGCCGCCCTGGCGGACGCGGTGGATGAGCTCGACCTCCTGGCCGATCTCGCCGCCGAGCTGGCCAACGGGCTCGAGCCGCGGCCGCCCGCCGTCCTCGGCGACGGTGGGACCATCCGCGCGGGGTACGACGCCGAGCTGGACGAGCTTCGATCGCTGCGGGACGGCGGGCGGCAGTACATCGCCTCGCTGCAGCAGCGGGAGCGGGAGCGCACCGGCATCCCGTCGCTCAAGGTCGGCTTCAACAAGGTGTTCGGCTACTACCTCGAGATCACCAACGCGCACGCGGCCAAGGTGCCGGCCGACTACGAGCGGCGGCAGACGCTCGCCTCGGCGGAGCGGTACGTCACCCCCGAGCTCAAGGAGTACGAGTCGCGGGTGCTCGGCGCCGAGGAGCGAATGGCGGCGCGCGAAGCCGAGCTGTTCTGCGCGCTCCGCGCGGCGGTCGGTCAGGCAATCGGCCGGGTGCAGCGGAGCGCGCGCGTGCTCGCGCGGCTCGACGTATGGGCCGCGCTCGCCGAGCGGGCCGTGGCCGGCCGCTACGTCCGGCCCGAAGTGCACGACGGCTTCGACCTCGTGCTGCGCGCCAGCCGCCATCCGGTGATCGAGCGGATGATGGCGCGCGAGTCGTTCATCCCGAACGACGCCCGGTTCACCGAGGCGGAGCGGGTGGCGCTGGTCACCGGACCCAACATGGCGGGGAAGTCCACCATCCTCCGCCAGATCGGGCTCTGCGTGGTGCTGGCGCAGATGGGCTCGTTCGTGCCGGCGGAGGAAGCCTCGATCGGCGCGGTGGACCGGCTGTTCACCCGGGTGGGCGCGAGCGACAACCTGGCGCGCGGCCAGTCCACCTTCATGGTGGAGATGAGCGAGACCAGCGCGATCCTGCACGACGCGGGGCGCCGGAGCCTGGTGCTGCTCGACGAGATCGGCCGCGGGACCTCCACCTACGACGGGGTCGCGATCGCCTGGGCGGTTACCGAGCACCTGCACGACCGGGTCGGCTGCAAGACCATGTTCGCCACGCATTACCACGAGCTGATGCAGCTCCCCGAGCGGCTGCAGCACGCACGGAACTACAACGTGGCCGTGCGCGAGACCGGCGACACCGTGGTGTTCCTCCACCGGCTCGAGCCGGGCGGCACCGACCGCTCGTACGGCATTCACGTGGCGCAGCTGGCCGGGCTGCCCGAACGCGTGGTGCGGCGGGCGCGCGAGATCTTGGCCACGCTCGAGGGCGAGCATCGCGTGGTGCCCGGCGCGCCCGAGCCCGCGCGCGACCCCGGCCAGCTCGCGCTGTTCGGAGAGTCGGCGCCAGCCACGCCCGACCCGGTGGTCGAGGAGCTCCGCCGGATCGACGTCGACGCACTCACGCCGCTCGAGGCGCTCAACCGCCTGGCCGAGTTCAAGCGGCAGGCCGAAGGGCGGCGGTGACAAGGCCGGGGGTCGGCGCGCTGGCGGCGGGAGCGCTCGCGGGAACTCTCGCGGTGGCGGCTGCATGCCGCCAGGAAGACGACGGCGCCTTCCGGATCTCGACCAGCGCGCCGATCAACACGCCGAGCGACGCGGACCAGCCGCCGGTCGCCATCAACCCGGTGAGCCCGGTCGAATACCCGGTGCCGCTGCTCGAGCAGGGCATCGAGGGCCGCGTCCTGCTGCGTCTCTACACCGATTCGCTGGGGGCGCTGGTGGCGGACTCTACCCGGGTCGCGGAATCCAGCGGGTATCCGGCGCTCGACTCCGCGGCCGTGAAAGGCTCGATGGCGCTGCGGTACTCTCCGGCGCTCCGGCACGGCCGGCCAGTGGCAGGTCCGTTCCTGCAGCCGATCCACTTCCGCAATCCGCGGTCGCAGAGCGCGCCATGACCCCTCCCCACCTCCGTCCCTACGACTCGGTTCTCGAGACCATCGGCTGGACTCCGCTCATCCGCCTGGGGCGGATCGGCGCGGGCCTCCGGACGCCGATCTACGGCAAGGCCGAGTACGCCAACCCGGGCGGCTCGGTGAAGGACCGGATCGGCTTCGCGATCATCGAGGAGGCCGAGCGCCGGGGCGAGCTCCGCCCCGGCGGCACCGTGGTCGAGGGGACGAGCGGCAACACCGGCGTGGGGCTCGCCATCGCCGCGGCGCTCAAAGGGTATCGCTGCATCTTCACGATGCCGGACAAGATGTCGATGGAGAAGGTGCGGCTGCTCAAGGCGTACGGCGCCGAGGTCGTGGTCACGCCCACCGCGGTGCCGCCCGATCATCCCGAGCATTATGTGATGAAGGCCAAGCAGATCGTGAAAGACACCCCGAACGCGATCCTGGCCAACCAGTTCTACAACCAGGTGAATCCCGAGGCGCACTACGCGACGACGGGCCCCGAAATCTGGCGGCAGACCGAGGGAAAGGTCACCCACCTCGTGGCCGGCGCGGGGACGGGGGGCACCGTGAGCGGCGCCGGCAAGTATCTCAAGGAGCAGAACCCGAAGATCCGGGTCATCGCCGGCGATCCGCTCGGCTCGCTCTACACCAACTACCACCGCACCCACGCCATGGGCGATGGGCACCCGTACAAGGTGGAGGGCATCGGGGGCGACAAGATCCCGACCACGCTGTGGTTCGACTGGATCGACGAGTTCCGGCAGGTCTCGGACAAGGGCGCGTTCACGATGGCGCGCCGGCTGGCCCGCGAGGAGGGGCTCCTGCTCGGCGGATCGTCGGGGCTCAACGTGGCGATCGCCGTGGACCTCGCGCGCGAGCTGGCCGATCCGGACGCGCTCATCGTCACGATTCTGTGCGACACCGGCGAGCGCTACCTGTCCAAGCAGTTCAACGACGCCTGGATGCAGGAAAATCAGATGCTCGATGCGCCGCGCAGCACCGTGCAGGAGCTGCTGGAGCGGCGGCCGACCGGCGCGCCGGCCGTGGTGAGCGTCGCGCCCTCGGCCGCGGTGCGGCAGGCGCTCAACCTCATGGGGACATGGGGCGTGAGCCAGATGCCGGTGCTGGACGACGGGCAGTCGGTGGGCGGGTTGATCGAGGGCACGCTGATGGCCCGGGCGCTGGCGCAGCCGGCGCTGCTCGAGCGGCCCGTGAGCGAGGTCATGGACCCGCCCTTCCCCGAGGTCGAGGCCGGCACCGCGGTGGATCGGGTGGGCGCGATGCTCACCCGTGAGAGCCCCGCCGCGCTGGTGCGGCGCGAGGGAAAACTGATCGGTATCGTGAGCCGGTACGACGTGCTGCAGCGGCTGATCGCGGCGCGGTAGCGGGGGCGCCCGGGGGCGCGCCGGGGGGTGCGGGGGGCGCGCACGAATGCTCGGCGCGCGCTTCATCCCGAGCGAAGCGAGGGACCTTGCTCGCGCGGCATCGACGCTACCAGCGCGCCTCGAAATCCAGTACAGCAGGTCCCTCGCTTCGCTCGGGATGAAGCGCGGGTAGCACGCACTCATTTCCTCTTCCGGAACCCAACATGCGCGTCACCGTCCTCACCGGCGGTACCTCCACCGAGCGCGACGTCGCCATTGCGTCCGCCGTGCAGATCATCACGGCGCTGCGGTCGCGGGGGCACGAGGTTGCGGTCGTGGACACGGCCCGAGGGTACATCCCGGAAGCCGATGAGCGGTCACTCCTTTCCGGCGCGGTGGGAGTGGCCCCGCCCTCGATCGACCAGCTCCAGAGCCTGGAGCAGGGCTTGCTCCTGTCCGGCCTGGCCAACCTCCGGGTGGTCCGCGACGCGGATGTGCTGTTTCTGGCACTTCATGGCGGCCGAGGTGAGGACGGGACCCTGCAGACCCTGCTGGAAATGGTGGGCGTCCCCTACACCGGGAGCGGGCGGCTGGGCAGTGCCATGGCCATGGATAAGGACGTCTCCAAGCGCCTCTTCCGGATGGCCGCCGTGCCCACGGCGGACTGGACGATGGCCCCGGCCGACCGGGATCGGGTCGGCCGGGAGTTCGGGTGGCCGGTGGTGGTGAAGCCCTCCAAACAGGGGTCCACCGTCGGGTTGACGGTAGTCAAGGAGGCGGACGGCTACACCGAGGCGGTGGCGCTGGCCCGACGATACGACGATGAGGTGATGATCGAGCGGTATGTGCCCGGCCGGGAGCTCACGGTCGGGGTGCTGGAGGGCAAGCCGCTGGCAGTGGGGGAGATCATTCCCCGGCACGAGATTTTCGACTACGAGTGCAAGTATACTCCCGGTATGTCGCAGGAAATCTTCCCGGCCGACCTCTCCCCGGCGGTGGCGGCGGAAAGCGGGCGGCTGGCGGTCCTGGCACACGACGCTCTCAAGCTCGGGGGCTATTCGCGTGTCGATTTTCGCTTGACACCGGCGGGGGAACTCTTCTGTTTAGAGGTAAATACCCTGCCGGGCATGACGGCGACGAGCCTGATGCCTCAATCGGCTCGCGCGGTGGGGATCGAATTCCCGGACCTGTGCGAACGGATCTGTCGAACCGCCCGACTCGGCCGCCTCAAGGAACCGTTCTAGCCGTATGAATCTGTCTCCCTCCAATCGACTGACCCCGTGGGTGGGGCGGCTCATCATCGCCAACGCGGTGGTGCTGCTCCTGCTGCTCACGGTATTCACGTCGCCGTCGCTGCAGGCCGCGCTCCGGTTCGCGCCCGCGCTGGCGCTCGAGCGCCCCTGGTCGTTCGTCACCTACATGTTCATCCACGCGGGCCTCCTGCACCTGCTGGGGAACATGTTCATGCTGTTCGTCTTCGGTCCGCCGGTCGAGCACCGGCTCGGCGGGCGGGCGTTCATCCTGTACTACTTCTATTGCGGCATCGGCGCGGCGGTCCTGAGCCTGCTGCTGTCGAGCGTCATGGCCTCCGCCGGCGCGCCGATCATCGGGGCCTCGGGCGCGGTGCTGGGCGTCGGCGTGGCGTTCGCGATGCTCTGGCCGGAGGCCGAGCTGTTCGTGTTCCCGCTTCCCACGCCGATCAAGGCGAGAACGTTCGTGCTGGTGCTGATCGGTCTCGACGTGGTGCTGTCGCAGATCGCGCCGCAGGACGGGGTGGCGCACGTGGCCCACGTCGGCGGCGCGGCCTTCGGCTATCTCTTCTTCCGGCTTCAGATGCTCTCTCGCCGCCGGCCGCACCAGCCGCCGCGGGCGGTCGAGCGCGTCGTCATGGTCCAGTCCGGCGCGGCCGAGCCGGGGCGGCGGAACACGCCGCCGGCGCCGCTCCGTCCCCGGCGTCGCAGCGACGCCGATCCGGTCGCGGCGGAGGTGGATCGGGTGCTCGACAAGATCAGCGAACAGGGCATGAACAGCCTGACGCCGGCCGAGCGGCGGTTTCTGGACGAGGTGGCGAGGAAGAAGAAGCAGCAGAACTAGCAATTTCCCTTGCGCCGGCGTCACGCCTTTCGTATTGTGCGCCCGTGCTGATCAATCTCCTGCCCGATTTTCTCGCGGTGCTCGGCGCCGGCGACCGGGAGGCGGCGTATCGGCAATATCGAGAATCGCACCGACCGATTCTCGACGCTTACTGGCGCAACTACGTGCTCGACCCCGACAGCCCGCACGCCGGCGAGATCATCTCCACCGCGCTGCGGGCTGATCGCAGCGACCTCCTCGCCCTCGCCGACTCCGTCAACCTCGTCCAACTCGCCGAAGACGCCATCGCCCGCGCGGAAGACATCCTGCAGGTGGACCGGCCCACGGACACGTACCTCATGGTGGGCCTCGGCGGCGCGAACGCGGGCGAGCTCGTCGTGGGCGGCCGCGGCGTCGCGTTCATCTGCCTCGAGCACTTCACCGGGCGGGTGAATGCCGAAACCTATGGCATGGGCCTGCCGCCCGACCTGATTCCGCTCTGGATCGGCCACGAGCTGGCGCACACGGTGCGGTACACGTCGCCCAGCAGCGCGAGCGACATGCGCCGGCTCGTCACCGACGCGGGCGGGTACTACGACTACTGGTCCACCGGCAGCCGCGTCACGCTGCGGGAGCTGCTGGTGAACGAGGGCCTTGCGGTTCATGCCGCCCAGGCTGTGGCGCCCGGCTTCGACTCGGCGGACTACTTCGGCTATCCGCGCCGGCAGTATCACCGGCTGCGCGAGATGGAGGCCTTCCTGCGCCGCGTGGTCGAGCCGGAGCTCGAGCAGAGCGGGCTGGGCCTCCGGCTGCGCTATCTGTCGGGTGGGATGAGCCCCTCGGCACGCCTGGTGGGCGGGCGCGTGCTGCCCGAACGATCGGGGTACTACCTCGGCTACCGGATGACGGAAGCGCTCGTCGCCGGGCGCGGGCTGCCCGAGGCGCTCCGCGCGCCCGCAGCGGAGTTCCAGGCGGCGGAGGACGTGGCGCGGGGGATCCAGACGGCGTGACGGTGGTGAGCGGGATTGTCATCCCGAGCGCAGCGAGGGATCTTGCCGGGGAATGGCTCGAACCAAGCCCGGCAAGATCCCTCGCTGCGCTCGGGATGACAGGTGGCCCTCCGGTGTGCCTTCCCCGCGTATCGCCTTCCGCACTCCTCACTTCCCCACGCAAAAGCTCGCGAACACCTGGTCGAGCACCTCCTCGACATCCACCGTGCCGATGAGCTCGTCCAGAGCCAGCGTCGCCTCGCGCACGTGGTGCGCGACCAGCACGGCGTCGCCGGCGCGGAGCTGATCGAGCGCCCCGGCCAGCGCCTCGCGGGCGCAAGCGAGCGCCGTGCGCTGGCGGGCCCGGCCGAGTGCGGGCTCGAGATCGCCGAGCGCGATCCGGTCGGCGAAGACCCGCTCCGCCACGGCGCGCCGCAGGCGGTCGAGCCCGAGGGCCGACAGGGCCGATACGGCGATCCCGTCGCCCGGATCGCCGCCGAGGTCCGCCTTGGTCCGCACCAGGAGCGCGGGCCGCTCCTCCGCGAGCGCGGTCTCGTCCGGTTCCGGCGCGCGTCCCGCCTCGACGCACACCAGCACCAGGTCGGCCGAGGCGAGGTAGCGCCGGCTCACGCCGACACCCAGCCGATCGATCGGGCCGGGCGCGTCCCATAGTCCGGCGGTGTCCACCAACCGCACCGGCCATCCGAGAAAATCCGTGTGGGCCTCGACCGCGTCGCGCGTGGTGCCCGGGATATCGGTGACGAGCGCCCGGTCCATGCCGAGCAGCGAGTTGAAGAGCGAGGATTTGCCGACGTTGGGGCGGCCCGCGAGCACCAGCAGCGCTCCCTCCCTGAGCCGCTCGCCGGCAGGCGCGGTGGACAGGAGCCGCTCGATGCGGCCGGCCACCGCCTCGAGCTCGGCCGCAATCTGCTCGGCGGGCACGGGGCCGTCGTCTTCACCCGGGAAATCGATGTCGTAGGCCAGCAGGCCTTCGGCGCGGACGAGCGCGTTCCGCAAGTCGGCCAGGCGGCGCGAGAGACCGCCATCGAGCTGCCCGAGGGCCGCCCGCGCCTGCGCCGGCGCGATCGCGTCGATGAGGTCCCCCACCGCTTCCGCCTGCACCAGGTCGAGCTTGCCGTTGAGGACCGCGCGCCGGGTGAACTCGCCGGGCGCGGCCGGACGCGCGCCCGCCTCGTGGAGCGCCGCGAGCACCCGTGTTGGCGCGAGGAGGCCGCCGTGACACGAGAGCTCGACCATGTCCTGGCCCGTGTAGCTGTGGGGTTTCGGGAAGGCGGTGTAGAGGCCGCGGTCGATCGGCTCGCCGGCCGCATCGTGGAAGGCAGCGAGCCGCGCCGTCCGCGCCGGCTCCGGAGCGAACCCGTCCACGACCCGGGCGGCCACCGCGAACGCGCCGTCGCCCGTCAGGCGGATCACCGCCAGGGCCGAGCGCCCTGGCGGCGTGGCGAGCGCGGCGATCGGGTCGGTGAGCATCGGGGAAAGTTATCCCTCGCGGTTACCCCTTGCGCTTGGCTTTCGCCGGCGGGGCAGGCGGCGGCCGGGGCGGCACGCCGGTGCCCCCCCGCCGCACCCGCTCGCGGGCCAGCAGCCATTGCTGGGGGATGCTGGCCAGGTTGCTCACCGCGTAGTACAGATTGAGCCCGGACGCGAAGTTGAGGAACAAGAACGTCATCATGACCGGCATGACGTAGAGCATGGTCTTCATCTGCGGGTTCGGCTCCATCCCGATCTGGCCCACCTTGCTGAGCCCGTACATGGAAAGGCCCATGATGACCGGGATGATGTAGAGCGGGTCGGGGCGCGCGAGGTCCGGAAGCCACAGGAACGACACCCCGCGCAGCTCGATGGTGTTCTGGAAGACGAAGAACAGGGCGAACAGCACCGGCATAGGCAGCAGCATGGGCCAGCAGCCGCCGAGCGGATTCACTTTGTACTCGCGGTAGAGCTTGAGCATCTCCTGCTGCTGCTTCTGCGGATCGCTCTTGTGGCGCTCTTGGATCTCCTTCATCAGGGGCTGGACGGCCTGCAGCTGCATGTTGGCGCGCATGGCCTTCTGGTTGAGCGGCCAGAGCAGCACGCGCACCATGATGCCGAAGAACACCAGCACCAGCCCGTAGGCGAGGTGCAGGTGCTCGTGCATCCATACGAGCAGCCAGCGGACCCCCACGGCCACCGGACGGATCAGGGTCCGGAACCCCGGCCAGCCGTAAGGGTTCACGTCGCCGAACCCCTGACCCATCCGGCTCAGGCGATCCTGCTCCATGGGCCCCGCATAGACCGTGTAGGCGAACTCGCCGCTCGGCGGCACCGGTAGCGTGACCCGCACGTCGGCCTCGACCGGGTGCTTCTCCTGCGTGGGCCGGGCGACCGCGGTGGCACCGCTGATCCGCCCGCCCGTGCTGTCGTAATCGAAGATCCCGGTGACGAAATACTTGGACTTGAAGGCCACCCAGGCGAGCGGGCCGCTGACGGTCTTCGGCTCGCCGGGCTTCAGGCTTGCCAGATCGGTGCGCTCCGCATCGTCCTGGCGGGTCACTACGGCCAGGGCGCGGTGGTTCTCGGTGAGGTTGGCCTCGGTGTTGGCCAGCGTGGGGCCCATGCCGACGAGCATGGCGGCGCCATTGGGGCCGACGCCCGTGACGCGCCCCTCGACCCGAATGCGGTAGTCGTCGGGGACGAAGGTGTAGGTGAGCTCCACCTGGAGGTTGCCGCGCGCACCCGTGAGCCGGAGCGACGCGGGCCCCGTCACGGCGAGCGAGTCGGTCGAGGGCGTGAAGCGCACATTCCCCAGCGGTACGCTGTCGTGCCCGGCGATCAGCGTGAGACCCAGCAGACGGCTGTCGGGGGGCAGGATCTGGGCGATGCCGCCGCTGTCCTCGGGGGCCATGGAGCGGTAGCGGAGGAGGCGTGCCTCGACCAGGCGGCCGCCCGTGGTGCTCACGCCGTAGGTATAGAGCGGCGACGTGACCCGCACGATGGGGCTCGGCGCGGCCGGCGCCCTCTCCGAGGCCGAATCAGCCGGCGCGAAATCCGCCGGCGCGCCCGCCACAGCCGAGCCGGACCGTACGGTGTCGTTGGGCTCGGCCCGCGCCGCGGCCGGAGCGCCGCGATGCGCGGCGGTATCCGCCTGCGGCCTGGCCGCCGGGGCGGCTGCCGGCTTGCGCTTGAGGAACATCGCGGGCGCGATGGCGATCACCATCATCAGGAGGAGCGCCCAGACGGTACGGCGGTCCATGAGCGGGTCAGGTCACGGGATCAGGGAACGGGATCGAAGCCGCCCGGATGAAACGGGTGGCACCGAACGAGGCGGCGAGTCGCGAGCCAGGCGCCCTTGATGACGCCATGTCGCGTGATCGCCTCGAGCGCATATTGGGAGCACGAGGGATAGAACCGGCAGCTCGGCGGCAGCGCGGGAGACACGAACCGCTGATAGCCGCGAATCAGGAGCGCGAGAAGCCGACGCGGCCACTGCGTCACCGGGCCTCCAGCACGGCTCGGCGCCAGGCGAGCAACGCGTCGCGCAGGCGGTCGAACGAGGCGGCGTAGGCTTCCGGCCGGGCCCTGATGACGAGGTCCCACGCGGGCTGGTACGGTCGCAGGTCGCGCCGCCAGATCTCGCGCAGACGGCGGCGCAAACGGTTCCGGGCCACCGCAGACGACCGGAACTTCGGAACGATCAGTCCCATCCGCGGGTGGCCCGTCGTGTTGTCGGTCCAGATCATGTCCAGAGGCTCGAAGCGGCGGCGCCGTCCCTGGCTGAGGCACCGGCGAATGTCCGACGCGCGCGCGAGCCGGCTGGCCCGCGGGAAGCGCGCCGAGGTCGTCAGGAGCCCCCGTGCTTCGTGGGCAGCGAGATGGTGAGCCGCTTGCGTCCCTTCTTGCGGCGGCGGGAGAGGACCGCGCGTCCCCAGCGCGTGGCCATGCGCGCCCGGAACCCGTGCTTGTTGATCCGGCGCTTGTTGCGGGGCCGATACGAGGGCTTCATCGCGGATGTTCCTCCCAAAGTGAGCCCGGGAAGCTAGTTAGGGATCCGGAGTCGGTCAAGCGGGACGGGCCTTTCGTGCGCCGCGTCCTGCGGCCGGCGCACGATCGCCGGCGCGCTCTATGATTGATGGTAGGGGGACGGCCGCGGCCGGCCGAAGCGAAGCCTCGCATCCGGGCCTGAGCGCACGGCGAGTGCGGCCTGGCCAGGGCACGATCGCGACAACTCGCGCGGTGCGGCATTCGAAAAACAACCGGCCCGAACGGGACGCAGGGACACCACAAGAGAGGAGAGGTCGAGAGAAGCGAATCGGAAAAAGCCGGTTCGGGTCCGACCGGTTTACGGCAAAATCGAGGAACCGCGCGCGCAGAACGCCTACGCGACGATCCCAACAAGCGCTGGCTGAGCGCGTCCGTCGCGACAGCATTTCCGCATCGAGTCGTCATCGCTCCGTGCGCAAATTTTTCGCGCTGTCAAGAGCAGCGTCGCGCCCGTTGATGCATGGTTGACTTTTCCACAACCGTTCCGTAACATCTCTCGCCCTTGATCAATCCCCCACCGTTTTCGAGTATCGATGCAGCTGTCCGCCAAAGACGCATGGAAGCGCATCCTCGACGAGGCGCATCGCGAACTTCCTGATCACACGATCCGGACATGGCTGGAGCCCACGGAGGCCATTGCCCTCGACGAAGGGCGGCTCATCGTCGGCGCGCCCGATCAGTTCGCGGTGGAGTGGAACGAAACCAAGCACGCGACGCTCCTGTCCAAACTGGCCGAACCGGTCATTGGTCAGCCGACCGCCGTCGTGTTCCGAGTGCATGAGGATCGACAGAAGCGCCCGCAGATGGATTTTTTCGTGGCGCCGTCGCCGCCCGCCGCCGTGGTGGTCGCGGTCAATCCCAGCACGCAGCCGCTCAACGAGCGCTACACCTTCGATACGTTCGTCATCGGCAAGTCCAACGAGCTCGCGGCCGCGGCCGCCCACGCCGCGGCCGAGTCGCCGGGCAAGACCTACAATCCCCTCTTCATCTACGGCGCCACCGGGCTGGGCAAGACCCACCTGATGCAGGCCATCGCCCACGCGGTGTGCGAGCGGCAGCCCGAGACCCGGGTGCTCTACGTGGGCGCCGAGCAGTTCATCAACGAGGTCATCGAGAGCATCCACAGCCGGACCATGCCCGAGTTCCGGCGCCGCTACCGCACCGACGTGGATCTCTTCCTGGTGGACGACGTCCATTTCCTCGAGGGCAAGGAAATGACGCAGGAGGAGTTCTTCCATACCTTTAACGCCCTCTATGAGGGCAACAAGCAGATCGTTCTGACCTCGGACCGCCCGCCCAAGGAGATCCCCGGCCTCGAGGCCCGCCTGGTGAGCCGGTTCGAGTGGGGCATGGTGGCCGACATCGGCCAGCCCGACCTCGAGCACCGGATCGCCATCCTCCGGAAGAAGCAGGAGCAGGACCACCTCGAGCTCACCATCCCGGACGACGTGCTGCGGTTCATCGCGGAGCACGTGCGGTCCAACGTGCGCGAGCTGGAGGGGTGCATCATCAAGCTGCTGCTGTTCGCGTCGCTCAAGCACAAGGAAGTGTCCATCGAGCTGGCGCGGGAGGCCCTGAGCGACCGGATCCGGCCGGGCGAGGACGGCATGGCCTCACCCAAGGCCCTGCCGTCGATCAACAAGGTGCAGGAGGTGGTGGCCCGTCGCTGGGGGGTCACGCCCGAGGGGCTGCGGTCGAAGGCGCGGATCAAGACGCTGACGGTGCCGAGGCAGATCGCCATGTATCTCGCGCGCGAGCTGCTCGAGATGCAGCTGGTCGAGATCGGCCAGGCGTTCGGCGGGCGCGATCACTCCACGGTCATTCACAGCGTCGACAAGGTGAGCCGGCAGATGTCGCGCGACCGCACGTTCCGGGAGCGGGTCGAGCACGCGCGCCAGGAGTTGTGCGCAGAATAATCCCCGCGTGCGCGACGCGGTGTTGGCAATCTGGACGAGCGTGCGAACTTGCTGGCATTCGTCCCCACCGCCCACACCGTGTCGACACGGCGCGGGGACGGCAACTGCGGCAATGTGGTGGCGTTACGCGGCCGGCCCACATTTCCAGAGCCTCTACTACTGCTGCTAAGTTTTATAAACTGGAAGAGCAGTACTGCTTTTTCCTCCATCGAGGAGCGGCATGAAGCTGACCATCACGCGGGAGCAGCTCCAGGAAGGCCTCGTCGCGGTCGCGGCCAGCGTGCCCGCCAAGACGACGCTGCCGATCCTGTCCAACATCCTCTTCGAGGCGACGAAGGACGGTATTCGCCTCTCGGGGACCGACCTCGACATCTCGGTGAGCACCACGGTGTCGGCCTCGGTGGACCAGGAAGGCGCGATCACGCTGCCCGCGCGCAAGCTGGTCGAGATCGTCCGCGAGCTGCCGAACGCGGCCATCCGTCTCACGGCCTCGGGTGAGCAGCGGGTCACGATCGAGTGCGGCCGCTCCAAGTTCCGCCTGCTCGGGCTTCCACGCGAGGAGTTCCCGGCGTTTCCCTCGGTGAAGTTCGAGGGCGGCTGGCGGACGTCCTCCAAGGACCTCCAGAAGCTCATCGCCCATGTGGCCTTCGCGGCCAGCACGGAGGAAAGCCGGCCCATCCTCAACGGCGTTCTGTGGGAGCTCCGGCCCGAGCGGATGCGCATGGTGGCCACCAACGGGCACCGGCTCGCCCGCATGGACGTGCCCACGCCGCCTGCCGGCAGCTCGGCCACGGCCGACCTCATCGTGCCGCCCAAGGCGCTGGAGCAGATCCGGCGCCTGTTCAAGGCCGATGAAGAAGTGGAGATCGCGCGGAGCGAGAACCACCTGGGCTTCCGGACGTCGTCCACCCAGATCTTCACCCGCCTGATCGAAGGACCGTACCCCAACTACGAGCAGGTCATTCCGCGGGAGAACGACAAGTCCGCCACGGCAGACAAGGGGGCCTTTTCCGCCGCGCTGCGGCGGATGAGCATCGTGGCCAGCGATCAGACCCACCGCATCCGGATGGCCTTCGCGAACGGCTCGTGCAAACTGTCGGTCCAGACGCCGGACCTGGGCGAGGCGCAGGAGGAGATCACCGTGAGCTACGAGGGCGATCCCCTCGAGATCGGGTTCAACGCCTCCTACCTGCTCGAGATCCTCAAGTTCATCCCCACCGATGAGGTGCGGATGACCTTCAAAGCGCCCGAGCGGGCGGCCACCTGCGAGCCGGTCGGCTGGAACGACCCGTCCAGCTATCTCACGCTCGTCATGCCGCTTCGGCTGGTGGACTGACTTCAGGACCGCGCCTGGGACGGTGCCCCGGCCCAGCCGGCGGCACCGTTGTAGTTTGAAAGAAGGGTGGCTGGGAAGCCATGTCCCAGTGACCATGTCACCGTGGAGGTTATATGCGCATGGAAACGGACAACCTTGATCTCGACCTGGATCTCGAGGACGAGTCGGAGGGGGGCGGCGGGTTGCTCGGCCTGGGATTGTTGGCCCTCGCCGTCGGAGCCGGCGCGGCCATGCTGTTCGCCCCGGCCGAAGGGGCGGAGACTCGGCGCATCGTGGGCGAGCGGCTCAAGGACTGGCGGGGCGACGCCGAAGAGGCGCTCGAGCGCGTGCAGCGTGAGCTCCACCGGCGGGAAGCACGCCGGCGCCGGGAGCGCCGCTCGTCGGCCCTGCTCGGGCTGGCGGTAGGCGCGGGCCTGGCCGCGCTCCTCACGCCGGAGAGCGGCCCCGACGTCCGCCGGCGCATCACCCAGGGACTCAAGCGCTCCGAAGACCAGGCAAGCGTCGATCAGGTCGCTCCGGAGCCGCAGCCCGAGCCGGCATAGGCAGGAACGAACCAGGCGGAGAGGACTCCCTCTCCGCCTGGTTCACCCTCTCACCTTCCGTTCGCGTCACCTTCCAATCGCGCTGGCCGAGTAGCTTCCCCGCTGCTTGACCGGAACGGTCTGCCCCACCGTCGGCACCGTGATCGTCATGTCTCCCACGTCGTTGCCCTGGGCCGACACCAGAATTCCATCGAGGCCGAAGACATGCCGGCCTCGGCGGGTGCCCGTCGCTGTCATCTGCAGCTCCTGATCGGCCTGGGTCCGGGTGCCGGCCCGCTGGTAGGAGCCAGTGCTCTCCAGGGTGATGGCCTGGTGGTCGGCCGCGTCACTCGCCGCCGCCGTGTAGGTCGTCACGGCGCGCTCGGTTCCCGGAAAGGCGTCGGCCGTGAGGCGATACTCGGTCGTATCGGTCCATGACATTCCCTCGCGCACGCCTCCGGCCGGCAGGGCCGGAAACAGCAGCCGCAACCGCCCGGTGAGCTCGTCAGGCAGGGTGCCCTTGCGATCGGGCGTGAGCGGACCCAGGCCGCCGCTCGAGGTGAGCGGCGCGGTCCAGCGCGTGCCGCGGGCCGCGACGACCGAGTCGGGAGAGGCCGGCTGCCCGCTCTCCAATGCCTCGAGCGAGTCGAGCACGATCGCGACCTGCAGCGCGCCCGGGGTGCCGGTCTCCGCCACCGCGACGTGAAGGAAGGCGATGCGGTCCCGCACCTGCTCCTGCGTTCCCCCGCCGGGATATTCCAGCGTCAGGCTGTCGTGGCGCTCGAGCCGGTACGCCGCGGAGCGAACCGGCCGATAGCTCACGGCCGGCCCCTTCCCTGGCGAGGTGGGCGCCGGCGCCTCGGCTTCGCCTGGCTTGGGAGCGGGGGTAGGGGAAGGCGGATTGGCGGTCGTGCCCGAGCTGCACGCCGCGAGCAAGGCGGCCGCGGCGAGGGCGCTCGGAGTGAAGCGCGGCCGGCTCATTTGAGAGGCGTGACCTTCGTCGTCTGGGTGATGGTGATGGGCAGCGGGTCGTTGGAGAACGAGCCGCTGAGCGTGAGCGCCGACCGGAGCTGCCAGTCGCCGCCCAGATACAAACCGTCGGGGGTCACGAAGTAGGTACCGGTGCCCTTGCCCGAGCCCTCGATCCGGGCCGGTCCGTTGGGCGTGGGCTGGGTGCCGGCGACCGTCGAGGCGTACTCGCTGGCGATGCGGAGCGCCTGGCCCGTGGGCCGCTTCTCCTTGCCCAGCACGCGATAGCTCGTCACCCGCTTCACCACCACGCTGTCGGTGCCGTCGGTGGTCGCCTTGGAGCTGGTGTCGGCCCACCGCTCGCCGGTCTTGGCGCCGACCTTGACCCAGGGGAAGAAGTCCGTCAGGAAGCCCTGTACCCTGGCAGCGGCGGGCGACACATTGATGCTCTCGAGCTCGGAGAGCCTGCCCGCCGAGCTGAGAAACGCGTGAAATTCGGCGCCCTTCGCGCTGTCGAACACGGCGGCGGGAATCGGCGATGCGCTGTCGCCGCGCATCGAGTCCACCACGATCCGGACCGACCGGCCGCCGGCGGTATCGCTCAGGGTGACCGTCAGGAAGCTCGAGGTCGAGAAGGAGATGCTCTGCTTGCCCTTCCCCGCGGCGGTCGCGTCGACTTCCTGGCTCAGGGTCTGGTCCACCCGAAAGCGGCTGACGAGAGGCGCCTGGAGCGCGGGCGCGAGCAGGGCCGCGAGGAGCGTGCAGGCGGCGAGTGGAGCGGGCATCTGTCCCCCGGGTCGGGTCGGAAGCTCGACGGCCCTCCGGACCAGGTCCGGAGGGCCGCGCTGGTCGAGCCGTAAGCCGAGTTCTGTTCCCGGCGCTTGCGCGCCGGGGATGGTCATCTGTCTGGGATGGCCGTTGCCGGCCACCTCGAGCGGCCTACCCGCGGCTTGTGCTGCCGGTGTGGGTCACACCTCGCCGCATATTTGGCCTTGCTCCGACTGGGGGTGACCGTGCCGCCGCCGTTACCGTCGGCGCGGTGGGCTCTTACCCCACCGTTTCACCCTTGCCCACCGGTTGCCCGGTGGGCGGTCTGTTCTCTGTGGCCCTGTCCGTCGCCTTTCGGCGCCCAGGTGTTACCTGGCAGTCTACCCGGAGGAGCTCGGACTTTCCTCGAGCGCCTTGCGGCGCTCGCGACCATCACGCACGGCCAGCGAGGGAAATATAGAGACGAGGGAGAGGAGGGAGAAGCCGGAGAAGACGCAGACTAGCCGGCTTCACCGAGCCGTGCGAGCCCCTGCTGCGCCTGCCGGATGAAGGGCTGGAGCGACGGATCGGCCGTGCGCCACTGGCTCAGCACCTGCTGGTAGGCCTGCCGGGCCTCCGCCCGGCGGCCGAGCTGCTCGAACGCCGCGGCCCGGAGCAACCGCACCCGGCCCAACATGCCCCAGCGCGAGTCGAACCCGGCGGTCCTGAGCGCCTCCGGCTCGAAATCCTGCAGCTGCCGGAGGGTCGCCTGGTAGTCGCCCAGCAGGTAGTAGGCCTGGGCGGCGAGCGGTCGCCGGTAGGTCGCGTACATCGTCTTCACCGCGACCGACTCCGGTTCGGCGAGCGCCCGTCGGGCGGCCGCCGAGTCGCCCCGGCTCAGCGCCAGGAGCGCGCGGACTTCCTTGGTGAGGGACTCGCCGCTGAGCGCGCGATACTCGTTCAGCGCACTGCTGTCGGCCGCCGGCCCGGTGAAGAGCCCGATGGCCGCCGACGCGCCGCTGTGCGCCACGTGCGGGCGCTGCTCGGCCGTCGCCATGCGCGCCGCCTCGGCGGCGCTCTGCCACACCTGCCGGAGCGAGGCCGTCGGTACTCCGGTCGCGGCGTACAGGTCGCCGAGCGCCATCCGCCGCCACCCGCCCTCGCCGCTTCCTTCGTCCTCCGCGTGCGCCGAGATGACCTCGCGGCGCACTTGATCGGCCAGGTCGAGGGACTTGGCCGCGCTCGCCAGGTCGCCCTGGTAGGCGAAGACGTTGGCCGCCGCGGCGATGTCGCTCACCACGGTGGGCGTGCCCCGATACGGGCGGAAGTCCTGCGGGGCCACGGTGTCGAGGGCCAGCCGCAGCTCCTTGGCGGCTCGATCGACCTGCCCCGAGGCGAAATGAATCCTGGCCTCGACGAACGGAAGCTCGGGATGCACCGGGGTCGTCTGACGGAACCGGTCCACCTCGGCCAGGGCCGCGCCGAAGTTGCCGGCCGCGACGTAGGCGTCGACCATCGCGCCGTGGGCCCTGAGCGTCGTGGGCTGGCTGGCTACCCAGCTTCGCGCCGTGGCCAGCGCCGCGCCGCGCGCGCGCCGGACCGAGGTGGCGACGGCGGCGCTGTCCAGCAGGGTCCGGCCGTCCGGGGCCGCAGCCAGGGCGAACGAGTCGGGCGTCACCAGCGCGTACGACGGATGCGGCGAGGCCGCCGAGCCGAGCATGAACTGCACGTGGTCGTACGCGAGCGCGTAGTCGGGATCGAGATCGAGCGTGTGACGGAAGGCGCGGATGGCCTGGGTCCAGTGCACCGCATCATTGGTCCCGGTCGTATCGTGGAACCAGGCCTCGCCCAGGCCGTCCCACGCCTCGGCGTCGCCCCGGTCGCGCGCGAGGAGCTGCTCGTAGGCCGCGCGGGCGTCGGCAAACTCGCCGCCCAGGAAGGCACGGTAGGCGTTGATGACGGTCCGGTCGCGCGCGGGCAGGTTGCCCGAGTAGGCCGTCGCCCGGACGATCGCCATGTCGGCGGTGCTGTCCACGATGCCCACCAGCCATCCCCGCGTGAGCGCCAACTTGTAGTACGCCAGGCCGAAGGTGGTGTCGAGCTGAATGGCCCGGCGGAACCCGCGCTCGGCGCCGGCGAGATCCCACCGGTTGAGCTGCTCCACGCCAGTGAGATAGGCGCGGAAGGCCTCGAGCGAGGCCGTGGTGGACCGCGCGATGCCGATCCGCACCTCGTTGGGCGCCCCGGAGAGGTCGAGCAGCTTCGCCGCGAGCTCGTCGTACATCGGGCGCACGTCGTCGCCCGTCCGGTCGTCCACCCGGGCCACGTCCACCCGCTTCCCGCTCCCGACGTCGTACACCCGGGCCGTGAGGTGGAGCGAGTCGCCGGCCTGCGCGAAGTCGCCCAGGACGACGGTCCACACGCCGGCCTCGCGGGCGAGCCGCCGCGCCATGTCGAGGCCGATGTCGTCGCCGGGGCGGAGCCGGTGCTTGGCCAGCAGATCGTGCAGCCGCTCGTGGTCGACCACGGTCAGGTCGTTCCACTGCGACAGGTTGAGCCCCAGCATGCTGACGCTGCCCTCGCGCAGCCAGTCCACCGAGCGGTCGTCGCGCTGGTTATCGAACGGCAGGACGAGGATGGAATGGCGCGGGTTGACGCCGGCCGGCGGCCCGGGTGAGCGGCGGGCGAGGCCGACCAGCCCGATCACCGCGGCGAGCGCCGCGGCCGCGCCTGCGAGAACGAGCCGCCGGCGCCGGGTCGGCCGCGAAGCCGCCGTCGGCACGGTGAGCGCCCGCCGGAGCTCCTCGCCGGTCTGCCATCTGTCGGCGGGCTGCTTCTCGAGCGCGCGCATGATGGCCGCGGCCAGCGGTCGAGGCGCGTCGGGGCGCAGCCGCTCGATCGGGACGGGACGCTCGGCGATGTGCTTCGAGACTACCACGCGGTTGGGCCCCATGAACGGCGGGCTGCCGCCCAGCATCTCGTACGCCACCACGCCCAGGGCGTAGAGATCGCTCCGGCTGTCGACCTCCTCGCCCGCCGCCTGTTCGGGGCTCATGTAGGTCGGGGTTCCCACCGCGACGCCCTGGCCGGTGCTGCTCGCCCCCTGGTCGCCGGCCATCGCCCGGGCGATGCCGAAGTCGGCCAGCATCGCGCGCCCGGTCGCTTCGTCCAGCAGGACGTTTTCGGGCTTCACGTCCCGGTGGACCACCCCGGCCCCGCCGGCGGCGTCGAGCGCCGCGGCGACATCGCCCACGATGCGGGTGACCGTGGCCGGGTCGAGCCGGCGCTCCCGCGTGAGCCGTTGCCGCAGGCTCTCGCCCTGGACCTCGTCCATCACGTAGTAGAGCAGGCCGTCCGCATTTCCGGCCGCGTGCACGCTGACCACGTTGGGATGGCGGAGCCGCGCGATCGTGCGCGCTTCGGCCAGGAAGCGGCGGCCGATGGACGAGTGCGCCGCGAGCTCGGGATGCACCACCTTGATGGCGACCCGGCGGTCCAGCGCGACATCGGTGGCGAGAAAGACGACTCCCATCCCGCCGCGGCCAAGCTCGCGCTCGAGCCGGTACTCCGGCTCCAGCACTGCCTGAAGCGTGGCGAAGAGATCGAGAGTCGGAGGCGTCATGGCCTAACCGGCAGAGGGGCGGAACCGGCAATATACCCAGGCGAGGCCCCTGTGGGATGCGTCTCCCGATGAAAGGGTTGCGGCCCCGCAGGAACGGCGATGTTTCGGGTTGAATCCAGGTTGACGTGCGGCGCCTACTCTCTTGCACCAACCCGTGGGAGGGGTGCGTGTCCTACGTCGCCGATCCTGCCGCCACCACAGTCGCCGCCGTGCTCCTGCCCGGCGAGCGGCCCCGCGTCGACGCGGCAGGCAACGGACTGTTCGCCGTGCTGCACCGTGATTCGATCCCCGAGGCCGTCCGCGCGGTGCGGGAGCGGCCGGTCGACGCGGTCCTGCTCAGCGTACACCGGTGCAGTCCCGACCAGCTGGACGTGCTGGGCCATCTGGTGCGCGAGTTCCCTACCATCCCGACGGTCGCGCTGGTCTCGCAGCACGATCCCGGGGCCATCGAGATGCTCCTCAGGCTCGGCGCCTCGGGCGTGCGGCAGGTTGTGGACGTCACCTCGCCGGCGGGCTGGAACCGGCTGCGCCAGGTCGTGGGGCAGCCGGCCACCCGCGCCGTGGCCCGCATGCAGCAGCCAATCCTGGAGGCCATCGCCGACGCGCCGCCCGACGCGCGGCTCTTCCTCGAGGCCGTGGTCCGGCTCGCGCCCGACGTCCCGACCGTCACCGCGCTGGCCCAGCAGCTCTCGGTGCGGCCGAGCACCCTGATGAGCCGGTTCGCGCGGGCAGGGCTCCCCTCGCCCAAGAACTACCTGGCGGCAATCCGGCTGGTCCACGCCGCCTTCCTGTTCGAGACGGCGGGGCTCTCCGTGGCCGACGTCGCCTACCGGCTCGAGTACAGCTCGCCCCAGAGCTTCGGCCGCCATCTGCGGGCCATGCTGGGACTCACCGCGCTCGAGTTCCGCCGCCGGTTTCCGTTCCCGGTCGCGCTGGAACGGTTCGTCGCGCTGATGATGGAGCCGTACCGGGAGATCTGGCGGGAGTTTCATCCGCTCGCTGCCGGGGCGTGGGAGACGGGGCGCGGGCGGAACGGGGGTGGCGGGTGAGGGTCTTCATCCGAGCACTTGTATTCATCCCGAGCGCAGCGAGGGACCTGGTTCGCTTGCCCGGAAATCAGCCCGCGATCGGGGACCAGCGGACCAGGCCCTCGCCGCGCTCGGGATGAAGGAGAGCGGCCCCCTCCGAGCGCCCTACTCTTCCCGCAACATCCCGTGCCGCCGCAGCACCTCGCGCAGGCCGTCGTGCGGCAGCGCTGGCACGCGGTACCAGTTGGCGCCGGTCATCGTTCGCGCGGCGAGCATCGCGTTGACGATCGCTTCCTCGGTAGCCTGGACCGCCGCCGCGTATACCGGATCGATCACGTCGTCGCTCAACATGCCCACCGACGCCACGCCGCGGCGGTCGGGCGTGCCCGTGGGCGCAGTGGAGAACGCCAGGAACAGATCGCCCGAGCCGGCGCCCGAAACCCCGCCCATCCGCCCGATGCCGAGGGCGGCGCGCCGGGCGATCCGTTTGAGCTGGTGGGGCAGCAGCGGCGCGTCGGTGGCCAGCACCACGATGATCGACCCGTGCTCCGTGACGCGCGGCGGCGCGCCCGCGTCGCCCGCGGCCGTTGCGCAGCGGTCTTTCGCCATGGTGGAGTCGAGCGGCTCACGGGTGTCGTAGCACGGCTCCGGCACCCGGAGCTCCCGGGCGACCGGAATGCCGGCGATCCGAAGCTGCTGCCGCAGCCCGAAGTTGCACTGCACCAGCGCGCCGACGGTAAACCCGCCGCGCTGGTCGGAGAGCCGGCGGCTCGCGGTGCCGATCCCGCCCTTGAACCCCAGGCACTGCATTCCCGTGCCGCCGCCCACGTTGCCCTCGACCACGGGCCCCGCGCGGGCCGAGTCGATCGCGGCGACGGCGTCGCGGCCGGTCACGTGGAAGCCGAAGATGTCGTTCAGGTCACCGTCCCAGGTCTCGGCGACGACTGGGAGGCAGCAGTGGAGGGCGTCGGGCAGGCGGCTCGCGCCCCACGCGATGAGCGCGTCGCGCACCGTGCCCACGCTGTTGGTGTTGGTGATCGCGATCGGGTAGAACAGGAGACCGTAGTCCTCGATCCAGGCCGTCCCCGTCATCTCGCCGTTGCCGTTCAGGCTGAACCAGCCCGCGAACACGGGAGAGAGGTCGTCCCGGCCCCGCGGCAGGATGGCCGTCACGCCGGTGCGCACCGGCCCCTTGCCGGCTACGAGCCGTCCCTTCCCCTGGATGAGCGTGGCGTGGCCCACGGTCACGCCCTTCACGTCGGTGATCGCGTCGAGCGGCCCGGGCGTCCCGTCGAGCGGTACGCCCAGATCCCGCGCGCGCTCCCCCGGCTGCTGCGCAGCGGCCGGCCCCGTTCGGCCGGCCGTGAACAGGCATGCGGCGAGCAGCGCCGCCCACCGGGCCCGGGCGATCACACCCGGCCGTGCGAGCGGAACATGAAGTACACCGCGCCCATGATGCAGAAGGCGGCCCAGAGATAGTCGAGCTTGAGCGGCTCCCCCATGTACAGCACGGCGAACGGAGCGAAGACGGCGAGCGTGATGGCTTCCTGCAGGATCTTGAGCTGGGCCAGCGAGAGCGCCGTGTAGCCGATCCGGTTGGCGGGCACCTGGAGCAGGTACTCGAACAGCGCGATACCCCAGCTCACGATGGCCGCCATGTACCAGGGGCGGTCGGCCAGGTTCCGCAGGTGCGCGTACCACGCGAACGTCATGAAGACGTTGGAGCAGACCAGCAGCAGGGCGGCCTGGTAGACGACGTCCGCTCTAATCGTTCCTCCCCGGGCGCAGGTCCGCATCGACCCGACGGCCCACCCGCGCCACGATCTCCGGAATCGTGGCGACGTCGGCCTCGGTCGTGCGGAAGTTCACGATGCAGGCGCGGAGCAGGAAGCGGCCGTCGAGCACCGCGTTGGTGACGAACAGCTCGCCGCCGGTCTTGAGCTGGGCGAGCAGCGCCTCGTTCAGCGCGTTCAGGTACGACTCGGCCCCGCCCACGCCGCGAAGGGCCGGCGGCACGTACCGGAAGGTCACGATGCTGAGGCCCCGCGTTCCGGCCTCGAGCTCGGGATGGGCGGACACGTGGCGGTGGAGCGAGGCGGCGAGCCGGCAGTCATCGCCGATCATGCGCGCGTAGCCCTCGCGGCCAGCCTGCCGCAGGCCGAGCCAGACCTTGAGCGCGCGGAAGCCCCGGCTGTTCTGCGGGCCGAGCTCGTGGTAGTTGATGGGCCGCTCCTCCCCCTCGACGTCGAAGCGGTAGTAATCCGGCGCGTACGCGAAGGCGTCGCTGAGCCGCTCGGGCTCGCGCACCAGCACGCAGCCGGCCTCGAGCGGCGCGTAGAGCCACTTGTGCGGATCCACCGAGAGCGAGTCGGCAAGGTCGAGCGCGTGGAGGTCGTCGGGCGCGTCGGGCAGCACGGCCGCCGGCGCGCCGTACGCGCCGTCCACGTGGAACCAGAGGTCGTGCGCCCGGCAGATCTCCGCCAGCTCGCGCAGCGGGTCCACCGCGCCCGTGCTCACGGTTCCCGCCGTGCCGATGACCATGAGGGGCCGGTCGCCCCGGTCCCGGTCCTGCCGGATGCACTCGCGCAGCACGTCGGCGCGGAGTCGCTCGGCTCCGTCGGTCGGGATCCAGCGGATCGCGTCGGTCCCGAGGCCGAACAGGTCGGCGGCCTTCTGAATCCAGGTGTGGGTCGCGGCGGAGGCGTACACGCGGAGCGGCCGGCCACCCGCGTGGGTCCCCGCGGTGCGGGCGGCTTCGCCCAGCGCCGCGCGCCGGCCGGCCAGGAAGCAGACGAAGTTGGCCATGTTGCCGCCGCTCACCAGCAGGCCGCCGCACCCGGCAGGGTACCCCACCAGCTCCGCGATCCAGCGCACCGTCTGCGCCTCGATCTCCGACGCCATCGGCGACAGCTCCCAGCCGCCGACGTTCGCGTTGACCGCCGCAGCCAGGAAATCGCCGAGCAGGCCGATCGGCGCGGCCGAGGACGTGATGTAGCCCATGAAGCGGGGATGGCCGTTGAACAGGGAGTGCTCGAAGAGAAGGCGCGCCGTCTCCGGCAGCAGCCGGTCGGGCGCCGTGCCGGTCCGCGGCAGCGCCTGCCGGCCGAGCAGGGCGCGGATCTCGGCGGGGGGTTCGCCGGGGGTCACCGGCCGGTCGCGAAGCGAGCCGAGGAAATCGGCGACCTGGTCGACCAGCTCATGCCCCAGCCGGCGGAACTCCTCCGGCGCGAGGTCCAGCGGGATCACGCGCGCCGGCGCGGCGGCGTCGGCCGCGGTCACCGCCAGCCCATGCGGTCGCGCAGGGATGTCACGTGAGCGGTGTGGTGATCGCCGTGCCAGGCGTACAGCGCAATGAGCTCGTCCACGGTCATGAGCCGTCCATGCTCCGGGTGCCGGAGCGACCGCGCGCCCGCGGCCGCGTCGAGGCGCTCGAGCAGCGGCACCCAGCGGGCGTGCACGGATTCGAGGAGCCGGAGCGAAACGTCCGGCGGCAGCGTGCGCGCGTCCGGCAGCTCGGCCCAGCGCGCCTCCTCGTATGGCTTGATGGTCGGTGTGTCCTCGGTGAGCGCCAGCCGGATGCGGGTGTAGGCGTTGATGTGGCTGTCGGGAACGTGGTGGACCACCTGGCGCACCGTCCATCCGCCCGGCCGGTAGGGTGTGTCGAGCTGCGCATCGTCCAGCCCGGCGACGGCCGCGCGCAGCCGGCCCGGCGCTGCCGCGATCCGCGCGACGCACTCGGCGCGCCGCACGTCCGTCATCCGACCGTCGTACGAGAACGGTCCGATGGGATATCGGAGATCGGTCATGGCGGCCTCGGGAGTACGCGGCATCATCAATCCGACCGGCGGCCGCTGCGGGGGTCGCGCTCGCTCTCGGCGCCGCCTCGGAACTCGAAGTGCGCCTCGTCGAGACGCCCCTGCAGCGGGGCGTCGCCCATCTCGTGCAGCAGCACGTTCGCCAGCACCGCTTCGGCAATCCGCGAGGCAGGCTCCCACCGGCCGGGCGTCAATCCTGGGTAAAGGTGAGCGAACTCTGGCCGAAGACGGGCTTCGCGCATGGCCTGAATTTAGCTGTGCTCCGCGACGGGTGCGGGGCAGGCGCAACCAATTTCACCGGTCCCGCATCCAAGCTAGTGGCAGTACCGCAGTACCCTGCAGTACCGGGCTCCCGGGGTCGCGGCCACGCAGTACGGCTCCGGGGGCCACCCCTTCTCTGCATCACCGGCCGGCTGTCCCCACGGTCTGGGCATTCACGCCCTGCTGCCGGACCAGCGCGTACAGGGGCTCGATCTCCGCGGGCACGGCGGCGGTGAGGTTCTCCGAGCCGGTATCGGTGATGAGCACCGTGTCCTCCAGCCGCAGGTGAACCTTCTTCTCCGGCATCTCGAGCACGGGCTCGACGTTGAACACGGTGCCGGGCACGAACGGCTTGCGCGCCTGCGCCCCGAAGTCGCTGCCCACGTCATGCACGGAAATGCCCACGAAGTGTCCCACGTACCGGCCGCTGGCCTCGAACTCCTTGGCATAGCCGTGCCTGGCGTACACCACCGCGGCGACGCCCTGCAGCGAGTCGACCGTCATGCCGGGTTTCATCGCGGCGATGATCGCGTTCCTCGCGTCGAGCACGCAGCGGTACATCTTCTCCTGGTCCGCGCTGAACCGGCCCGACACCGGCCACGTGCGGGTGATGTCCGAGGTGTAGTACTGCCAGTCGGAGCCGTAGTCCATGTAGACCAGCTCGCCGGCCTGCATCCGGCGGCTGTTGTCCATGTAGTGGACGATCGGCGTGAGCGGGCCGGATGGGACGATCGGCGGGAAGGCGTCGCCGCGGGCGCCGAGCCGGGTGTTCACGTACTGGGCCGCGGCCGCGATCTCGTACTCGTACATGCCGGGGTGCGTGCCCTTGATCGCCTCGGTGACGGCCGCGGCGCCCACCCGGCCCGCCTGGCGGAGGCGCTCGATTTCGAAGGGCGTCTTGACCCAGCGGAGCTCGTCGAGCATCGGGCTTACGTCCGCCAGGGCGAGGTGCGGCACCACACCGCGGATCCGGTCGATGGTCTGGGAAACCAGGGGCGCGTGCCCCAGCACGGGCTGGTCCATCTCGACGGCGTTGGCGACTCGCGCTTCGGCCCGTGAGTGCAGCAGGTCGTCCGGCGGGCTCAGCTGGACGTACAGCTTTCGCACGGCCGGGTTCCAGGCCGCGAAGCTGAGGAACGTGAAGAAGCTCTCCATCGGCTGCACGGTGATGCCGAACCGATCCTGGGGCTTTTCGAGGTCCCGCAGATCGGGGGTAGGATTGGGCGACCCGAACTTCGGCCGCTTGAGCGCGAACACCGTGGCGTGCTTCGTGGCCCCGTTGAGCACCAGGACCAGACCCGGCTCCTCGAGGCCCGTCAGATAGTAGAGGTCGGGCGACTGGCGGAAGCGGACGGGATATGGGTGCTCCTCGGCGCCCAGGATCACGGCGACGCCGTCCGGGATGCCCGCCAGGAGCCGGTCGCGCCGGGCGGTGTACTCCGCCTTGTCGAATGCGGTCTGGGCGGGGAGGCGCACGGGCGAGAACAGCCCGACCACAGCAAGCAGGACGCCGATCCCGCGGGCGACGGACGCCGGGCAGCTCATGACGCTCTCCTGGAGGCGGATGGAGGGATGGATCGCTGGTGTTTGACGCTTCGGGGCCGCGGAGAGTTTCCTGGGCGGGCTCAGGCCTGGCGCTGGTCGCAACCCACGTCGCGCATTCCGCCGGGGGCCAGATGGATCTTGGTGAAGACCTGGGTCATGGTCACGGCGCGGAAGGCGCAAACGAGGACCGGGCGCCGGACGCGGAAGAGCACGATGCACTCCCGCATGCTGCACTGAACGGCCGACGCCTGCGGGTCGAGGCTGCCGCTTCGGGCCGCGAGCACACGCGGCCATCCGGCGGCGTCGTCCTGCTCGCGGACCCACCGCGTGGAGTCGTCCGGCGGCACGTCCGTGTAGCCGTTGTCGCGCACGAACGTCTCGGCGCAGTGCCGGGCCATGTCTTCCATGCCCTCGCGGAGGTCGCGAGGTATGAGGCAGCGCTGCGGATCGGACCGGAGCCACCGTGCGACCCGGGCGGGTGCGACCGGCGCCGGCGCTCTGCCGCACCCCGCCGCGCCCAGTGCTACGAAGAACGCGAGAACAGTCGTCCGCATCATACGATGGAGCCCTGCCTCCAACTTGCGAAGCCTGCCGTCGCCCCGCCAGGGCCTCGGCCGACCGTCCTCAGGGGAGCGTGACCCTTTCCTTCAGCACCCAGACCTTGGTCGCAAAAAACAGGCGGATCATGGTCGGATAGTCGTTCGACTGGACCAGGATGACGAGCGACTGGCCGTCGGTGCCCTTCGTCGGCCGCACGTTCTGCTTGAGACGCATCCGGCCCTGCAGCTGGTCGAACCAGGGCGGGAGGTCCTTCCGCTCGTCGCCCTTTACCACGTCCTTGGTCCGCTCGCCCGTCGGGTCGGCCAGCGCCACCTGGCAATACCAGCGGCCGCGAGCCTCGCCCTTGGTGGCGCGGGAGAAGGTGAGCGACCGGTCCGTGAGCTCGGCCCAGACCTTGAGGTTCGGCGTCGTCCGCGGCCGCACCTCGAGCCGCTCCCCCCGGGTCTTGGGGATCCGGATGACGAACTCCCAGGCATTGCGCGTCGCGAAGTTGCCGTCGATCACATGGTAGCCCTGCTCGACTCCCGACATCGCGTCGCCCGCGAAGGTCCAGGTTGCGGGGCGGGAATCGCCGGGGACGACCTGCACGAGATCCAGCCGGTAGCGCTTCCGTGTCGCCATGTCTGCCCTCCGGATGGTCGTCAGCCTTCGCGCCGTCCTGCCGTCCCCGGAGGGCGCCGGCGCCCGTCGCCCTCCGTGTGGTCACCTCCGCCTGTCGGTCCCCGGCCATGGGGCCGGCGCTTCACGCCTGAGCCGTCGGGGAGGTGAAGCCTGCGGTCGAATTGAAAACGGTGTGATGTCCTGATAATCCGCGGGAGACCGCCTCTCGCGCAATACGCCGTGTCACCCGCGGCGCGGCACGCGTCCCTTCGTGATGACCCCGCGCCTCAGCCGAAGGGAGCTGCTGCGCCTCGCCGGCGGCATGCTGGCGGGCCCGCTGGCCGCCTGCGCGTCGGGCGGCGGGCCAGGCGAGCGCCTGTCGCTCGCGGCGCCTCCCGCACCGGCCGGCCCCTGGGCCCCCGGGCTTCACCCACTCGGCCTCGGCGGCGAGCGGGATGGTGTGGTCCTGGTACCGGCGCGCCCCGGGCCGTGGCCGCTCATGATGCTCCTGCACGGCGCCGGTGGGGCCGGACGGCGCGTCGCCCGGCTGTTGGCTCCCGCCGCCGAGTCGGCCGGCTGCCTCGTCGTCGCGCCCGATTCTCGAGCGAGGACCTGGGATGCGGTGACCGGCGATTTCGGTCCGGACGTGGTCTATCTGTCACGCGTGCTGGCGATGGCTCGTGGCGCGGTGGACGCGGGCCGCGTTGCGCTCGCCGGATTCTCCGATGGGGCGACCTACGCGCTGGCGCTCGGCCGGGCCAACGGCGACCGGTTCACCCACCTCCTCGCCTTTTCCCCGGGCTTTCTCATCCCCGTCCACGAGCACGGCGCGCCGCCCATCTTCGTGTCCCATGGCCGAGGGGATACCGTCCTGCCGATCGCGACCTGCAGCCGCCGTCTGGTGCCCGCGCTCCGACGGCGCGGCTACAGCGTGAGCTACCGGGAGTTCGACGGGGGGCACGAGGTCCCGCCCGCCGTTGCCGGCCACGCCATGAGCTGGCTGCTCGGCCGGATCTGACACCAACCTTTGTGCGACGTCCTCGGTAGTAGTATTCATGCTCGCCGACCGGACCCCGGGGGCGCCAGCGGCCGCCGGAGTGCGACCATCGGCCGCTTCGGAACGTTCAGTGCGTACTGAATATACGAAACGCAGTCCGCCTTCCAGGAGCGCCATGGACACGGCCACGACCCGCTTTACCGACCGAATGGGCCTGCTGTTCGAGGCCGAGGGGCAGCCGCCGATCGCCGGGCGGCTGTTCGGTTGCCTGCTGGTGAGCGACGACCCCTGCTCGCTCGACGAGCTGGCCGAGATGCTGAGCGTGAGCAAGGCCAGCGTGAGCACCAATGCCCGGCGGCTGGCGGAGATGGGCGTTCTGGAGCGCGTGTGCCGCCCCGGCGACCGCCACGACTACTACCGGGTCGCGCCGGACCTGTTCCGCCGGACGATGGCGGACCGCCTCCGCCGCTGGCAGCGGTTCACCGAAGCGGTGGGCGACGCCCGCCGGATGCTCCCGATCCGGAGCGAGCGGGTGCGGGCGCGTCTTCGAGGGTACGAGACGGCCTATGCCTACATGGCCGACGCGATCGGCGCCGCGCTCCAGCGCTGGGAGCGCGCGGCCGAAAACGGCCGGGCTCACGGCCGGGCGGCCGGGGTACGCCGTTGAGCCGCCTGTCCGCGTTGCTCGTGGTTGCCATCGCGGCCGCCGGGTGTGTCGGGACGCCGCGCGTCGCGGGGGTGCCGGGTACCTCGCCCGCTCCGCAGACGCCGTGGAAGCCTCCCGCGCAGGCGGTGAAGGAAGTGGCGGCGGTGGACACCTCGGCGATGGCAGCGGTGCCGCCCGATCTGAGCGAGCGCATCCGCCGCCTCACGCTGTCGGACATCGTGGAGATCGGGCTGCGCAACAACCCCAATACGCGGCTCGCCTGGGCCAACGCGCAGGCCGCGGCCGCCGCCTACGGCTCATCGCGCGGCGAGTGGCTTCCCACGGTCGACGGCGACCTGACCGCGACCCGGCTCAAGACGGTGGCCAGCCAGGGCCGGACCGCCGTCGAGCAGTCGGTGCTCACGCCGAGCGTGTCGCTCTCGTACCTCGTGTTCGACTTCGGCGGTCGGGGCGGCAGAGTGGCGGGGGCGCGGCAGCAACTCTTCGCCGCGGGCTTCAGCCACAACGCGGCGATCCAGGATGTCGTGCTCCAGATCCAGGTGGCCTACTTCCAGTATCTCGCCACCCGGTCGCTTCTGGGGGCGCAGCGGACCACGCTGGACGAGGCACAAGCCAATCTCGAGGCGGCGGAGGAACGGCGGCGGGTGGGGGTGGCGACGATCGCCGACGTGCTGCAGGCCCGCACGGCCGCAAGCCAGGCGCAGCTCGATCTCCAGACCACCGAGGGCAATCTGCAGACGACGCGGGGCGCGCTCGCGCTCGCGCTCGGCCTCCCGGCCAACCTGCCGTACGACGTGGACTCGAGCGCGGCCGCGGTGGCGGTGGCGCCGCTGGCGGACAGCGTGAACGCGCTCATCGCCGCCGCGCTCCACGGCCGTCCCGACCTGGCGGCGGCGCGGTCGCAGGCGGAGGCCGCCCGGGCCGCGATCGGCGAAGCGCGCTCGAGTCTCCTGCCGTCGCTCAACCTGAGCGCCACGACGGGCCGCACCTACGCCACGACCATCCCCAACGGCGCGAACAGCTACAACGTCGCGCTGGGCCTCTCGATCCCGCTGTTCAACGGCTTCTCCAGGCAGTACGACCTGCGCGCCGCCGAGTACCAGGCCGAGGCGGCGACGGCGCGCACCGAGACGCTCCGGCAGCAGGTGGTGTACCAGGTATTCAATGCGTACTACGCGCTCCAGACCGCGACCCGGCGGGTGCACACGGCCGAGGTCCTGCTCGCCAGCGCGCAGCAGTCGAGCGACGTCGCGCTGGCGCGCTACAAGGCCGGCGTGGGCAGCGTGCTCGACCTCCTCGCCGCGCAGAGCGCCCTGGCCAACGCGCGCGCGCAGCACGTGGACGCCCGGCTCAGCTGGAGCGTCTCGCTGGCGCAGCTCGCGCACGACGCGGGCGTCCTCGATCCGAAGGGTGGGACGTCGCTCCATCTGTCGCCCGATACTACGGCGGTGCCATCCCGATGATCGACACCCGAGTCGCGTCCGCCCTGTCCGCCGTCTGCGTCGTGGTTGCCGCGTGCGCGAAGCACGAGCCGACGCGCTCGCCGTCGGTGCCCGTCACCGTCGGCCTGGCCGAGCGCCGGGCGGTGCCGTACGAGCTCTCGGCCACCGGTACGGTCGAGCCCATCCAGACGGTGAGCGTGCTGCCCCAGGTGAGTGGGCCCATCGTGCGGATCGCCTTCCGCGAGGGGCAGGACGTCACCAGGGGCCAGGTGCTGTTCCAGCTGGACCCGCGGCCGTTCCAGGCGGCGCTGGCCCAGGCGCGGAGCCTGCTCCAGCGCGACCGCGCGACTGCGACGAACGCCGAGGAGCAGGCCAAGCGCTACTCCGCGCTGGCCGAAAAGGAGTATGTGACCGCGGAGCAGTACGACGCCACGCGGAGCGGCGCGGCGGCGGCGTCCGCCACCGTGGCGGCGAGCCAGGCCGCGGTCGACCAGGCGATGCTCAACCTGCAGTACGCGACCATCCGGGCGCCGATCTCCGGGCGGACCGGCAGCCTCCGGGTGCGCGCGGGTAACCTGGTCCGTTCGACCGACGCGACGCCGCTCGTCACCATCAACCAGATCCGGCCGATCCTGGTCCGATTCGCGGTGCCGGCGGCCAACCTGAGCGACATCCAGCGGTACCGGAACACCCAGGTGACGGTGCTCGCCACGCCGACCGGCGGCGGCACGCCCAGCCAGGGCACGCTCGACTTCGTGGACAACGCCGTCGATACGACCACCGGCACGATCCTGCTGAAAGGCCGGTTTTCGAACCCCGACGGCGCGCTCTGGCCCGGAGAGTTCGTGAACGTCCGGCTCCGGTTGTTCGTGGACCAGAACGCGCTCACGGTGCCGGCGTCGGCCGTGGTGTCGGGCCAGCAGGGCAGCTTCGTGTTCGTGATCCAGCCCGACAGCTCGGCCGCCACGAAGAGCGTGAAAGTCGAGCGGACGGCCGGCGACCTCGCGCTGGTGACCGGGGAGGTGAAGGCGGGCGACCGCGTCGTCACCGACGGCCAGCTCCGGCTGCGCCAGGGCTCCAAGGTCCAGATCAAGGCTCGCGGCGACAGCGCCCGCGTGGCCACGGGGGCACCATGAACTTCACCGGCCTGTTCATCCGCCGGCCGGTCATGACCACGCTGGTCATGGCCGGGATTCTGATCTTCGGCGTCGTGGCCTACCGCGAGCTGCCGGTGAGCGACCTTCCGGCGGTCGACTACCCGACGATCTCGGTGAGCGCGAACCTGTCGGGCGCCAGCCCCGAGACGATGGCCTCGGCCGTGGCCACGCCGCTCGAGAAGCAGTTCTCGACCATCCCCGGTGTCGAGACGATGACCTCGACCAGCAGCCAGGGGAGCACGCAGATCTCGCTCCAGTTCGCGCTGAGCCGCAACATCGACGCGGCCGCACAGGACGTGCAGGCGGCCATCTCGCAGGCCCAGCGGCAGCTGCCGCAGGACATGCTGCCGCCCAGCTTCCGCAAGGTGGACCCCTCGTCGGCGGCGATCCTGTACTTCGCGCTGCGCTCGAACACCATGCCACTCTCGCAGCTCGACGAATACGCCGAGACGTTCCTGGCGCAGCGGCTCTCGACCGTGGACGGCGTTGCCCAGGTGGCGGTGTACGGGTCCCAGAAGTATGCGGTGCGGATCCAGCTCGACCCGCAGCAGCTCTCCGCGCGGAGCATTGGCATCGACGAAGTGGCCACCGCGGTGCAGAACGGCAATGTGAACGTGCCCACCGGCATCCTGTGGGGCACCGACAAGGCGTATTCGGTGCAGAGCCAGGGGCAGCTCACCGACGCGGCGGGCTTCGCGTCCCTCGTGGTGGCCTGGCGCGATGGGGCGCCGGTCCGCCTCGGCGACCTCGGCAATGTGGTCGACAGCGTTCAGGATACCAAGCAGGCGAGCTGGTTCAACGGGCAGCGGGCCATCGTGCTCGCGATCCAGCGTCAGCCCGGCACCAATACCGTCGCGGTGGCGCAGCGGGTGCGGGACGAGGTCGAGCAGCTTCGGCCGCAGCTCCCCGCCTCGGTCGACATGGCGACGCTGTACGACCGATCCCAGAGCGTGAAAGCTTCGGTGTCGGACGTGAAGACCACCCTGTTCATCGCGCTGTGCCTGGTCGTGATGGTGATCTTCCTGTTCCTCCGGAACGTCCGGGCGACGGCCATCCCCGCGCTCGCGCTCCCGATGTCACTGGTCGGCACGTTCTCGGTGATGTACCTGCTGGGGTTCAGCCTGGATAACCTGTCGCTGATGGCGCTGACGCTCGCCGTCGGCTTCGTCGTGGACGACGCGATCGTGGTGCTGGAGAACGTGGTGCGCCACATCGAGAACGGCGAGCCCGTCATGGAGGCGGCGCTCAACGGGAGCCGGGAGATCAGCTTCACCGTGCTCTCGATGACGATCTCGCTGGTCGCGGTGTTCATCCCGGTGCTGCTGCTGGGCGGGCTGATCGGGCGGCTGTTCCGCGAGTTCGCGGTCACGATCGGCGTTGCGATCCTGGTCTCGGGATTCGTGTCCCTGACCCTCACGCCCATGCTCTCGAGCCGCTGGCTGCGCCACGAGCCGAAGGACACACCGCGCGGGCGGTGGTACCGGGCCACCGAGCGGGCCTGGGAGTCGTCGCTCGCGGGCTACGAACGGAGCCTCGCCTGGGTGATGGACCGGCGCGGACTCGCGATGCTGTTCAGTCTGGGCATTCTGATCGGCACCGTCCTGCTCGGGAAAATCGTCCCCAAAGGATTCATCCCGAGCGAAGACACGGGCCAGCTGTTCGGCACCACCGAGACGGCCGAAGGAACCAGCTACGACGCCATGGTCCAGCACCAGCAGGCGGCCGCGGCCATCGTGCAGGAGGACCCGAACGTCGAGGGGTTCATGTCCGCCGTGGGCGGCGGCGGCCGAAGCAGCACGGTGAACCAGGGCCGGCTCTTCATCCACCTGGTGGACCGCTCGCAACGCGGGATGGACGCGGACGCGGTGGCGCAGTCGCTCACCCGGAAGCTCGCGGCGGTCCCGGGGCTCCGCGTCTTCATCACCAACCCGCCGGTCATCAACATCGGCGGCCGGAGCTCCAAGAGCCTCTACCAGTTCACGCTCCAGAGCTCCGACATTGACGCCCTGTACCAGGGCGCCTCGCGGCTGGAGCAGCGGCTGCACCAGGTGCCCGGGCTCACCGACGTCACGTCGGACCTGCAGATCAAGAACCCCGAGGTCCGGGTCAGCATCAATCGCGACCGCGCCTCGGCCCTGGGCATCAACGTGAACCAGATCGAGAACGCGCTCTACAACGCGTACGGCGCCCGCCAGGTCAGCACGATCTACACCCCCAACGACCAGTACTGGGTGGTGATGGAGCTGCTGCCGCAATACCAGCGCGACCTGTCCGCGATGAACCTGCTGCACCTGACCGGGCGGGACGGCGTCTCGGTGCCGCTCGGCAGTCTGGCGCAGGTCGCGACGGGCACCGGCCCGCTCACCGTGAATCACTCGGGGCAGGTTCCGTCGGTCACCCTGTCGTTCAACCTCGAACCGGGCACGTCGATCGGCACGGCCGTCGAGCGGGTCCAGCAGGCGGCGCGCGAGGTGCTGCCGTCCACCATCAGCACGGCGTTCTCGGGCACCGCGGCCGCGTTCCAGGACGCGCAGCAGGGCCTGCTGGTGCTGCTGATCCTCGCGATCCTGGTGATCTACCTGGTGCTCGGGATCCTGTACGAGAGCTTCGTCCATCCGCTCACCATCCTGTCCGGCCTGCCATTCGCCGGGTTCGGCGCGTTGCTCGCGCTGGTGATCTTCCGACAGGACCTGAGCATCTACGCCTTCGTCGGCATCATCATGCTGATCGGCATCGTGAAGAAGAACGCGATCATGATGATCGACTTCGCGATCGAGGCGGAGCGGAAGGAGGGGAAGAACGCGCGCGATTCGATTCTCGAGGCGGCGAGCGTCCGGTTCCGGCCGATCATGATGACCACGATGGCGGCCCTGGTCGGCACCCTGCCCATCGCGCTCGGCCACGGCGCCGGCGCCGAGTCGCGGCGACCGCTCGGCATCGCGGTGGTGGGCGGACTCGCGTTCTCGCAGCTCATCACGCTGTACATCACGCCGGTGATCTACACCTACCTTGACGCTCTGCAGCGGCGATTGGGGCGCGGCTCGCGCGCCAGGGCCCGGGCGCGCGAACGTGAGCGGGAGCGCCAGCCCGAGCTCACGCCCGATGCGGCGGCGCGGGTGCGGACGGTGTAGCGGCGGGCGCGCGGCTTCATCCCGAGCGAACCGAGGGACCTGCTCCTGGGGATTCGGAACCTCTCGTACGGTT
>JAICJD010000293.1 GCA_025928645.1 Gemmatimonadales bacterium
CAGTGATAGGGGCATGAAACTGCTCCCGGGGCCTCTTCCGGGAGCGTCCGCGGCGGCGCCTAGCGTCCTCGCCGATGCTCCGGGCCGGGGGCTCTGTGGAAGAGCGCAGGCCGGGCAGGCCGCACGCCTTATGGGCCGAGAGCCCGCAGTTGATAGCTGGCCGCCCCTGCGAATGCCCGGATGGGCCGAGAGCCCGAATCCGTAGTTGCCGTTCTTGCCCGCCGCCCCTTCCGCCCAATTCGAGCGAGAGGAGCAAGCGATGCGATTCATCGGGATGGACGTCCACCGCGACTTCTGCGAGGTGGCGATCTGGGAGGCCGGCGAGGTCCGCAGCGCCGGCCGCGTCAAGAGCACCGAGGCCGACCTGGAGCTCTTCGCCCAGAGCCTCGGCGCAGACGACCAGGTGGCGATGGAGATGAGCGGCAATGCCCGGGCGATCGCCGCCGCGATCGAGCCCCACGTCGCCCGGGTGGTGCTGGCCGATCCCAAGAAGGTCCGCGAGCGGCTCGGCAACGGCCCCAAGACCGACCGCCTCGACGCCAGGGCGCTCGCCCAGCTCGGCGCCGGCGGCTTCCTCGCCGCGGTCTGGATGCCCGACGAGCCCACGCGGGTGAGGCGGCGGCTGATCAGCCGCCGCTACCAGCTGGTTCGCCAGCGCACCCGCGAGAAGAACCAGGTCCACGCGGTCTTGGTCCGCAACCTGCGCGGCAAGGCGCCGATGAGCGATCTGTTCGGCGCCAACGGCCGAAGCTGGCTCGCCACCCAGCCGCTGCCCCAAGACGAGGCCGAGACGGTTGACGCCTGCCTGCGCCAGGTCGACTTCCTGAACGCGGAGATCGAGCTGATCGACCGCCGCGTCGCCGAGCAGGTCGTCGCCTCGGCGGAGATCCGCCGGCTGATGAGCCTGCCGGGTTTCGGGGCGGTGGCGGCCACGGCGCTGATGGCCGCGATCGGCGACGTCTCCCGCTTCCCCAGCCCGCGCCACCTGGTCGGCTACCTGGGGCTCGACCCCAAGGTGGCGCAGTCGGGCTCGGAGCCCGCCCGCCACGGGCGGATCTCCAAGCGCGGCCCCGGCTACGGGCGCCACGTCCTCGTCGAGGCCGCCCTGCACGCGCGGCGCTCGACGGGGCCGATGAAGGCATTCGGGGAGCGGGTCGCGGGGCGCCGGGGCCAGAACGTCGCCACCGTCGCCGTGGCGCGCAAGCTGGTGACGATCGCCTGGCACATGCTCACCCGCGGCGAGGACTACGCCTTCGCCCGCCCGACGCTGGTCGCGCAGAAGATCCGCAAGGCCGAGCTGGAGGCCGGGGCGAAGCGCCGTCGTGGCGGCGGCGGCAAGCGGGCGAAGGTCAGCGCGACCGAGCGGAAGCGCCTCGAGAAGGAACTCGCGGCGCAAGCGGAGGTCGCCTACCGACGGCTCGCCGCCGACTGGCAGCCGGCGGGCCGGAGGGTCGGAAATCAGGCCCTCCGGGGAGGGGATGATAGTGCGTGAGGGGGGTCTGCAGTTGCTGTTCTGAGGGCTGCTGCAGGGTTCGGGAAGAAGCTGAGTGAGGTGGTAGAGCTGGGCTTTCTGGCTTGCGAGAACTTGACTTTCATCCGTAG
>JAICJD010000028.1 GCA_025928645.1 Gemmatimonadales bacterium
CCTTCGTCCTGGCCGATATCCCCGGCATCATCGAAGGCGCGCACCAGGGGAAAGGGCTGGGCCTCAAGTTCCTGCAGCACGTCGAGCGCACGCGGGTGCTGGCATTCCTGGTTCCGCTCGACAGTGCGGAGCCTCACGAAGTCTACGCGCGCCTCCGGGAGGAAGTTCGGCGCTACAGCGAAACCCTGGCGGAAACGCCCCACGTGCTGGTTCTCGCCAAGCGCGACCTACTGCCGCCGGACAGCCCGGTCCCCGCGGTCCAGGCACCAGACGCCGCCGGCGTACTCGCGATCTCGAGCGCCACCGGAGCGGGACTCGAGGAGTTGAAGGAATTTCTGTGGACGTTCGTCGGCAGCGCGAAAGCGGTCGCGGCCGAGTCGCCGGCGGAGTCGCCGGGCTTCTGGGAGTTCATGGACGACGAATAGATGGATCGCCAGCGGCTCGCCTACCTGGCGCTGACTCAGGTCCCCGGCCTCGGACCGTCACGCCTCGCGCTTCTGCTCGACAAATTTCACACCCCGCTCGGCGTCCATTCGGCGCCGTTCGCGTTTTTGAGCACCACCCCCACGATCGGCAAGGCCTGCGCAACGGCAATCAAGGAGACGCCGCTCGCCGCCGGGCAGCATCTGGTGGAGAGTGCGGAGGCCATTGGCGCTCGGATTCTCGTGCCGGAAGACGACGATTTCCCGGCAGCGCTCCGCACCATCCCCGATCCGCCGCCCGTTCTGTTCGCCCTGGGTGACCTGTCCCTGCTCGGCCGGGTGGCCGTGGCGGTGGTCGGGAGCCGGGACCATTCCCGCTACGGCGCCACGGTGGCGCGCGCAGTTGCGGAACTTGCCGCCGGCGCCGGGGTGGTGGTGGTAAGCGGCATGGCGCGCGGACTGGACGCCGTAGCCCACGCCGCGGCGCTCGAGGCCGGCGGCACCACGGTCGGCGTGCTCGGCAACGGGCTCGGCATCATCTATCCGGCGGCCAACCGCGCGCTCTACGAGCGGGTCGCCGCCGAGGGGCTGCTGCTGAGCGAGTTCCCTCCCGGCGAGCGCCCCACCGCGGGGAGCTTTCCCCGCCGGAACCGGCTCATCAGCGGGCTCGCGCGCGTCACCGTGGTAGTCGAGGCCGCCATCGGCTCGGGCGCGCTCATCACGGCGGGCACCGCGCTCGACCAGGGGCGCGAGGTCATGGCCGTCCCAGGCCCAATCACGAGCCCGCTGTCGGCCGGCACGAACCGGCTGCTCCGGGATGGGGCAACCCCCTATCTCGAGCCTGCGGATCTGGCGCAACTGTATCCCGAGATCACGCTTCCCGAGCCGGCGCCGGCCGGCTCCGTCGGCTCGGTGCCGTTACCGGCCACGCTCAGCCAGGCAGAGCGCCGCCTCGTGGAGCTGCTGGGGCCCGAGCCCGCGGCCCTGGACTCGATCGTTTCGCGCGCCGACCGCCCGGTCGGCGAGCTGCTCGCGACGCTGTGCGGCCTCGAGATCCAGGGGATCGTGGTTCAGGAGCCTGGGAGGCGGTTCAGGAGGGCGGTGAGGGGGGAGTGATGGGCGGTGACCGGGAGAGGAGACCCGCTTCATCCCGCCCACCGCCTCACCGCTCGCCAGCCCCGCCATATTTCCTTCATGCACGTCTACCTCCACGTCCCCTTCTGCGCCCGGCGGTGCAGCTACTGCGACTTTGCCATCGCGGTGCGGCGAGCGGTGCCGTCCACTCGGTTCGTGGAGGCGGTGCGGCAGGAGTGGGAGGCCTGGCAGGCGAGCCCGGTGTGGGACCTCTCGTCGGCCATCCGGACTGTGTACTTCGGCGGCGGGACCCCCTCCCGTCTCGACCCCGGCGCGATCGGAGGGATCCTCGAGACGATCCGCCGGGCGCGACCGGTGGCCCCGGGCGCAGAGATCACCCTCGAGGCCAATCCTGACGACGTGACGCCCGAGGCCGCCGCCGTCTGGCGTGCCGCCGGCGTGAATCGCGTGTCGCTCGGCGTCCAGTCGTTCGATCCGTCGGTGCTGCGCTGGATGCACCGGACGCACACAGCCGAGCAGGTCGCACCCGCGATGGCGGCGCTGCGAGGCGCGGGCATCCACGACCTGTCGCTCGATCTGATCTTCGGCCTGCCCGGCGCGCTCGAGCGGGACTGGGAACGCGATCTCGCGCGAGCCTTGGCGCTCGCACCCGATCACCTGTCGCTGTACGGGCTCACGGTGGAGGAAGGCACGCCGCTCGGCCGCTGGACGCTTCGGGGCGAGGTGGTGCCGGTTGACGAGGAGCGTTACGCTCGGGAGTTCCTCTCGGCGCACCACGCGCTGGAGGCGCACGGCTTCGAGCACTACGAGGTATCGAATGCCGCGCGGCCGGGCCGCCGGGCCAGGCACAACTCGGCCTATTGGCGGCGGGCCCCGTTCATCGGCCTGGGTCCGTCGGCACACAGCGGGTACGACCGCACCCGCCGGTGGAACCTGCGCGAGTGGGCCGCGTACGACCGAGCGCTGCGGGAAGGCGGGTCCGTGGTCGCGGGGCACGAAGAGCTGACGGACGAAGCGGTCGCTCTCGAGGAGACCTATCTCGGTCTTCGGACCATCGAGGGCGTTCCCGCGGCGCGGCTCCCGGCCGAGGAGCTCCGCGCCTGGGAGGCCGAAGGCTGGGCTCGGGCGGGGGCCGATGGCCGGGTGCGTCTCAGCGCCGAGGGATGGCTCCGGCTCGATGCTCTGGCGGGGCGGGTTACGCGATAGCGCGCGCCATGTCGGCGCAGGACAGCGCGCAGCGGCGGCAGATCTCGCTGCACGCGGCCATGTACGGGTCGTCGCTCATCCGGTCGCACTCGTCGGCGCAACGGGCGCACACCGCGGCGCATGCGCGGCAGGTGTGGGGGTGAAGCTCGCTGCCCCGGATCATGAAATCGGCGCTGGTGCGGCAGATCTCCGCGCAGTCCAGGAGGAGCCGCACCATGGATTCCTCGAGCTCCGGCGGCCGCTCTTCCCGAAAGTGGCGGGCGGCGGTCTCCAGGCAAATCCGGTGGCAGTTGGTACAGTTCTCGATGCACTGCTCCATGGTATGCGCGCGCTGGGTGGTGCCGGTCATGCGTCCTCCACTGAGTCGATCCGGGGCCATTCCCGGGTCCTGTCGCACGGTACGTCCGGCGCGGGAAGGGGTCAACCCGGATAGATTTGAGGGGTGACACCCCAGCCAGACCAGCTGACCGAACGGGAGCTCAAGGTCCTCGAGGCGGTCGTGCAGACCTACATCGAGACGGCCGAGCCGGCCGGAAGCCAGACGATCGCCCGCCGGTTCGGGCTCGGCGTGTCGCCGGCCACCATCCGAAACACGATGAGCGAGCTGGAGGAGAAGGGCTACCTGTTTCACCCGCACACCTCGGCGGGCCGGATCCCGACCGATCGGGCATACCGGGTGTACGTCAACGAGATCATGCGCCTGGCCCCACCGAGCGACCAGGCGCGCCACGCCCTTCGGACCGAGCTGGCCGGCTCGCGCAACGCGGTGGAGGAGATCCTTCGCCGGGCCGCGCAGGTGCTTGGCGTGCTGACCCAGGAGCTCGGCGTCGCCGTGGCGCCCGCGCTGGACGAAATGGTGCTCGAACGCCTCGAGCTCGTGCCGGTGAGCTCGGAGCGGCTGCTGCTCGTGTTCAACCTCAGGAGCGGCGTCGTCCGGACGATCTTCGTCGAGGTGCCCGGCCGCGTGCGGCCGGAAACGGTGCTGGACGTGGCGCGGCTGCTCAACGAGCGCTTGGCCGGACACACGCTGCAGCAGATCCGGGCGACCCTGCCGGCGCGGCTGCGCGACGCGGGCGGCGTGGACGGCGGCCGCGAGCTGCTCAACATCTTCATCGCCGAAGGCGAAGAGATCTTCGCGCTGGGCGACGAGCGCGACGGCGTAGTGCTCGGCAGCGCGCAGATGCTGGCCGACCAGCCGGAATTCGCCTCCAATGCCAGGATGCGGGAGCTGCTCCGGCTCACCGAAGGCCGCGATCTCCTGCGGCAGGCGCTGGCCGCCCGGCGGCAGAACGGACTGTCGATTACGATCGGCGGCGAGAACCCGGACACGCGGCTGTCGGGCTTCACGCTGGTGACCGCCTCCTATGAGGCCGGCGCGCTCAAGGGCGTGATCGGCGTCATGGGGCCGACCCGGATGCCGTACGACAAGATCATCGGGCTGGTGGAGCACACCAGCCGTCTCGTGGAGGACCTGCTGGAGTGAGCGAGTTCTACGTCCTGCTCGGCGTCGCGCGCGACGCGACCGAGGCCGAGATCAAGAAGGCCTACCGCAAGCTGGCCATGGAGTACCATCCGGACCGGAATCCCGCGCCGGAGGCCGAGGCCAGGTTCAAGGAGATCACGGAGGCCTACGAGGTGCTCCGCGATCCGCAGAAGCGGGCGGCGTACGACCGCTACGGCAAGGCGGGCGTCGGCGGGGCGGCGGGCGGCTTCAACTTCCACCACGTGGACCTCGCCGAAGCGCTCAACATCTTCATGCGCGACTTCGGCGGGCTCGGCGGGCTCGAATCGCTGTTCGGCGGCGGCCGCGCCCGCACCGACGCCCGGCGCGGCCAGGACGTGCGGGTCACGGTCAAGCTCTCGCTCGCCGACGTGGCGGCCGGCGTCAAAAAGACCGTGCGGTTCAAGGCACCCGACCGGTGCACCAACTGCCAGGGGACCGGTGCCAAGCCCGGCACCCGGCCCACCGCCTGCGGCACGTGCGGCGGCAGCGGCGAAGTCCGCCGCGCCGCGCGCAGCATGTTCGGGCAGTTCGTCTCGGTGTCGCCGTGCCCCACCTGCGCCGGCGAGGGTGTCGTCGTTCAGGAGCCGTGCGAGGTCTGCCGCGGCGAGGGCCGGGTGCGGGCCGAGAAGACGGTGACGGTCGACATCCCGGCCGGCGTCTCGACCAACAACTATCTGACGCTCAGGGGCCAGGGCGCCGCGGGTCCGCGCAACGGCCCGGCCGGCGATCTGCTGGTGATGCTGGACATCAAGGAGGACGATCGGTTCGAGCGTCAGGGGGATGACCTCATCTTCGACCTCCCGCTCTCGTTCTCCCAGGTAGCCCTCGGCACGACCGTGACGGTCCCCACGCCTTACGGCGAGGAGGAGGTGCGGATCGCTCCGGGCACGCAGCCGGAAACCGTGGTCCGTCTCCGCGGCCGCGGGCTCCCGGTGCTGGGCCAGAATTCGAAGGGCGACCTGATCGTACGGGTTCACGTCTGGACGCCCGAGCGCCTCACGGCGGAGCAGGAGCGCCTGTTCCAGGAGCTGGCAAAGCTCGAGGGCGAGCCGCCGACGCGCTCGCCCGGGTTCTGGTCCAAGCTCAAGGAAGCGCTGGGCGCATGAGCTGGTGGGCCATCGACGTGCGGCCCGATCCGGCGCGTCGCGACTGGCTGGGCGCCTGGCTGGTGGCCCGCACGGGGCAGGCCGTCGAGGAGCGGGACGACGGCACGCTCGTGACGTTCGCCGAAAACGAGCGCGAGGCCGACGCGCTGATCGCCGCGCTCGCGGCGGAGAGCGTCACGACGCTGGAAACCTCCCGCCGCCCGCTCGAGCTGGTCGATTGGTCCACCCGGTGGCGCGAAGGGCTGGGCGCCCGGCGCATCGGCCGGCTCACCGTCGTCCCGTCCTGGCTGGAGGCGTCGCGCGGCCCGGCCGGTCCCACCGTGGTGCTCGATCCCGAGTCGGCGTTCGGGAGCGGCGAGCACGGCTCGACCCGCGCCGCGCTCGCGCTGCTCGAGCGTCACCTGCGCCCGGGCGATCGGGTGCTCGACCTGGGAAGCGGGAGCGGCATCCTGGCCATCGCCGCGGTGCGCCTCGGGGCCGCGCGCGCGGTGGGCATCGAGAACGACGCCGAGGCGAATCCCGTCGCTCGGCGCAACGCGGCGCGGAACGGGGTGAGCCACGCGGCCGACTTCGTCGAAGGCGAGGCGGCCGTCCTCGCGCCGCTCCTCGGGCCCGCCGATCTCGTCCTCTCCAACATCCTGCGCACCGTGAACACCGCGCTGCTCCCGGTCGTCGCCGCGGCGCTTCGCCCGGGCGGGCTCGCCATCTTCTCCGGCATGGAATCGGCCGAAGCTCCTCTGTTCCGCTCGCCGCTCACGGCAGCGGGCTTCGCCATCCGCGACGAGGTCGGCGACGCCGGCTGGTGGGCGGCAGCCGCCGTTCACCCATGATCACGCTCCTCGTTCCCCCGGGCGCCGCGCCAGGCGGCCGCGAGCCCGTGGACGAGACGGAGAGTCATCACCTCCGCGTGCGCCGCGCGGCGGCGGGCGAGCGCGTCGCGCTGCGGGACGGACTCGGGCTAGTCGGGACCGGGCGTCTCGCGGCGGCCGGCCGCGACTGGGCCGTCGAGGTGGAGACGGTGGAGCGCCGCCCGCGCCCGGCGGAGCTCACCCTGGCGGTCGGCGCGGGCGACCGTGACCGGTTTGCGTGGCTGGTCGAGAAGGCCGTGGAGCTCGGCGCCACGTCCGTGGTGCCGCTCGAGACCGATCGTGCGGGCAGCGTCGCCACCCGGCTTCGCGATCAGGGCCTCGCCAGGCTCCGGCGGCAGGCGCTCGAGGCGATCAAGCAGTGTGGCGCGGCATGGGCCCTCGAGGTCGAGGCGCCGCAGCCGCTGGCGGAGTTCATCGCGCGCACGGAGCCGGGGCTGCACTGGCTGGCCGACGCGGAGGGCGCGGCGCCGCCGTCCACGCTCGACAGCACGCCCGTCACCGTCGTCGTCGGTCCGGAGGGCGGCTTCACCGAGCCGGAGCGCGGCGCACTCCTCTCGGCCGGGTATCGGCCGCTGGCGCTGGCACCGCACACGCTGCGCTTCGAGACCGCGGCGCTCGCCGCCGCGGCGGTGGTGACTACGGCGAGACTCCGAGGGGCCCATGGCTGAGTGTCTGTTCTGCAAGGTCGCGGCGGGCGAGATCCCGGCGCGCATCGTGACGCGCACGGATGATGCGGTGGCGTTCCACGACATCGATCCCAAGGCGCCGGTCCACGTGCTCGTGATCCCGACTCGCCACGTGCCGGCGGTCCGAGCCGCCGCCGGCCCCGAGGGCGAGCAGCTCCTCGGACGGCTGCTCGCGTTCTCGGCGGCGGTCGCGACCGAGCTCGGGCTCGATGCCCGGGGCTACCGCATCGTCACCAACACCGGCCCCGATGCCGGCCAGAGCGTGGACCATCTGCACCTGCACGTGCTGGGCGGGCGCCACCTCTCCTGGCCGCCGGGCTGAGCCGCGGCGCGGACGACAGGATGGCCGCGGCGGGCCACTCACGGCGCGCTCGTGCGCCAGCGTGACCTGCCACCAGCTCTCCCCGGGACTCGAGCCACGACATCTCAGGCCCCGCGACCGTTTCGTCCGCCCGCCTCCGGCGGCGACCGCCAGGTGTACTCCCGTCCGGTCCCGTCCGGGCTCGCGAGGATCGCTCCGGTCGCCGCGAGCGACAGCTTCCACCCGATTCTACCCGGACCGTCGGGCCCGAAGATCTGAATCCTGGGCAGACGCCAGCACGGCCGTCGGGAATCGACCCAGGTCGGCTCGACCGTCATCACGGTGGACGCGCCGCAGCTGCGCGCGTGGTCCGCCAGCTCGGTCGTGTAGTTCCCGTTCGGGAACGCGAAGCTCGAACAGCCCCCGACCTCCGCCGCGACCCGGGTCATGCTGTCCCGGATGCTCGCCAGCGCGGCCGCTGCCGGCTCGAGCGTAAGGATCGCATGGGTAACGCCGTGGGCGCCGATCTCGAACCCGCGCCGCCGAAGGCTCCTCGCGTCGTCCCACGTCATCGCGGCGACCGCCTCCGAGGCGATGTCCGGCTCGATACCGGAGCGTGCGCAGGCGCGGTCCAGCCGCTCGATCAGCGTGGCGTACGGCAAGTGCTTGACGAGGTATGCCTCGAGACCAGGCGGGGCCGAGCCGAGCCGCTCCACCAGGGCACGGTATCGGTCGAACCAGAGTGGCCGGCCGTCGGTGAGGAACCCCGTCACCACGTAGAAGACCGCCGGCACGCCGGCGCGCTCGAGCTCGGGTGCACTTTCAGTGACGTTGCTGCGCTTGCCATCGTCGAACGTGAGCAGACAGAACGGCCGAGCGCGGGGGGCGGCAAGCCGAGCGGGCAGCTCGTCCAGGGCGATGAAGTCGAACCACCGACCGAGGGCCTCGACGTGCCGGCGGGTCTGCTCCCGGGTCAGTACGTGCTCGTTCACGATGACGCCCCCACGCCGGCAGCGCACCGCGAGGGTCATCGCGGCGCGGCCCAGCAGGGTCTCCGCGATGCTCATCGGCGCCCCGGCCCGGGCTGAAACCGGCGCCGCTTGCCTGGGGCGCCGGCTGCGTCTACATTTACTAACTTGTTTCGATATTTGCCCTTACCGGGCGCGAGAGGGGTGATTCCAGGCATGCCGGAAGTCATCATCCACGATGACGAGAGCTTCGAGCGGGCGCTCAAGCGGTTCAAGAAGAAGTGCGAGAAGGCGGGCATCTTGTCCGATCTTCGCAAGCACCGCCACTTCGAGAAGCCGAGCGAGAAGCGGAAGCGGAAGATGAACGCCGCCGTCCGCAAGAACCGTCGCGGACCTCGTGTCGCCCGAGCCTGACAAGGCCGACGCCTTGCGAGCCGCGCTTACCGCCTCTCGCAAGGCGCAGGCCAAGGACCGGACCCTGGTGCTCGGGACGATCCTGGCCAACCTCAAGAACCGCGAAATCGAGCTCCGCCACCCGTTGACCGATGACGACGTGGTCGACGTGCTCCGGAAGGGCATCAAGACGCGGCGCGAGTCGGTCGAGCAGTACCTGGCGGCCAACCGGCCCGAGCTGGCGGAGGCCGAGCGGTTCCAGATCGCGGTGCTGGAGGAGTTCCTGCCCCCCGCGGCCGACCCCGAGGAAATCCGGGCGGCGGTGCGGGCCGCCATCGCGGGCGGCGCGAAAGACGTCGGCAAGGTCATGGGGCAGGTGCTCCCGCGGTTCAAAGGCCGCGCCGACGGCAAGGACGTGAATCGAATCGTGCGCGAGGAGCTTCAGGCGAGCTGATGTCGGAGTCGCCAGACCTATCTTCCAGCGGGGTGCCGGCCCAGACTGCGGGTGGCACCCCGCCGCCTTTGTCCCCTGAACAGAGCGCCGACGCGCTCGAGACGGTCGAGTTCGCCGGGGTCCTGGCCCTCGTCGCGGCCCGCGCGGTGGGTCCGCTCGGCGCGGCGCGCGTGCGCGCGCGCCGTCCGACCGTGGACGCCGCCTGGATCGCGGACGAGCTCGCACGGGTGGGTGAAGTCGCCGGCTTGTTCCGGCGCGGCGACGCCCTCCTCGCCGAGCTCATTCCCGACGTCGGAGCGGCGCTCGCACGGCTCAGGATTGCGGGCAGCGTGCTGGAAGGCGGGGACCTCGCCCGGCTCCAGCGCCTGCTCGTGGCGGCCCGCCTGGTCCACGCCGATCTCCGGCGCGTGGCGGAGACCGCGCCGCTCGCGGCGGGAACGGCACGGCCGCTTCCGGAGAAGGCGCTCGAGCGCCGGCTCGAGCAGAGCGTGGACCAGGACGGCACCCTGCTCGATACGGCGAGCCCCCGGCTCGCGGCCGCGCGGCGCGAGGTGCACGCCGCGCGCCAGCGGCTGATCCGGAAGCTCGAGACGACGCTCAAGAGTCTCGAGCAGAACACCGTGCCCGCCGACGCCAACGTCACGGTGCGCGGCGGACGCTACGTCATTCCGGTGCGGCGCGACTCGCGGCACCGGCCGGGCGGCATCGTTCACGACGAGAGCGGCAGCAGCGGCACGCTGTTCATCGAGCCCGCCGAGGCCATCGAGCTGGGCAACGCGTTGCGCGAGGCCGAGGTCGAGGAGGAGCGCGAGGCGCTCCGCGTGCTCCGCGAGCTCACGGATCTGCTCAGGCCCGAGCGCCCGCTGCTGCTCGATCTCGTCGAGATGTGCGTGGCGGTGGACGACCTCGTGGCCCGCGCGCGCTACGCGGTGGACGCCGACGCCGAGGTGCCCGAGATCGCGCCGGCCCCCACCGATCTCCGGGTGGTGAACGGCCGCCATCCGCTCTTGCTGGCCGGCGCAGGTCCGGTGGTGCCGTTCGATCTGGAGCTGTCCGCCGACGAGCGCACGGTGCTGGTGAGCGGGCCGAATACCGGCGGGAAGACCGTGCTGCTCAAGGCGGTGGCGCTCGCGGCCGCGCTCGCCCAGAGCGGCATCGTCCCGCCGGTCGGCGCGGGCAGCCGGCTGCCGGTCTTCGGCGGATTCTACGCCGACATCGGCGACCGGCAGAGCATCGCGGCCAGCCTCTCCACCTTCAGCGCGCACGTGCGCACCCTGCGCCGGATCCTCGACGACGCGAACGCCGGGAGCCTCGTGCTGCTCGACGAGGTCGGCAGCGGCACCGATCCGGCCGAAGGTGCGGCGCTGGCGGCCTCGGCGCTGGTGTCGCTCACCGCGCGCGGCGCCCTCACCCTCGCCACCACGCACCTGGGGTCGCTCAAGGACGTGGCCAGCCGCACGCCGGGCGTGGTGAACGCGTCGCTCCAGTTCGACGCGGCCACGCTCACCCCGACCTACCGCTTCATCAAAGGCGTGCCGGGCCGCTCGTACGGCCTCGCCATCGCGCGCCGGCTGGGGGTTGCGCCCGAGATCCTGGCCGACGCCGAGGCGCGGGTGCCCGACGCCGAGCGCCGGCTCGACCTTCTGCTGGCGGAGGTCGAGGAGCGGCGGCGCGCCCTCGACGCGGGGCAGCAGGCGCTGGCCGAGCGGACAGTCGAGACGGATGCGCTCGCGGCGCGGCTCGAGGCGCAGCGGGAGTCGCAGGCGGCCCGTGACGCGGAGCTTCGCCGCCGGGAAAAGGACGCCGAGCGCTCGGCCCGTGCCCAGGCCCGCGCCTACCTGCTCGATGCGCGTCAGCTCGTCGAGCAGGCGCTCGGCGCCGCGAGAACCGAGGCCGCGGCCAGGGAGGCACGGCGGCTGGTCGAGGAAGGTATCAAGGACCTCGGCGAGACCGAGAGCGCCGAGCCGGCGGAGATGCCGCCGCCGGCGGAAAGCGACGCCGGCATCTCCGCCGGCGACCGCGTCCGGCTGCCGAGCGGCGGCACGGGCCAGGTGCTCGAAATCCGTTCGGACGGCAAGCTCGTCGTCGCGATCGGCGCGATGAAGCTGGTGACCGACCCCGGCCAGCTCACCCGGATCCAGGGCCGGGCGCCGGCGGCGCACGTCTCCGTTCCATCGGCGCCCCCCGCTTCATCCGTGCCGTCCTCGTTCGAGGTCGATCTGCGCGGCCTCACCGGCGACGAGGCGGAGCAGGCGACGGTCGCCGCGGTGGACGCGGCGGTGCTGGCGGAGCAGCCGTTCCTGCGCATCATTCACGGCATGGGTACGGGGGTCGTGCGGGAGCGCGTGCGGCGCGTGGTGTCGGGAGACCGCCGGGTGACGCGGTTCGGCTTCGCGCCGCGCAACCAGGGCGGGACGGGGGTGACGATTGTGGAGTTCTCCGCGTGAGCCTCATCCCCGACGAGACTCTCGAGCAGGTGCGGGACAGCGCGGACCTGGTCGGTATCATCGGCGAGTCGGTCGAGCTCAAGCGCACCGGATCGGACTACCGCGGACCCTGTCCCTTCCACGGCGGCACCCACCGGAACTTCGCGGTCATTCCCAGGAAAGGCCGCTACTACTGCTTCGTATGCCACGAGAGCGGCGACGTGTTCTCGTGGTTCATGAAGCGCACCGGGATGGATTACCCGACGGCCGTGCGCGAGGTGGCGCGCCGTACCGGCATCCCGATACCGGAACGCGAGGCGCGGAGCGGGCCGGATCCGCTCGAGCCGCTGTTCGCGGCCGTGTCGGTGGCGCAGGACTGGTTCACCCGCCAGCTGCTCGAGGCGCCGGCCGCGCAGGTGGCCCGCGAGTATCTCGAGGGCCGCGACATCTCGCTGGAGACGGCGGCGCTCTACGGGCTGGGCTTCGCGCCGCCGGAGCAGGCCTTTCTCTCGGCGATGCGCGAGCTCGGGCTGCAGCACCGTGTGCTGGTGGACGCGGGGCTCGCCGCGACGCGTGACGACGGTCGCGTCGTCCCCCGGTTCCGCGGCCGGCTCATGTTCCCCATCCACGACCTGCGCGGGCGCGTGGCGGGGTTCGGGGGCCGGCTCCTGCGGCCGGGTGAGCCCAAGTATCTCAACTCGCCCGAGAACGCCCTCTTTCACAAGGGCCGCCAGCTCTACAACCTGCATCAGGCCAAGCACGCCATCCGGAAGGCCGAGCAGGTGATCCTCGTCGAGGGCTATTTCGACGTGCTCCGGCTGGTGCTCGCGGGCATCGAGCACGTGGTCGCTCCGCTCGGCACGGCGCTCACCTCCGACCAGGCGACGCTGCTCCGCCGCTTTGCCCCCACCGCGGTGCTGCTGTACGACAGCGATCAGGCCGGTCTCCGCGCCACCTTCCGCGCGGGCGACGAGCTCCTCCGCCACGGGGTGCGGGTCCGCGTCGCCACGATGCCGGCCGGCGAGGATCCCGACACCCTGGTCCGGCGCGGGGGCGCCGAGGCGCTGGAGCCGCTGATTGCCGACGCGATGGACCTGCTCGAGCGCAAGCTGCAGCTGCTCGAGCTCAAGGGCTGGTTCGAGGGAGTGGATCACCAGCGCGAGGCGCTCGACCGCCTGCTGCCGACCATCCGGGCGGCGGCCGACCCGATCACCCGGGATCTGTATCTGAAGGCAGTGTCGCTGCGCACCGGGGTGAGCCGGGAGGCGCTGCTGCAGCAGGCGTCGGCGCGGCCCGAGCCCCCGCGGGCCGGCGCGCCCGCTCGCGCGGAGCCGGGTGACGACGGCGCCGCCCCGCCGGCACGTCGGGTGGCGCGGATCAAGGCCGACGTCAACGAGACGGAGCTGCTCCGCACCCTGGTACGCCACCCGGACTGGATCCCGCGCGCGGTCGAGGAAGTGCCGCTCGAGTGGATCGAGGCGCCGGTGCTGCGTGAGGTCTACGAGGCCATGCGTCTCGCGCCCGGCGACGCCGGCTCGCCCGCGTTTCTCGAGCGGCTCTCGGAGGTCGCGCGACGGGCGTGGAAGAAGCTGGGCGCGTTCGACGCGAAGTACGGCACTACTGATCCGGATCAAACCTATGTAGCGTGCTGTCAGGCGCTGGAGGTGCGGCCCCTGCAGCGGCAACTCGACGCGCTGCTCGCGCGGCAGCGGCAGGGCGCTTCGCCGGAGGAATACGAAGGAATGGTAGAGGAGATGAAGCGCCTCAGACTGGAAATCGCTTCGCGCTCCCCGAACGAGCGGGTGAAGCGCTACAACAGGAGAGCCATGCGGGATGCACGCTGACCTGGTCAAGCTGCTCGATCTGCAATCCAAGGATGCGGCAGTCGCGGAGTCGGAACGGCGTCTCAAGGAGCTCGACAAGGAAACCTCCACCTTGGACGAAGCGATTCAGCGCGCGCGCGACGCGCTCGATGCGGCCCGCCGGTCGGCCGCCGACGGCGCCCGCCGGCGCGACGAGCTGGAAGCGAGAGTGGAGAGCTACCGGACGCTGCAGAACCGCCGCGTGCAGCGGCTCGAGACCGTCCGGAACCCGAAGGAGGCATCGACGCTCATGGCCGAGCTGGAGCTGGCCCGCTCGGTCATCGCGAAGGAGGAGAACGACTGGGTCAAGAGCGCGGAGGCGGTGACGGCGCTGGAGCGGAAGGTCTCCGAAGAGGAGACGCGGGTGGCTCAGGTGGATCTGGAGCAGGCGCCCGAGCGCGCCCGACTCGCGGAGCGGCGTCGCGCGCTCGAAGCCGAGCGGGATGCGGCGGTCTTCGCGCGCGAGGCGAGCGCCGAGAAGATCGACAAGCCGCTCCGCACCCGGTACGACCGCCTGCGCCGCTCGCGGGCCCGGGATGTGGTGGTGCCGCTGGTGGGCGGCACCTGCGGCGCGTGTCACACCTCGATCCCGCTCAACCGGCGGAGCCAGATCCGGAGCGGCGCGATCCTCGACGGCTGCGAGGGGTGCGGCGCGATCCTGTACCCGCCCGACGGCTCCGGGTCGGAGTGACCGCCGCGCCTCGAGGTATCCTGTGACGGTGAACGTTCCCCTCGCGCCGGTCCTCCGGTGGGTGGTGGCGCCGCGCCCCGACCCCGCCGAAGTGAGCCGGCTGGCCGCCGCCCTCAGCCTGCCGTACGCGCTGGCCGCGCTGCTGGTTCAGCGCGGCCACGGGGTGGAAGCCGCCGCGCGGAGCTTCCTCCGGCCCGCCGTCACCGAGCTGTCCAATCCGTGCGCCCTGGCCGGTATGGCCGAGGCGGTCGAGGCAATCGCCGCCACCGTCCGCGCCGGCGGTACCATCCTGGTCCACGGCGACTACGACGTGGACGGGCAGTGTGCCACCGCGCTCCTCACGCGCGCGCTGCGCGAGGCGGGCGCCGAGGTCGTCGGCTTCGTGCCGCACCGCCTCCGTGACGGGTACGACTTCGGCCCGGCGGGGCTCGCCGAGGCGCGGCGGATCGGCGCCTCGCTGGTCGTCACCTGCGATTGCGGCATCACCGCGGTCGAGACGGTGCGGGCCGCGCGGGCCGCGGGCATCGGCGTGGTCGTCACCGATCACCACTTGCCGGGGCCCGAGCTGCCGCCCGCGCTCGCCGTGGTGGATCCGCAGCGGGCCGACGATACCTCCGGCGCCCAGGTGCTGTGCGGCACCGGGCTCGCCTTCAAGCTGGTGCAGGCGCTGGTGCCGGCCCTCGGCCTGCCGCCCAACCTCCCCTACCATCTGCTCGACCTCGTCGCGCTCGCCACGGTGGCGGACGTGGTCCCGCTCACCGGCGAGAACCGGGTCCTGGTGCGCCACGGACTGCGTCTCCTGGCCGGGAGCCGCTGGCCCGGGCTCCGCGCCCTGGTCGAGGCCGCCGGGCTCGCCGGCCGCGAGCTCCGCGCGGGGCATCTCGGGTACGTTCTGGGTCCGCGGCTCAACGCGGCCGGCCGGATCGGCGACGCGGCCGACGGGCTCCGGCTCCTGCTCAGCGACGAGCCGGAGGAGGCGCTGGCGCTGGCGCGGCGGCTCGAGACGCTCAACGTCGAGCGCCAGGCGCTCGATCATCGCATGCTCGACGAGGCGCTCGCGCAGATCGACCAGGCGTTCGACCCCGAGCGCGACGCCGGGCTCGTGCTCGCCGGCGACGGCTGGCACCCGGGCGTGGTGGGGATCGTGGCGTCGCGTGTGGTCGAGCGCTACGGCCGGCCGGCGTTTCTCATCGCATTCGACGGCGACGTGGGGAAGGGGAGCGGGCGCAGCATCTCGCGATTCGATCTGCACGCGGCGCTGCAGGACTGCGGCCATCTGCTCGAGCGCTTCGGCGGACACCACATGGCGGCCGGCCTCACGATCCGGCGCGACAGCCTGGACGCGTTTCGCGAGCGCTTCGCCCACATCGCCCGCACCATGCTCGGCCCCGACGACCTGGGTCCCGAGCAGCGGGTGGATCTGGAGCTCGGGCTGTCCGAGGCCACCCGCGAGCTGGAGCGGATGTGCCGGCACCTCGAGCCCTGCGGTGCGGGCAACGCGAGCCCGGTCTTCGGCGTGCGGAACGTGCGCCTGGTCGGACGGTCGCGCGTGGGGAACGGACACCTGAAGGGCACGCTGGACGACGGGACCACCCGGCTGTCCGCCATCGGCTTTCAGTGGGCGGACCGGGTGCCCTGGCTGGGCGACGGCCCGGTGGACGCGGCGTTTCGCCTGGAGTCGAGCGAGTGGAACGGCTACTCCACGCTGCAGGCCCGGCTGTGCGCGCTGTCGCCGCACGCGCCGGCATGAAGCCGCCTTTGGGCAGGGGCGTCTCCCCTCATCCCGAGCTGCGCTCGGGATGAAGCAGTGATCTCCCCATCCACGTGCGCATCATCGCCGGTGAGTTCGGCGGCCGCCGTCTCGCTCTCCCCCGGGACGCGCGGGTGCGCCCCACCGCCGACCGCGTGCGCGAAGCCTGGATGAGCATCCTGGCCGACGCGCTCCCGGGGGCGCGGGTGCTCGATCTCTTCGCCGGCAGCGGCGCGCTGGGGCTCGAGGCGCTCTCCCGGGGCGCGGCCGCCGCGGAGTTCGTGGAGCTCAACCCCGCGTCGCTCCGGGCGCTGGAGGCCAACATCGCGGCGCTGGCGGTGGGCGGCCGCGCGCGGGTGCATCGCGGCGACGCGCTGCGATTCGCCGAACGGCTGGGGCCCGCCGCCTACGACGTGGCCTTCGCCGACCCCCCGTACAACCGGGACGACGCGGCCCGCCTGGTCGCGCTCTTCCGCCGGACCCCATTCGCGCGCATTCTTTCGGTCGAGCACCGCGGCGGCGAGCGGCTGGACGGGGATTCGACCCGCCGCTACGGCGACACCGCCCTCACCTTCTGCCACGCCCCATGACGCGCATCGCGATCTACCCTGGCTCCTTCGACCCACCGACGCGGGGCCACGAGGACCTGATCCGCCGCAGCCTCGCGCTGGCCGACCGCGTGGTCGTGGCCGTGGCGACCAACTCGTCGAAGCAGCCGCTCTTTCCCGTCGCCGAGCGGCTCGCGCTGCTGCGGGCCGCCGTGGGCGAGGAGCCGCGGGTGACGTTCGAATCATTCGACGGGCTGCTGGTGGAGTTCGCGCGCCGGGTGGGCGGCTCGATGGTGGTGCGGGGCCTCCGCGCCGTGAGCGATTTCGAGTACGAGTTCCAAATGGCCCTGATGAACCGCCGGCTTCACTCCACCCTCGAGACCGTGTTCCTGGTCCCCGCGCTCGATCTCACCTACCTGAGCTCGAGCCTGGTCCGCGAGGTGGCCCGGCTGGGCGGCGACGTGAGCGGGCTGGTCCATCCGGCCGTGGCGGAGGCGCTCGCGAAGCGCTACGGCCGATGAGCTTCCGCCGCTCGCTGCTCGAGCGCGCCGCCCGCCGCCGGAAGCGGATCGTGCTGTGCGAGTGCGACGACCCGCGCGTCGCGGGGGCGGCCGCGCGGCTCCGGCGGGACGGCGTCGCCGAGGTCATCCGGCTCGGCGGCGACGGGATCGTCCCGGCGCGTGACCCGCGCCTCCCGCGCATCGCGCAGTACCTCCGCGACCGGCGGCCCGACCGGATCGTCGACGGCGTGCACGCGCTGGACATGGCGGCGGTCCCGGTCAACTTCGGCGCCGCGCTCGTCGCCCTCGGCGAGGCCGACGCGGCGGTGGCCGGCGCGGTGTGCCCCACCCGCGACACCATCCGCGCGGCGCTCTGGGCCATCGGCACGTCGCCCGGCGTCGAGCTGGTGAGCTCCGCGTTCTACATGGTGCTGCCGGACGATCGCGTGCTCACCTTCACCGACTGCGCGGTCGTGCCCGAGCCCACGCCGGGACAGCTGGCCCAGATCGGGCTCGCCGCCGCCCGGGACCGGACCCGCCTGGTCGGCGACTCGCCCCGCGTCGCCTTTCTCTCCTACAGCACGCGCGGCAGCGCCGAAGGCCCTCGGGTGGCGCGCGTGCGCGACGCCGCGGCGCGCTTCGCCGAGCTCGCGCCCAACGTCCTCGCCGACGGCGAGCTGCAGGCCGACGCGGCGCTGGTCGTCGAGGTGGCGGAGCGAAAGGCGCCGGGGTCGCCGATCGCCGGCGGCGCCAACGTGCTCGTCTTTCCCGATCTCGACGCGGGGAACATCGGCTACAAGCTGGTGCAGCGGCTCGCGGGCGCGGCGGCGATCGGGCCCATCCTGCAGGGCCTCGCCCGGCCGATGGCCGACCTGTCGCGCGGGGCTACGGTCGATGATATTGTCGAGGTGGCCGCCATGGCCGCGCTGCAATGCGATTAGGGACAACGGAGAGGGCGATGGGGTTTCACGAGACCAAGAATGCGAGCGGCGTCACGGTGGTGCAGGTCGAGGGCCAGCTGATCGTCGGCAACCGCCAGGAGCTCAAGGAGCTGATCCAGGCGGCCGTGGAGCGCGGCGAGCGCCGCATCCTGATCGACTTCTCCCGGACCGGCTACATCGATTCCTCGGGCCTCGGCGCCCTGGTCTCCATCTCGAAGCGCATTCGCGAGGCCGGCGGCGAGCTCAGGCTCTCGGGCCTCAACGAGGACCTCCGCTCGCTGTTCGAGCTCACCAAGCTCGACACGCTCTTCGCCATCGCGGATACCCCGCAGCAGGCGCTCGCCAGCTTCTAGCCCGCCTACCGATGCCGTCCTCGCTCCGCCTCTGCGTCCGCCGCTCACCTGCCCCGGACGCGCGGCAGGCCGGCACGCTCGTGACGCTCCGCCTGCCGAGCGAGATCGGCTGCATCGAGGAAGCGGTCGAGCTGGTGACCCGCCACTGCCTCGCGGGGCACGACGCCACCCGGACGACGCGCTTCCGCCTGCAGGTGGTGCTGAGCGAGGCGCTCAGCAACGCCATCGTGCGCGGCAACCGCGAGGACCGCGACAAGTGGGTGGACGTGCGGGCCGAGCTCGGGCCCGACGTGATTCGGGTCGAAGTCACCGACGAGGGCGACGGCTTCGATCCGGCGGCGGTGCCCGAGCCCATCCGCCCGGAGCAGCTCGACGAGGCCAATGGGCGCGGCCTCTATCTCATCCGCAAGCTGGTGGACGCGGTCGAGTTCAACGCCCGGGGAAACTCCATCTGCATGACACTGCGCCGTCCCTAGGACGGCTGGAGCCGGTGCTCGAGGGCCTGGGGGCGCTCGCGCACGCGCGCGTGCGCGTCTGGCGCTGGGACGGGCGCGCGCTTCGGCTCGCTGCGGGTCCCGATCCGGGTGCCGCGCCCGAGCCGCCGCGCACGGCGGGGCCGACCGCGACGCCCTGGGGCACCGTGTGGCTGGAGCCGGTGAGCGAGCTCGAGGGGTTCTGGCTCGAGATCGGCGGCCTGCCCGAGGCCGAGCTGGCGCCGCTCGCCACGCGGCTGCTCCCGGTCGTGGGCGCGCTGCTCGAGTCCGAGCGCCAGCGCGCCTTCCTCGCCGACGAGCTCACCAGCCGTTACGAGGAGATCGATCTTCTCTACGCCATCAGCGAGATCCTGGGACAGACCGTGCGCCTCGAGGAGGCCACGCAGGTGATCGCCCGCGAGGTGAGCACCGTCGTCGGCGCGCGCCGGGCCTCGATCATGGTGTACGACGAGAGCGCCGGCGCGCTGCGCACCGTGGCGGCGCGCGGATTCGGCCTGGATGGCCTGGCGCCGGTGCCGGTGGACGACGAGTGCTCGGTGGCCGCCCGCGTCTATCGCGAGCGCCGCGTCGTGGTCTACGATCCCACCCACCCGGATGCCGGGGCCGCCGAGTGCGGCGAGGTCCGGGGCTACCAGGGGCAGGCATTCCTCTCCGTGCCCATCTGCTACGGCGCGCCCGGGTCGCCGCTCCGCTGCGTCGGCGTCATCAACCTCACCGACCGGCTCGGCGGCGACCGGTTCACCCCGGGCGACCGCAAGCTCGTCACCGCGGTGGCCAATCAGATCGGCGCCGCGGTCGAGAACGCCCGCCTCGTCGAGCGCGACCTTGCCCAGCAGCGGGTTCGCCGCGAGCTCGAGCTGGCGCACGACCTCCAGCTCAAGCTGCTGCCGTCGCCCGGCGTGCTGCAGGGTGACGCGGAGGTGGCCGCGCGCTGCTATCCGGCGGACTCCGTGGGCGGCGACTTCTACACCTTCACCCGGCTCGGCCGCGGGCGGGTGGGCGTCATGCTCGGCGACGTGGCGTCGCACGGGTTCTCGGCGGCGCTGGTGATGGCGCTCGTCATGTCGGCGGCAGGCATCCATGCGGCGGCGTCGGTCACGCCCGACGAGACGCTGACCGCGTTGCTCGAGAGCCTGGGTCCCGAGCTCGCATCGACCGAGATGTACCTCAGCGTGTTCTACGGCGTGCTCGATCCGCTGACGGGGCGGCTGTCGTACGCCAACGCGGGACACCCGTATGCGTTCCGCGTTCCCCGCTTCGGCGACCCCGAGCGGCTCGACGCCACCGCGCCGCCGCTGGGGCTGGCCACCACCGGGAGCGTGCAGCGGCGCCAGGTGCCGTGGTCCATCGACCACGACCTGCTCGTCCTCTGGACCGACGGCCTGGTGGATGCGAGGAACGAGGCGGGCGAGGCGTTCGGCGAGCAGCGGCTGCTCGACGTGGTCTGCGCGCGCCGCACCGAGCCGCCCGAGGCGATCGTGGGCGCCGTGCTGGACGCGGCGAACGCATTCGGCGCCGAGCCCGTCGACGATCGCACGCTGCTCATCATGCGGATCTGATGCGAGAGAGGGGCGGAATGAGGCGGACGACCATCAGGCAGGGAAGGACCGGCCTGAACGAGGGGACTCACCCTGAGCGACGTGAAGGGGGCAGGCGTTCGATCATGTCTCCTTCGCTTCGCTCAGGATGACTCCCGCGCCGTCCGCCGCCATGCGCGCCAAGCGCCGGCTCGGCCAGCATTTCCTCACCGATCCGCGGCTCCTGGGCCGCATCGCCGACGCGGTCGGCGCCGGCCGGGGCGACACGGTGCTCGAGATCGGGCCGGGTCCGGGCGCGCTCACAGCCGCCCTGCTCGAGCGGGCCGGACGGGTGGTGGCGATCGAGAAGGATCGCGAGCTCGTTCCGGCGCTCCGGGCACGACACCCCGAGGCCACCATCGTCGAGGGCGACGCGCTGGAGATCGACTGGCGTGCCGCCGCCGGCCCGCGGTTCCTGGTCGCCGGCAACATTCCCTACAACATCACCACGCCGCTCATCGACAAGGCGCTCGAGCCGCCCCGGCCGCAGCGGATCGTGTTCCTGGTGCAGAAGGAAGTCGCCGAGCGGGTCGCCGCTCCGCCGGGCACCCCGGCCTACGGCGCGCTCAGCGTGGGCGTGCGTACGGTCGCCCGGGCCGAGCGACTCTTCACGGTCCCGGCCGGCGCGTTCACGCCGAGGCCGAAAGTGGACTCGGCTGTGCTGCGCCTGACGCCGCTGGACCAGCCGCTGGTGATGCCCGCGGATCAGGAGAGCTTACGCCGCCTGGTCGTGGGACTGTTCGGATTCCGACGGAAACAGCTGGGGCGGGGCATCCGCGAGCTCACCGGGTGGGAGCCGGCGCGGGCCGTGGCTTCGCTCGAGCGCGCGGGCATCGCGCCGGACGCGCGTCCCGAGACGGTACCGCCCGAGGGATTCGTGCGCCTGCTGCGCGCACTCGTTGACGGGGGGTGGGCCGCGCGGTAGCTTTGTGAAATGTTTCACAAAAATACCCGCCATGCGTAAGGTCGCCGATTCCACGGTTCGCCGCCTGTCGTTGTACCTGCGGTTTCTCGAGGAGTTCGAGGGGCAGGGGATCGGGACGGTGAGCTCGGGTGCGCTGGCGTCGCGGGGGAGCACGACCTCCGCGCAAGTGCGGAAGGACCTGAGCTTCTTCGGGTCGTTCGGGAAGCGCGGGTTGGGGTACCCGGTGCCCGAGCTGGCGGACCGCCTGCGCGAGATCCTGGGGCTCAAGCAGCGCTATCAGGTCGCCCTCATCGGCGCGGGAAAGATCGGAAGCGCGCTGGTGCAGTACCGGGGTTTCCGGCAGCGCGGGTTCGACATCGTGGCGATCTTCGACAGCGACGCTTCGAAGATCGGCCACCAGTGGAACGGCCTCAGGGTGCTCGACATCGGGCAGCTCGAGTCGGAGTTCGCCCGCCGGCCGATGGACATGGCCGTGCTGGTGACGCCGGCCGATGCGGCGCAGGCGGTGACGGACCGGCTGGTCCGGCTTGGCGTCAAGGCCATCCTCAACTTCGCGCCAGTTCAGCTCGTCGTGCCCGACGACGTGGTGGTGAAGACCGTGAACCTCGCGCTCGAGCTCGAGACGCTGAGCTACGCGCTGGCGAACCGGTAGCGGAGCAGTTGGGTTTCCGGGTCCGCGACAGTTCACCAGGGAACCACGGAAAACACGGACAACGGCCACGGAAACGGCTGGTGGTGTGACAGCACACCAGGGGAGCTCAGGGCTTCGGGGCTGATGGACAAAGCGAACTACGGAGGCGCGGAGGGCACGGAGACGGCCACGGAGAACCGCTGGTAGTGAACGGCACACCGACGCTGTTCGTGAAACGGGACCTCGGTGGTGTGCGGCTGACCTCAAGCTTTTTCCGTGGCCGTCTCCGTGCCCTCCGTGCCTCCGTGGTTCGCTTGTTCACCTAGCGACGGAACCCGACCGGTGTGCCGTTGACCAAAAGCTGTTTCCGTGGCCGTTGTCCGTGTTTTCCGTGGTTCCGTGGTGAACCGCCGGACCACGAACCCCGCTGGTGTGCCGTTCCCACGTTCAAGTCGCAATTTTCGGCCAGTACCCCCGGAGTTCCGATGCCGCTTCAGCGCTCGATGCTCGCCTGCCTCCTGCTCGCCGTCGCCTCGTCTCCGCTTCACGCCCAGCACGATGCAGCCCCTCCCGCTGCGCGCGACTCGCTGGACCTCGTGATCCGGAACGGCCGCATCATCGACGGCACCGGCTCGCCCTGGTACGCCGGCGATGTCGGCATTCGGGCAGGGCGGATCGCGAGCATCGGCCGGCTCGACAGCGTGCCCGCGCGGCGCACGGTGGACGCCGCCGGCATGGTGGTCGCGCCCGGCTTCATCGACATGCTCGGCCAGTCCGAGATCACCATGCTGGTCGAGCCGAGCCTCCCGTCGAAGATCTTCCAGGGCATCACCACCGAGATCACCGGCGAGGGCGGGTCGGTCGCGCCGCTCGACGACTCCATCATCGCGGCGGACCGCGCGGAGTACGAGCACTATCAGGTCACGCCCGACTGGCGCACCCTGGGCGAATACTTCGCCCGAATCGAGCGGCGGGGCATGGGGATCAACCTGGCGAGCTACGTCGGCGCCACCCAGGTGCGGCGGATGGTGCTGGGCGACGGCGACCGGCAGCCCACGCCCGCGCAGCTCGACAGCATGCGCGCGCTGGTGCGCGCGGCAATGCGCGACGGCGCCGTGGGCGTCTCGACCTCGCTCCAGTATCCGCCGGCGCCGTACGCGCACACCGACGAGCTGATCGCGCTCGCGCGCGAGGCGGCGGCCCTCGGCGGGGTGTACGCCACCCACATGCGCTCGGAAGGCGCCGACATCGACGCGGCCCTCGACGAGACCATCCGGATCGGGCGCGAGGCGCGGATCCCGGTGGAGATCTGGCACATCAAGGTGGCGGGCAAGCCGAGCTGGGGCCGCATGCCGAAGGTGGTGGCCCGGATCGACGCCGCCCGGAAATCTGGAGTGGACATCGCCGCGGACACCTACGCCTACCCCGCGTGGTTCAACTCGATGTCGGCGTTCGTTCCGCCCTGGGCGCACGACGGCGGGAGCGCCAGGCTGGTCGAGCGGCTCCAGGACCCGGCGCTTCGCCGGCGCATCCGGCGGGAGATGCTCGACCCGAAGGGGAACTGGGACAACGAGTGGCAGGAGATCTCGGGGCCCTCGAGCGTCCTCATCTGCGTGGTCCAGAACCCGGCGCTCGAGCGCTACGTGGGGAAGACGCTGGCCCAGGTTGCCGCCGAGCGGCACACCGACGCGATCGACGCGCTGTTCGATCTGCTGGTCGAGGACCGGGCGTTCACCGACGTGGCCGTGTTCGGGATGTCCGAGCCGGACATCCGGCTCGCCCTCAAGCAGCCCTGGGTCTCGGTGGACAACGATTCGCAGGGCACGTCGCCCGACGGGCTGCTCGGCAGGGAACACCCGCATCCCCGGGCCTACGGCACGTTTCCGCGCATCCTCCGCAAGTACGTCCGCGAGGAACACCTCCTCAGCCTCGAGGATGCGGTGCGCAAGTTCAGCTCGCTGCCGGCCCAGCGCATGCGGCTCGGCGACCGGGGCCTGCTCAAGGTGGGCATGTGGGCCGACGTGGTCGTCTTCAACCCGGACAGCGTGCGCGACCTGGCCACGTTCGCCCGTCCCAACCAGCTCTCCCAGGGGATGCGCTGGGTGCTGGTGAACGGCGTCCCGGTGATCGCCGACGGCGGCGCGACCGGCGCCTTGCCCGGGAAGGTCCTCCGCGGCCCGGCCTGGACGGGCGCCCGGCGCCCCGCGTCGGCCCACTAGCCCGTCGCGCGCCCACCCCGATAATTTCCCGTATGTCCGTCGACGTCACCTCGGAAATCGGCCCGCTTCAGACCGTGCTGGTCCACACCCCCGGGCGCGAGCTCGAGGCCGTCACCCCCGGCAACCGCGAAGACTACCTCTACGACGACATCATCGACCTGGAGATCGCGCAGCGGGAGCACCGCCAGTTCGTCTCGGTGCTCCGCCGCTTCGCGAGCGTCCTGCAGGTCCGCGACCTGCTGGCCGAGGTGTTGCGCCAGCCGGAGGGGCGCGAGTTCCTCGTGACCAAGACCATGGACGTGCTCGCGTCGGACGAGCTTGCCCAGCGGCTCGGGACCCTGCCCGCGGAGCGGATCGTCGAGATGTTGATCGAGGGGACGCAGGAGGAGAGCGGGCCCCTGGCGCAGGCGCTCAACGAGGAAGGCTTCGCCTTTCCGCCGCTCCCCAACCTGTTCTTTCCCCGCGACATCGGGATGGTGATCGGCCGGCGGGTCGTGGTGGGCGCGATGCGCTACGACGTCCGCTGGACCGAGGAGCTCCTCATCAAGGCGCTGTTCACCTTCCACCCGCACCTCGCCAACGACGGGTTGCTCTACGACGGGTCGGAGGAGCGGCGGAGCAACTACACGCTCGAGGGCGGCGATGTTCACTATCTCCGGCCGGACCTGCTCGTCCTGGGCTTCAGCGAGCGCACGTCGCCGGCGGCGCTCGACGAGCTGTGCGACACCGTGTTCGCGCAGGGCCGGGTGACCGACGTCGTGGTGGTCGTGATGCCCAAGGCGCCGACGGCGATTCACCTGGACATGATCTTCACGCAGGTGGATCGCGAGCTGTGCGTCATCTACCCGCCGTTCTTCGTGGGGCCCGAGCGCCTGCCCGTGCTGCACCGCCGCAAAGGACAGGCGACCGTGCGCGAGATGCCCAGCTTCTTCCAGGCGCTCGGCGAGGTGGGGCTTCCGCTCGAGCCGGTCTTCGCCGGGGGACAGCACCGGACCAGCCAGGAGCGCGAGCAGTGGAGCTCGGCCTGCAACTTTCTGGCGGTGCGTCCCGGCACGATCGTGAGCTACCGGCGGAACGACGCCACCTTGTGCGAGCTGCAGGCGGCGGGCTTCCGCGTGGTGCCGGCGGTCAACTTCCTGGCGTTCGACGACTGGACCGACGCCAAGCATCGCACCGTGATCACCATCGAGGGCGCCGAGCTCGCGCGGGGCGGGGGCGGCCCGCGCTGCATGTCGCTCCCCTTGCGGCGGGCGCCGCTGTGATGGGCCTCTCGGCGCACCCCGAAGGCACCCTGCTCGACCGTGTGCTCGAGACGCTGCGCGAGGGTCCCCGCGCCGCGGCCACGCTCTGTCACCGGGTGCTCGGGCTGCCGGGCGCGCAGGAGGCGGTGTGCGAGCGCATCGCCGTCGCCCTGCTCGGCGCCGACCCGCGCGTGCGGCAGCTCGCCGACGGCCGCTGGGGCCTCGTGGCGGAGGCCCAGGGCTCGCCGCTGCTCGACGAGTGCGCCTTCGCGGTGGTGGACGTCGAGACGACCGGCATGCGGGCCATCGGCCACGACCGGATCACCGAGATCGCCGTGGTGGTGGTCCACGGGGACCGGCGTGAGGTGGTGCTCGACTCGCTGGTGAATCCGGGCCGGCCCATCCCTCCGGCCATCTGCGCCATCACCAACATCACCAACGACATGGTCCGCGAGGCGCCCACCTTCGCCGAGATGGCGGACCAGGTGCTGGCCGTGCTCGCGGGGCGGGTGTTCGTGGCGCACAACGCGCGGTTCGACTGGAACTTCATCAACGCGGAGATCCGCCGCGCGCGCGACCTCGCGCTCGACGGGCCGCAGCTCTGCACGGTCAGGCTCGCGCGCCGGCTGGTGCGCGAGGTGCGCTCCTGCGGGCTCGACAACCTGACCCAGCACTTCGGCTTCGCCAACCTCGCGCGGCACCGGGCCGCGGGCGACGCGCTGGTCACCGCCGAGCTGCTCGAGCGCCTGCTCCGGCTGGCGCGGGAGGAGGGCGCCCGCACGCTGCAGGACCTCACCCTCATCGCCTCGCGGCGGATCCGCCGCCCGCGGCGGCGGCGCCTGGCCATGCCCACCGAGCCTCGGGCGGACACGCTGGCGGAAGGTCTGGCCTGAGCATGTCGCTCCACCGCACCTTCACCGTCGGCCGACTCCGCTGCCACACGCTGGAGGGTGGGCTTCAGCGGCTGGACGGCGGCGCGATGTTCGGCGTGGTGCCGCGCCCGCTGTGGCAGACCCGCGCCGCGCCGGACGAGCGCCACCGGATCCCGCTCGCGATGCGCTGTCTGCTGGTCGAGCACCCGGACGGGCTGGTGCTGATCGACACCGCGCTCGGCAACAAGGAGGAGCGCAGGTTTCTCGACATCTACGGCGTCGAGAACGGCGGGCTCGAGGGCGCGACGCAGCTGGAGGACGCGCTGGCGAGCGCCGGCTACCTGCCGACGGACGTCCGCTGGGTGGTGAATACCCACCTCCATTTCGACCACGCCGGCGGGAACACCACGATCGATCCCGAGCTGCTGCAGGATCCCCGCCGCCACGTGCGCCCGACCTTCCCCGACGCCACCTACGTGGTGCAGCGCGGCGAGCTCGAGTTCGCGCGGCATACCAACGAGCGCACCCGGGCGAGCTATCTGCCGCCCAACTTCGAGCCCATCGCCGCGGCCGGCCGCTGGCGGCTGGTGGACGGCGAGGCGGAGATTCTCCCGGGCATTACGGTCCGGCCCACGCCCGGCCACGTGCCGTTTCATCAGGCGGTCATCGTGCGGGATGCGGGCGAGACGGTTGCCTTCATGGCCGACCTGATCCCGACGGTGGCCCACCTTCCGCTGCCGTGGATCATGGGCTACGACCTCGAGCCGCTGCGGACGCTGGAGAGCAAGCGGGCGTTCCTGGGCGATGCGCTGGCCGGGGGCTGGCGGCTCGTCTTCGAGCACGATCCCGCGATCGCCTCGGGTTTCCTGGTTCCCGACGGAAAGGGTGTGGCGCTCCGCGACGTCGTCCGGGTCGAGCCGCCCGCGGTGACGCCTCCCGCCGGCGCCGGTTCCGGGATCGCGAGTTGACACAACGCGTTACCGCCGCTAGCTTGACCGCCTCATAGAAGCGGGGAGCACGCTCCCCCACCCTCAGCCTGCGGCCGGCGCCGCAGCGCACCCGGGTCCCGGCAGTCACCGTCGGCGGGCCGCATGGCCGCCGGGGTCATGGCAGTCGCGGGCACCCGATCCTCGAGAGGGTGCCCGTTTTCACGTTTGGCTGGAGGCATGCCCACTGTCCACGAACGACCGCGAAAAGCGAGTACGCGTCAATCGCATGATCCGCATCAGCCCCGTGCGGGTCATCACAGGCACCGGCGAGCAGCTGGGCGTTCTGCCCATCGAAGAGGCGCTCGCGGCGGCGCAGGAACGCGGGCTCGACCTCGTGGAAGTGGCTCCGACCGCGCGGCCGCCCGTCGTCAAGATCATGGACTACGGGAAGTTCAAGTTCGAGGAAGCCAAGGCCGCCCGCGCGGCCAAGAAGAAGCAGCACGTCATCCAGCTCAAGGAAGTGAAGTACCGTCCGGGCATCGACGACCACGACTTCGACTTCAAGACGCGCCACGCGCGCGAGTTCCTGGGGGACGGGAACAAGGTCAAGGTCACCATGATGTTCCGCGGCCGGCAGATCGCGCACCTGGAGCTCGGCAAGGCCGTGCTCGACCGGGTGGCCGCCAATCTGGCCGACGTCGGCAAGATCGAGTCCGACGCGAAGCTCGAAGGACGGAACATGACGATGGTGATCGCGCCGCGCTAGGCGGAGAGGACGACAAGACGGAGAGGTTCGCGGGCACGCGGATTGAGGAGCGGAGAGGTCTTCGTCCTCTCCGCCGTCTCCGTCCTCTCCATCGCTCAACGGGGAACCGATGCCTAAACAGAAGACCAAGCGCGCCGCCATGAAGCGGTTCAAGACCACCGGGAGCGGCAAGCTCAAGCGGTGGCACGCGAACCACTCGCACATCCTGACTAAGAAGGTCCGCAAGCGGAAGAACCGGCTCAAGAAGGGCGACCTCGTGAGCTCGGCCGACTTCCCTCGCGTCAACCGCCTTCTCCAGGCCTGAGGAGCGACCATGCCCCGCGTCAAGAGCGGCGTGGCCCACCACGCGCGGAAGAAGAAGATCATGGAGGCCGCCAAGGGCGCCCGCGGCGGCCGCAGCAAGCTGTACAAGTCGGCGAAGGAAACGGCCGAGCGCGCCATGCGCTACGCCTATCGGGACCGGCGCAAGAAGAAGTCGGAGTTCCGGGCGCTGTGGATCACGCGGATCAACGCCGCCGCGCGCATCCACGGGCTGAGCTACAGCCGGCTGGTCGCGGGCCTCAAGAAGGGCGGGGTCGAGATCAACCGGAAGGTGCTCGCCGACCTGGCCGTGCGCGATGCCGACGCGTTCGGCCGGCTGGCCGAGGTGGCCAAGAACCACCAGTAGGCCCGCCCGACTCCGCCGTCGCGCCCCATGGGGCCGTTCGCGCTCGGCGGGCGGCCCCGTTGCATAGGACGGAGAGGACGGAGAGGACGGAGCGGTGACCGGATGACCTCATCGACCACCTACGCGGATCTCGACGCGCTGCTGCCGCGGCTCGAGGCGATCGGCTCGCTCGACTCCGACGCACTCGAGGCGGAGCACATTGCCGTGCTCGGGCGGAAGGCGGGGGTGCTTACGGCCGCGCTCAAGGGCGTGGCGACGCTGCCCGTCGAGGAGCGGCGGCGCTACGGCGCCGCCGTGAACCTGCTCAAGCAGCGGTTCGAGGCCGCCTTCGCCGCCCGGCGCGAGGCGCTCGAGGCGGAGCGCCGCCGGCGCGACGCGGCCGGCCTCGACCTCACCATGCCGGGCCGGCGGCGCTGGGTCGGCGCCGAGCATCCGGTCACCCGGGTGGTGGACGAGATCGTCGAGATCTTCCGCGAGCTCGGCTTCGCCGTGGCCACCGGCCCCGAGGTCGAGACCGAGTGGTACAACTTCCTGGCGCTCAACTTCCCGCCGGACCACCCGGCGATGGACATGCACGACACGCTCTACCTGGACGCCCCGCCGGTCGACGAGGGGCACCCGGGCGGGCGGCTCCTGCTTCGCACCCACACCTCGCCGGTGCAGATCCGGACGCTGCTCCTCGCGCCTCCGCCCGCGCGCGTGGTCATCCCGGGAATGGTCTACCGCAACGATACCATGGACGCGTCGCACCTGCCCGCGTTCTCCCAGATCGAGGGCCTGGCGGTGGACGAAGGCATCTCCTTCGTCGATCTCAAGGCCACCCTCACGCACTTCGCCCGCCGGTTCTTCGCGCCGGACACGAAGACCCGCTTCCGTCCCTCGTTCTTCCCGTTCACCGAGCCCTCGGCCGAGATGGACGTCGAGTGCCAGTTGTGCCACGGCGCCGGCTGCCCGGCCTGCAAGGGAACCGGTTGGATGGAGATCCTCGGCTGCGGCATGGTGCACGAGAAGGTGCTGGAGAACGTCGGGGTCGATCCCGAGCGCTACACCGGCTGGGCGTTCGGAATGGGCCCGCACCGGATCGCGCTCCTGCGCTACGGCGTGCCCGACATCCGGCTGCTGCTCGGCGGCGACATGCGGTTCCTTGAGCAGATCGGGCGGCCGGGAGTGACGGGGGATGCGTGACACGCGTTTCATCCCGAGCGAAGCGAGGGACCTTCTCGGCGGTTCCGGAACGCCGCGGCATTCCGGGCATGGGCGCATGAGGTCCCGCGCATAACGGCGGCTGAAACGCGCGCCCCAGAAGGAGCCCGCGCCCCCCCCCCCCGGCCCCCCCAGCACCTCTACCACCGCAGGCACCAGGAGATACGACCCCCCG
>JAICJD010000275.1 GCA_025928645.1 Gemmatimonadales bacterium
AAGGACGTGGTGCGGATCATCCGCCGGTTCCGGCCGCAGATCGTGGTGTCGGTCTTCAGCGGCACGCCGATCGACGGCCACGGCCAGCACCAGGCCGCGGGATGGGCCGCCATGGAGGCCTTCCGCGCGGCGGGCGACTCGGCGCGATTCCCCGAGCTCGGCCGGGAGGAAGGGCTCGCCCCGTGGGCGCCGCTCAAGCTGTACCGGAGCGCGCGGTTCGACACGGCGGCCACCACGACGGTGCTCCAGGGCGGCCAGGTGGACCGGCCGGCGGGACTTTCGTTCCACCAGATCGCGATGGCCGGCCGGAGCCTCCACCGCTCGCAGGACATGGGCCGGCTCCAGGCGCTGGGCCCCTCGCCGGTCCGCCTCGCGCTGGTGACCGACCGGACCGGCGGAGGGGCCGAGCTCTTCGCGGGGGTTGACACGACGCTGCACGGCGCTGGCGGCACCGACGGGATCGGCGGGATCTCGGCCGATCCCGCCGAACTGCTGGCCCTCCGGCGCCGGTGGTCGGCGGCGGGGGTGGGGGCCGATGAGCTGGCCCATCTCGACCGCGCGATCGCGGCCGCGACCGGCGTCGTGTGCGACGCGCGGAGCGACGACGACCGGGTCGTCCCCGGCCAGCGCATCGCGGTGACGCTCGAGTGCTGGAACACGGGCGCGGCGCCGCACACGGTGGATGTCTCTCTCGCGGGCGGTCGGGGCATCGACCCCGACCGCGCCGGCGCGACGCTCCGGCTGGCGCCCGGCGAGTTGCTCTCCCGGCAGGTGGGCGCGGTCGTCCGCGCGGACGCGCCGCCCACGTCGCCCTACTTCCGCTACCCCGGGGGCGAGCCCGCGATCTACGACTGGAGCGGGGCGCCGCCCGAGGTGCGCGGCGAGCCGTTCGGCGAGCCCGAGCTCACCGGCCGGTTCGTGCTCGACGGCGTGGCGCGGCTCGACCGGGAAGCGAGCCTCCGCGTCAACGATCAGGCGCGGGGCGAGGTGCGCCGCCCGGTGGCGGTGGTCCCGCGGGTGGACGTGACCATCGATCCCGGCACCGCCGTGTGGCCGGCGAGCGCCCGGGAGCCGCGGCGGTTCACGGTCACGCTGATCCACGGCGCGCGCGATACCACCGGCGGCAGCGTGACGCTCGAGCTGCCGGCCGGCTGGCCCGCGGTCCGGCCGCAGCCGTTCCGGCTCACCGGGGAGGACGAGCGCGAGACCTTCGCCTTCACCGTGCGGCCGCCCGCGGCGCCGCCTTCGGGGACCACCACGACCGGAATCCGCGCCGTCGCGCGGGACGGCGCGGGGCACCGCTACGAGGCGGGGCTGGTCACGGTGGACTACCCGCACATCCGCCCGCGCTCGCTGGTGCGGCCGTCGGTCGCGGTCGTGCGGAGGACGCCGCTGGTGCTGCCGCCGCTCACCCGGGTGGGCTACGTGCGCGGCGCCGCCGACCGGGTGCCCGAGGCGCTCGCCGGCGTGGGCGTCCCGCTCACGCTGCTCGACGGCGCCACGCTCGCCCGCGGGGATCTCTCGCGCTTCGACGCGATCGTCATCGGCCCGCGGGCCTACGAGACCGACTCCGCGCTGGTCGAGGCCAACGCCCGTTTGCTCGACTACGTCCGGCGCGGCGGCCTGGTGCTGGTGCAGTATCAGCAGCAGCTCTACTTCCGCGGGAACTACGCGCCGTACCCCCTCACCCTGGGCGGCCCGTCCCTCATTCCCGGTGGCCAGCCCGTGGTCCACGACCGCGTCACCGACGAGCACGCACCGGTCCGGGTGCTCCCCGCCGGTGCGCGCGCGCTCGGTGCGCCGAACCGGATCACCGCGGCCGACTGGAACGGCTGGGTCCAGGAGCGCGGCCTCTACTTCGCGCGGAGCTGGGACCCGGCCTGGCATCCGCTGCTCGAAACGCACGATCCGGGCGACGCGCCTCTCGAGGGCGGGCTCCTCGTCTCGCGGCTGGGGCGGGGCACGTACGTGTACACCGGGCTCAGCTTCTTCCGGCAACTGCCGGCGGGCATCCCGGGCGCCTTCCGGCTGTTCGCCAATCTGCTGGCGATCAGGTGAAGTGAGGACGGAGCGGAGGGAGAGGACGGGGAAGACGGAGAGGATGGCTCGGCGGCCCCTCTCCGTGCTCTCCGTCCTCTCCCTCCTCTGCGTCCTCTCGTGTCACTCCGACCACCGCACTCCCGTCGTCGTCTACTCGCCGCACGGCCGCGACCAGCTCACCCTGCTGGAGCACGCGTTCGAGCGGGATCATCCCGACATCGACGTCCGCTGGCTCGACATGGGGTCGCAGGAGATCCTCGACCGGCTCCGCTTC
>JAICJD010000149.1 GCA_025928645.1 Gemmatimonadales bacterium
GACCCCTGGTCATCAGCCGTCCGTCTTCGTATGGTTCGGGCTCCGCGGACTCCATGCTCAAGGTGACGCCTATGAAACAAATCGCCTTTGTTTCTCTGCCGGCGGCTGCGCTGGCACTTGGCCTCGCCGGCTGCGGCGACGACCTGACACTCCCCACCCGGCCGCTGGCCGGGCTTACCATGTCGGTCTTCCTGGGTGACGGCCAGAGCGGCACGGTCGGCGAGACGCTCCCCGCCCAGATCGTCGTGGTCGTGCGCGATGGGAGCGGCGCGCCGAGCCCCGGACAGCCGGTGGCATTCATCCAGGATGCCGGTGCGAGCGGCGGGTTCATTCCCGACACCGTGCTCACCAACGACCAGGGGCAGGCCGCCTCGCAGTGGAAGCTGGGCACCACGCCCGGCCCCTACAGCGCGGTGGCGCGGGTCGTCGCGCCGGAGGATTCCTCGCCGCCCGCCGTGACCTTGACGGCCGCCGCGCAGGTCGCCAGCCCGGACTCCGTGCGCGCGATCAGCGCGAGCACCCAGCTCGGCCATCGGAATGAGCCCGCCGCCGAGCCCCCGGTCGTCGTCGTGGTAGACCGTTTCGGCAATCCGGTGCCGAACGCGCAGGTCCAGTGGTCGGCCGACGACGGCAACGGCGAGCTCAGCGCCGAGCAGACCACGACCGGTGCCGACGGCACCACCGGGGTGGAGTGGACCCTCGGCAACCGGGTCGGCGTCCAGCGGATCACCGCTACGGTGGCCGGCGCAAGCGAGCCGACGGCCACGTTCGCAGCGGGAGTTCCGTTTTAGCCGGATTGTTGTAGCAATCGCGCCACATCCGTCCAGGGCCGGACGATCAACACGAATACGTGCAACGAGTTAGCTGAGGACTCTCGGGTCCATGCCGGGCACGTATCGTGCGCGATAGCCCTCCGTTTCCAGCGCTTTCCGCCCCATTCGGGGCACCTCGACAGGACACCTGTGACCTCGATTCGGCGACGTGGTGCGTCTCTGGCCGTGCTCTCCCTGGCCGGCATGGGCTGGGGCTGCGGCGGCGTCGTGCTGCCCGACGATGCGCGCCCGGCGGGGATCAAGATCGTGAGCGGGGATGGCCAGTCGGCGCCGGCTGGCCAGGCGCTGGACCAGCCGCTGGTGGTCCAGGTGATCGATGCGCTCAACCGTCCAGTCGAGGGCCAGACCGTCACCTTCGGCATCGATGCCGGCGGGGGCACGGTAGCGCCGGGCTCCGCCGAGACCGGCACCGACGGCAAGGCCTCGGCGACCTGGACCCTCGGGAGCGGAGCGGGACAGCAGACGCTGCACGCCCAGGTGACCGGCGACGGCGCCCCGGCGGCGCTCCAGGTGAGCTTCAGCGCCACGGCCCAGACCGGCGTCGGCGCCAACCTCGTGCTCGCGAGCGGCGACAATCAGAGTGCGGCCGTCGGCTCGGCCCTGCCCGACTCGCTGGTGGTGAAGGTGACCGATGTCGCCGGCAACCCGGTGGCGGGCGTCCCCGTGCACTGGTCGGTGGATGGCGGCGGTTCGATCAGCCCCGAGACGGTGGCCAGCGACGCCAACGGCCTCGCTGCGGCGCAACGCGTGCTCGGGAACACGTCCGGGACGCAAAGCGCCCAGGCCTCGTCCGACAACCTGCCGACGATCACGTTCACCCACACGGCCGAGCCGGCCAACCCAACCGCCCTGCTGCTCATCTCGGGCGACGGCCAGAGCGCCGAGGCCGGCGCGACGCTCACCGACTCGCTCACGGTCCGGCTGGTGGACGACAATGGCAACGGCGTCGGCGGCAAGGCGATCAGTTGGCTGGTGGCGCCGGGCAGCGGCACGGTGAGCCCGGTCAACGTGACCACGAGCCCGACCGGCATCGCCCAGACGAGCTGGACCCTCGGCGCCGGGCAGGGCGCGAACCATCTCAACGCGGTGTTCTCGGGCGTGCCGCCGGTGCCGTTCACGGCGACGGGGACGTCGGGGTCGGCGGTGAAGATCGCGTTCACGGTGCCGCCGGTGAACACCTCGGCCGGCAGCGCGATCACGCCGGCCGTGAAGGTCGCCTTCCAGGACGCGGGCGGGAACACGGTCACCTCGGTAAACGGCACCGTGACGCTCGCGATCGGCAGCAACCCCGCGGGCGGCACGCTCTCGGGCACGGTGTCGGTGGGCGCGGTGAACGGCGTGGCCACGTTCTCCAACTTGTCGATCGACAAGGTCGGCGCCGGCTACACGCTGGTCGCGAGCGCCGACGGTTTTGCCGACGTCACGAGCCAGACCTTCGACATCTTGGCCGGTGGCGCGAACCGGCTGGTGTTCCTGACCGGGCCGACCAACGTGCTGGTGGGGCAGAAGTTCTCGCCGGCGCTCCAGGTGCAGGTGCAGGACGCCGGCGGGAATCCGGTGCTGATCGCGACCGGGAAGATCACGATCATCTCGTCGGTGAACGGCACCTTGACGGGCACCGCGTCGGCCACGCCGCTCCTCGGCACCGCGACGTTCAGCAACCTGGCGATCAACCAGGTGGGGACGGCGTACACGCTCACGGCACTCGCGTCGGGCGTGCAGAGTGTCACCAGCGATGCGTTCGATGTGGGGCAGGCGGGGACCACCATCGCGATCACCTCCAAGGTGCCGAACGGCACGGCCGCGGTGGGCCAGCCGGTGACGTTCCGCTACAACATCGACCCGGTCGCGCCGGCCAGCGGCACCCCGACCGGGACCGTGCTGGTCGCGGATGCCGAAGGCACGGGGAGCTGCACCGGGAGCATCGACGTCAACGGCGTCGGCAGCTGCGACATCGCATTCACGACGGCCGGCCTCAAGAACGTGACCGCGACCTACGCCGGCGACGTCAACTTCGGCGGCTCTACGTCCATCGTGAAGCAGCACACGGCCGTCCGGGCGAACACCCTGCTGTCCATCACCTCGGACGAGCCGGAGCCGTCCTCGCCGGGGCAGACGATCACGGTGCAGTGGACCCTGGCGATCAATGGCAGCGGCACCGGCGTCACTCCCACGGGCAACGTGACGGTCAGCGTGAACTCCACGCCGTCTGTCGCGTGCACGCCGGTGCAGGCGGCCTTCGGGGCGGGGAGCTGCCAGCTCGCGATCGCCGATCCGGGGCAATACAGCATCACGGCGAGCTACGCGGGCGACGCCAATCTCAACCCGTCGAGCGACAACGAGCCGCACACGGTGTCCGCCGCGGGTTCGACCACGACCCTAAGCTCGAGCCTGAATCCGTCCACCGTGGGCGACAACGTGACGTTCACCGCGCACGTGGCGCCGGCGTCGGGCGGCGGCACGCCGACGGGCACGGTGAAGTTCTTCGAGGGGGCCATCCAGATCGGCCAGGCGAACCTCGACGGATCGGGCGACGCGCAGATCACGAAGAACGACCTGGCCCAGGGCGACCATGCGATCACGGCGAAGTACCTGGGCACCGCGTCCTTCTCCGCCAGCACGTCGGCGCCGCTCACCCAGACGGTGAACGCACCCGCGAACCAGCCGCCGGTGGCCAACGCCGACGGCTACTCGGTGGCGCACGATGCCGTGCTCAGCGTCGACGCGCCCGGGGTGCTCGCCAATGATTCCGATCCGGACGGCAGCCCCGCGTCGCTCACGGCGCAGAACGCGAGCCAGGGAACGCACGGCACGGTGACCATGCAGGGTGACGGCTCATTCACGTACACGCCGGAGCCCGGTTACAGCGGTCCCGACTCGTTTACCTACGAAGCCTTCGACGGCGCCGCCGCAACGCAGGCGACGGTGAACATCACCATCACGCCGTAGGCCGGAGTTCGCCTCGGAGTCACTTCGGCGCGTGACTCCGCCGGACGCGCGCCGGATCTCCTCGGGGGGAACTCCGGCCCGCCCGCCCGCTCGCCTGCCCGCCCGCTCGCCTGTCCCGCTATATTCTTCCGTCCGAAGAGGAGCCCGGGCGCCCGGCCGCCCGTGTGACGCATCCCACCGAGCACGCGCCGCCGTCCTCGTAGGTTTGCCCTCGTTCTCCCGTCACTCATCGCACCGACTGCAGGGACCCGTGTTCCGAGCTCGACCGACCCGTCGTCTCGTCCTCGTCGCGGCCGCGCTCGCGGCCTGCGGCGGCGACGACCTCGTCCTTCCGGCCGCCAACGCGCCCGCCACCCTCCAGATCATCGAGGGCGACGGGCAGAGCGGGCGCGTCGGTACGGCACTGGACAATCCCATCGTCGCTCTGGTGTCCGACCCGTCGGGCCGGCCCGTGGTCGACGTGCCGGTCGCCTTCGCCTTCACCGACTCGACCGGCGCCACGGTGAAGCCCGGCGCGGCGCGCACCGGCTCTGACGGCCAGGCGGCGTTCGAGGTGGTGCTCGGCCAGCGCATCGGGGCGGTCTCGGCGCAGGTGAGCGTGCCGACCGGCGCCGCCGGCGACGGGCTGACGGCGCCGGTCTCGCTCACTGCCCTGGCCGCGGACGCCAACGGCCTGGCGCTCGTCTCGGGCGACGGCCAGAGCGCGCCCGTCGGCGCGGCGCTGGCCGGCCCGCTGGTGGTGCAGGCGACCGACGCCTTCGGCAACCCGATCGTGGGCGTCACGGTCGCGTGGACGGCCGATGCCGGCGGCTCGGTGAGCGAGGCGTCCACCACTACCGGACCGGACGGTCTCGCGTCGGTCGAACTCACGCTCGGCCCATCCGTGGGCGCCCAGCACGCCTCGGCCAGCGCCGAGGGGCTGGCGGGCTCGCCGATCGTGTTCACCGAGACCGCGACGGCCGGCGCCGTGACCGCGCTCGAGCCGGTGAGCGGGGACGGACAATCGGCACTGGTCGGCACCGTGCTGCCGGACCCGCTGGTGGTGCGCGCGCACGACGCCGACGGCAACCCCGTTCCGAACCTGGCGGTCACCTGGGTGGTCCCGCAGGGCGGCGGACAGCTCGCCCCGACCACGACCCTCACGGGCGACGACGGCACGGCCTCCACTCGCTGGACGCTGGGCAACACAGCGGGGGCCCTCACGGCGACCGCCGTCGTGTCGGGCGTGGGCACCGTCGCCTTCCACGCGACGGCCAACCCCGGCACGCCGCCGGGCATGACGCTCGAGACGGCGCCGCCAGCCATCGCGGCGCGCGGCGTGCCGTTCGCCACCGCGCCGGTGATCCAGCTCCGCGAGCCCGACGGCGGCGCCCGCCGCACGGGCGGCGTGAGCGTCAGCGTCACGCTCCTGCCCGGCGGCGCGAGCCTCGCCGGCACCCGCACCCAGCAGACCGACGGCAACGGGCGCGCGACGTTCCCCGGCCTCGCCATCGTGGGGCTACCCGGCGCCTACACGCTCGCGTTCTCCGCCGCCGGCTACAGCGGCGTGAGCTCGGGCACGATCACGGTGAGCCGCGCCCCGACCGTCACCACGATCGCGTCGGACGATCCCGATCCCTCCGCCCCGGGCGCGCAGGTGACGGTGCGCTACACCGTGAAGTCGCCGGGCGGAACGCCCGACGGGAACGTGCGCGTGGTCTCCGAGGACGGATCGAGCTGCAGCGGAACCGTCGCGGACGGCGCGTGCACCCTCACGCCGAGCACGCCGGGGGCGCACACGCTCACGGCCACCTACGCCGGTTCCGGCGAGTTCGAGGGCAGCTCCGACACCGAGAGCCACACGGTGAACGCGCCGGCGCCGTCGGTGCTCGCCATCGTGACGCAGCCTTCCGTGACCGCGGTCGAGGGCGCGCTGCTCGGGCAGCAGCCCGCAGTGCAGCTTCGCGACGCGAGCGGCGCCGACGTCAAGCAGGCGGGCATCGCGGTCCGCGCGACGGTCGCGTCGGGCGGCGGCAGCCTCGGCGGCACCACCACGCAGACCACCGACGCCAACGGCCGCGCGACCTTCACGGATCTCTCCATCGGCGGCGCGACCGGCGCGCACACGCTGGGCTTCTCCGCCGACGGCTTTACCTCCGTGAGCTCGAATCCGATCGACGTGCAGGCACCGAGTCCCGTGGCCACCACCACCGCCATCACGGCCGACGACCCCGACCCGTCCGATCCGGGGCAGGCGGTCACCGTCAGCTTCACGGTTACCGCCACGTCGGGCACGGGCGCGCCGAGCGGCAGCGTCACCGTGAGCGCAGGCGGAAGCGAGAGCTGTTCCGGATCGCTGGCCGCCAACTCCGCAACGGCGGCCGGCGGCTCGTGTCCCCTGACGCTCACGTCGTCCGGCGACCGTACGATCACCGCCTCGTATTCCGGCGGGGCCGGCTTTGCCGGCAGCAGCGGGACCGCCTCGCACCATGTGAACACACCACCGCCCGCGCAGCCGGACCCCACCGCGTCCACGGTGCAGGTCAAGGACGCGACCATCGCTCTCGGGAAATCGACCGACGTGACCATTGTGGTCCGTGACGCCGCCGGCAATGGGCTCGAGGGCATCCCCGTCACGGTGACCGCGAGCGGCGCCAACAATACGATCACGCCCGCGAGCGCGACCACCAAGGCCAAGGGCGACGCGGGCTTCAAGTTCAGCTCGACGGAAGCCGGGACCAAGACCCTGACCGTCGTGGCGGGCGGGGTCACGCTGGCGACGCAGCCCAGCGTTACCGTGACGCCTGCGACGACCAAGACGAGCATTACGGGGGACACGCCGGATCCCTCGGCGCCGGGTACTCCGGTGACGGTGAGCTTTCAGGTGCAGAGCGATGCCGGGACGCCAGTGGGCACGGTCGCCGTCACCGGCGGCGGCGCGACCTGCAGCGGCTCGGCACCGACGGGGAGCTGCCAGCTCACCCTCACGGCCGAAGGGCCGGTCACGCTCACCGCGACGTACGCGGGCGGCGGCAATTTCGCCGCCAGCTCGGGTGAGGCGCCGCACCAGGTCGCGACGCCTCAGCCTCCCCAGATCGCGCTCGAGAATCAGCCCTCGGGCTCGGCCGCGCTTGGCGTGGCGTTCGGCCAGCAGCCGCGGGTTCAGCTCCGGTCTGCCGACGGTCACTCGCTCGGCCTCGCCGGCGTGACGGTGACCGCGGCGATCGCGAGCGGCCCCGGGACTCTCGGCGGCACGGCAACGGCCGCGACCGACGGCGGGGGCCACGCCTCGTACACCGATCTTCGCATCAACGGACTTCCCGGCACCTACACGCTGCGCTTCAGCGCCGACGGCTACACGCCGGTGGTGTCGCAGCCGGTCGTGGTCTCGCTGGTGCCGACGACGACGGCGATCGTCTCGGATGACCCGGACCCTTCGGCCGTCGGCCAGTCCGTGTCGGTCGCGTTCTCGGTCCAGGCGGCGGTCGGGACCTTCAGCGGAACCGTGACGGTCACCAGCAGCGGCGGCGAGACGTGCAGCGCACCGGTGTCCACCGGCTCCTGCGCGATCGCCTTCGCCGCGGCCGGCGACTACACGCTCGTCGCCCAGTACAGCGGCGACTTGCTGTTCGGGGGCAGCACGTCCGATCCGGCCCCACACCACGTGGACGAGGCCGCGCCGCCGCCTCCACCTGGGACCTAGCACAGCTGCAAGTTCCTGCAGGCCAATCCCTTGAGCGGCACGCTCCCAGCAGCCGGTGGGCCGGTAATTCCGGACTCCCGGACTCCCGGATTGCGCTGTATCGTCGAGGGTGCCCATGATCCGGCTCCGTCTCGCTCTCCCATACCTGCTCGCGCTGGGCGCCGCCTCGTGCGGCGGCGGCGACCTGGTGCTGCCCAACGAGGGGCAGGCGGCCAAGATCATGTCCATCGCGGGTGACGGGCAGACCGGCACCATCCTCGAGCCCGCCGCCGAGTCGCTGGTCGTGCAGGTGGTGGACCGGTTCGGAAGCCCGGTGCCGAACGTCGAGGTCACCTGGTCGCCCGGACTGGGCGGCGGCGACGTGAGCCCCACCTCCGTGCTCACCGACCCGAGCGGACGCGCGGCCACCCAGCGCATCCTGGGCGATCAGGTCGGCACCTATCTCACGACGGCGGTGGCGACGCCGCTCCCGGACAATGCGATCTCGTTCACCACGACCGCGGTCGCGGCGCGCCTCGTGCTCGAGACCCAGCCAGGCGCGATCGCGACCACCGGCGTTCCGATCGACCCGCAGCCGGTGCTCACGCTGCAGGACACCCAGGGCGCGCCGCTCGCGCGCGCCGGCGTCACGGTCACGGTCCAGATCGCGTCGGGCACCGGCGAGCTTCGCGGCACCACCAGCCAGGTGAGCGACGCCGACGGCCGGGTGACCTTCACCGATCTCGCCATCGTGGGCGACCCGGGCTCGCGCACGCTGATCTTCGCCGCGCCCGGCTACGCGCCCGCCGTGAGCACGCCGGTCTCGCTCGGCGTCGGACCGCCGGCTTCGGTCGCCTCCGCGGGAGGCGAGGGACAGACCGCGCCGGCCGGCGCGTCCGTGGCCGTACGGCCATCCGTCATCGTGCGCGACGCGGGCGGGACCGCCGTCGCCAACGTGCCGGTGACGTTCGCCGTCGCATCGGGCGGCGGCTCCGTGACCGGCGCGGACGCCACCACCGGCGCCGACGGTGTGGCCAAGGTGGGAAGCTGGACGCTGGGTGACGCGGCCGGCAGCAACACGCTGACGGCCACGGTTCAGGCTGAGGGCGTGAGCGGGAACCCGGTGACCTTCACGGCGACGGCGGTGCCCGGCACGCCCGACCCCGGCCAGAGCTCGATCGCGGTGTCGCCCGCGAGCATACCGGCCTCGGATGGCGCGTCGTCGAGCCAGGTGACGGTCGTGGTGAAGGACGCGGGCGGCAATCCCATACCGGGGCAGACGGTGACGTTGTCGGCGACCGGCGGCGGTGTGTCGCTGGACCAGCCGGGACCGACTGACGGGAACGGGACCGCGACGGGCCGGTTCAGCGCCACCGCCTCCGGCAA
>JAICJD010000196.1 GCA_025928645.1 Gemmatimonadales bacterium
CCCCCTTTCGGAGACGGCATGCACCCGGCGGTAGAACTGCGCTCGGACTACGACCTGACCGACATCCCCGGCATCGTCCGCGGTGCTGTAAAGCTGGGACTGATCGAGAGCGTCACCGTGCTCATGGTCTCGATCGCTTCGCACCTCCTGCCGTACGGCATCCTGCAGACGATCCTGCTCGCGCTCATCGTGCTTGCCGGCCTGGCCTGCGTGATCCTGCTGCCCGGGGTCTGGACGCGGGCCCGAACCATCGAGGGAATCGCCGGCGCCGCCGGCATCGGCCTCGGCGCCGCGTTCGTGTTCATGCTGGTGGACGTCACTTTGCTTCAGAACATCGGCACCTACGGCCATCGGTGGCTGGACATTGGCGGGGGCTCGAACTGGTGGTACCACCCGGTGTGGTGGATGGTCGGCACGTTTCTTTCCTGGATGGGCGCGTGGATCCTCGCCATGCAGGTCGGGAAAGGTCGCGTCGCTTCGCCGGGCGCCGCGTTCGGCCTGGTCGTGGGCTGCAGCGTCGTCCTCGCCGTGCTTGCGGTCCTGGTTCACTTCCCGGGCGCGCGCTGGGGCGTCGGAACTTTCGGGGTCGCGTTCCTGCCCGGCCTCGCTCTGGCCACGGCGCTCTCCGGGCTGGGGACGAAGCGCGCCTGAGGGATGCGCTGGCTCCGGCTCGTCTTCCGGATCTTCGGTTGGCTGCTCACGCCGTTCCTGGCGTGGGCAGCTTCGTTTTTCGGCGCGGTGGGTGGTGCGCTGCTGGCCATGCGCGTGGACGATCCGATCGACGGCATCGCGGTGACGGCCATCTGCGGAGCCGCGACCGGGTTCGCGGCCATCATTTTGTGGCTCGGGTACCTGCGGGCCAACCCCGAGGCCAGAGAAGTCCTGGCGGTCACGGAGGACGGAACCCCCGACACGGTGGAGTTGCCGGTCGTCGGTCCTCCGGATCGAGGCCCGGGCTCGTGACGATCCGCCTCGTCACGGCGTCGGTGGGCGCGCTGCTCGCCGGCGCGGGCTGCGGACAACCCGCGCCGGCCGCCCGACACGATCAAGCCACGCCGCACGCCGCCGCGGTGCCGGCACCAAGCGCGGCACCGGCCGACTCGCTCGTCGCCACCGCGCCCGGCGGCGCCCAGATCTGGCTCACGCTGGCGCGGACCGACAGCGGCGCCGGCGGACGCTGCACCGCCCGCGCCGTGGAGATCCGCCGGGACGGCAAGCGCATTCCCGTGCCCCTGCTCTACACCACGACGGCGCCCGAGCTCATCGGCGACACCGCCATGCGCGCGCGGCTCTCGCAGGGTTGCCGGCCGGGTGACAGCTACCTCGTGGACCTTCGAACCGGTCGGCCGGTGCGGGAGCATCTATGAGACGGATCGCGATCGGCTGCATCCTCGCAGGGTCGCTGTACGCGTCTGGCGTCGCGACGGCCCAGGGCATCGAAGGCCAGGTGGGGCGCTTCTACCAGGAAGACGGCTGGACCATGTACCGCCTCGGCCTGAGCCGTCCGCTCGCGGGCCCGTTCAGCACGACGATGCACGGCGACTACTGGCGCCGGGTGCGCGACGCCGGGGGAGCGCTCGGCGGTATCGGCCTGGACCTGGCCGCGTTCCGCGGCGGTGCCGCGGGACCGTATCTGGTCGGCGGTATCGGCGCCGGACTGGGATCGGCCCACTCGCAGTCGTTCTCGAGCACGTGGACCTCGTGGTCGGCGGGACTGGGCTACGAGCTCGCGCCCGCGTCATTCCTTCGGGTCGGCGGCGAAGGGCGGTGGCGGCACGTCTCGCTCGACCGCCGGGAAGGGTTCGAGTTCGCGGCGGGACTGTCGATCAATCTCGGCGGCGGGGGCAGCCGGGCGCCAACGCCCGGGGCGCCGTCGGCAGGTCCGCCTGCGTCGATCGCGAGGATCCCGACGGCCGTCGAGCCGCCGCCCTCGGCCGGTCCTGGAGCGACAGTGCTCCCGGAGGCGCGGCATCCCGCGGCCGATCCGCCGTCACCGGCGTCGGCTGGCCGAGCGGCCCGCCTCGCGGACTCGGTCGTCGCCACGGCCACGGCCGTCATGGGACGTCCCTACGAATACGGTGGCACCGGCGAGGACGGCGGAGGGTTCGACTGCTCGGGTCTCATCCAGTACGCCTACGCCCACCACGGCGTCAATCTCCCCCGCACCAGCGCGGAGCAGGCCAGGGAAGGGAAGTCCGTCAAGAAGGATCCGTCGAGGTTGCGCCCGGGGGACCTGCTCACCTTCTCCAACCGGGGCGGTCCCGTCACCCACATCGGGCTCTACGTGGGCCATGGGCGATTCATCCACAGCGCCACGCGCGGCGTTCAGGTGAGCGCTCTCAGCGCCGACGATCCGTACGGCCGATGGTGGTACACGCGGTGGGTGGGAGTACGGCGAATCCTGCAGTAGATCTGACCTGCTCGGCGGCCACGACGCTCTCAAACGACGAGGGCGGCCGCGTCATGACGACGCGGCCGCCCTCGCTTCATGGAGCGATGCGCTCAGTGGTCGTGCGTCGTCTCCGCGGCAGGCTCGGCGTGCATCTGGCCGTGATCCATCTTCATGGCATCGTGACCGGCGTGTCCCTCAGCGCCCCGCTCGCCCCGCACCTGGAGCGACGCCAGGTCACGCTGGTACGTCGGGTTGGTGGGATCGATCTTCGGCCACTTGCCCATGTCGTCCGGCACGAAGAGCCCGACCATGTGGGCCATGGCGCCCTTGATCTTGGTCTCGTCCGTGGGGTTGTCGTACTCGCCCACCACGCGGTAGCGGTGATCGGCCTTGAGCTTGAGTCCGTCGCCGCTCACCCCGAAGAGCTTGCGGCTCACCTTGGTGACCTTGCCCTCGGCGTCGCGGGTGGTCTTGACGGTGGCGAGCACCTTGCCCGTCTCCGCATCCTCGAGCTTCACGTCGACGCCGTAGTCGTGCATGTGTCCGCCCACGCCGAGCAACCGGCCGCCCACCGGCAGGGTGAACTCGTACGCCTTGGACGACGTCCCGGGGGGGACGTCGAAGGTGTTGCTGGCGCCGACGGTGAGGTTGACGTCCATGTAGATCGGCATCGAGTTCACCGGCTGCGGATTCTGGTTGCTGGGCGTCCACAGCATCGTCACCTTGAGGTAGACGCCGTTCAGGTCCTTGCCCGTGTCGTTGTGCCAGGCGACGTACATGCCGAGCTTCATGCCCGGGCTCATCGGCACGCCGATAGTCTTCGGGACGCTCACCTCGTCGTCCGTCTCGGTGCCTGCGCCCATCAGGCGCTCGGCCGCGTTGTAGAGCAGCTGGCGCCGGCTGAAGTTCACCATGATCAGATGGTGCATGACGTGGCGGGGCACTTCATGGCCCTGCGCGTCGCTCAGCGCCACGCGGAACCCGCGGAACCAGCCGTCGATGGGCCACACGAAGTGCTGCACCGGCGTGTCGTGCGACATGCCGAGGTCCATCATCGCGTGCTCGTCCATCGGCGGCATGTTGGGCAGATCATACGGCCCGGCGGTGATCGTCAGCTCGTGCTTGGACGAGTCCACCGCCACCGTGACCGACGCCGGCGGCACCGGCTTGGGGCTCGCGACCGCGCTGGCGGCCAGGACCAGGCTCCACAACATCAGGCAGACTCCGCGGCGAAGGACGGACGGCCGCCGCGCATTGCGCGGGGTTCGGCCGACGGGCAAGTTACGCGCGTTCCACGACCACCATGGCTTCGGGCGTACAGGCGTGCGGAACATCAGAGAACGTGGGGGCAATGTCAAGCAGCCGATCGTGGCGACTGCTCGCGTGCGTGCTGCTGGCGGGACGCGCGTCCGCGGGGGCGGCGCAGGAGCGTGTCTTCCCGCGCGTGCCCGCGTTCGAGCTGCCCGAGGCCTCGCCGCGGGTGTACGGCCTGGTCGGCCGCATCATCTCGGCGCGGCGGGGCGAGAGCGACTTCGGCGCGGAGCCGGAGGCGGACGTCGCGATCGGGGAGAACTTGCCGGTCCTCGCGTTGCGCCGGGGGCCCAGGCCCGTGACGCTCGGGTTCGGCACGCAGGTGTACGGCCGGTTCAGCCTGGGCGACAAGAAGAGCGCGCTCATCAGCAACGACTGGGTGGTCGAGCTCAACACCACGGCGCTGCTCGGCGCATGGTCACTGACCGGCGAGATCTATCACGAGAGCAGCCACCTGGGCGACGAGTACCGTGACCGGTTCGGCGCCAGCCGTCTCGACTGGACCCGCGAGGTGGCGGCCGCGTGGGTCAGCTACGGGCGCGGGCCGGTGCGGGTTACCGGCAACCTGAGCTACGTCCTCATCGACCAGTTGGACCTCGATCGGGCGGGCGGCGCGCTTGCGGCCGACTACGAGGGACGCCCATTCGGCCGGCTGCTTGGCGCGCCGGTCCGGGCCGTGGGCGGCGTCTTCTTCGAGAGCTGGGCGGCCACGAGCTGGCGGGTGAGCACGTCGGCCAAGCTCGGCATCGCGCTCACGCGATCGGACGGCGGGCGTGAGATCGGGCTCGCGCTCATCGCGCACGACGGCCTCTCGACCCAGCGCCAGTTCTTCCGGCACGAGAGCCGGTACATCGGTGGGGAGCTGCGGTTCGATCTGTAGACGAGGGGTCACCCCCGACTCCTCGCCATTCGCTCACGCAGCCAACGCCGCGCCTGCCGCTCTGACCGCGCTGCTGTCGTCTGCCTCCTTATCTCCTCGCCGAATCCTGCCGAATTGGCCCGGTTTCGCGGCCCTGCGCTTGCCTTGAGGCGCGGGCGTGGGGCGCTTGACAGGCCGTCTCACCGGCTTATCTTTGCGACCAGTTTAGCACTCATGAAAGTAGAGTGCTAATGGACTGTGATATATCGCTTTACACCACCCCAAAACGCGTTGTGGAGGACAGAGATGGCGACTGCGACCAAGGCCAAGCCCAGTCTCAAGATCCAGCCGCTCGAGGACCGTGTGGTCATCGCGCCGGCCGAGGAGGCCGAGTCGATGCGCGGCGGCCTGTACATCCCGGACACCGCCAAGGAGAAGCCCACTCAGGGTGAGATCCTGGCGGTCGGCCCCGGCCGGTTCGAGAAGGGCGCCCGGGTCCCGATGGAGCTCAAGGTCGGCGACCAGGTGATTTACGGGAAGTACAGCGGCACCCCGTACACCTTCGACGGCGAAGAGTACGTGATCATCAAGGCGAGCGACGTGCTCGCCAAGCTCGGCTGATTCCAGCTCGTCCCCACCAAGGAGAAATACAGATGGCAGCGAAGGAGCTTCTCTTCAACACCGACGCCCGCGCCAAGCTCAAGCGGGGCGTCGACGCCCTGGCCGAGGCGGTCAAGGTGACGCTCGGGCCCAAGGGCCGGAATGTCGTCATCGACAAGAAGTTCGGCTCGCCCACGGTCACCAAGGACGGCGTGACGGTGGCCAAGGAGGTCGAGCTGACCGATCCGATCGAGAACATGGGCGCGCAGATGGTGAAGGAGGTCGCCACCAAGACGTCCGACCTCGCCGGCGACGGCACCACCACCGCCACCGTGCTCGCGCAGGCGATCTTCCGCGAGGGCCTCAAGAACGTCACCGCGGGCGCCAACC
>JAICJD010000210.1 GCA_025928645.1 Gemmatimonadales bacterium
CGTGCTCCACAACAACCTCGCCGTGCTGCTCGAGCCGCAGGGCGACGGCGCGGCGGCCGAGGCCGCGCTCCGCGCGGCCCTGGGCGAAGACCCGTCGCTGCCGCAGATCTCGAAGAACCTCGCGGACCTGCTGTACCGCAACGGGCGGTACGACGAGGCGCGCGAGGCGTACGAGCGGGCGGCCAAGCTCGCGCCCGAGCTGGGCGACGACCTCTACTTCAAGCTCGGCAACATCGCCTACAAGCGGCGCGACAAGGCGCTGGCCCGCGAGAGCTGGAAGCGCGCGACCGAGCTCAATCCCGGCCACGAGCTGGCCCGGGCGAACCTCGAGATGCTGGACATGGCGCCGTGACCGCCGACGACGCCGCGTTCGCCGCCCTGGCGCGCCGCATCGCCGAGACCAGCGGCTTCACGGTCGAGGCGTACAAGGACAAGTGCATCCGGCGGCGGATCGCCGTGCGGATGCGCGCCTGCGGGGTCCACAGCTACGAGGACTACCGCCGCTTCCTCGACCGCTCGCCGGCCGAGATCGAGCGGCTGCGCGACGCGCTCACGATCAACGTCACCCGGTTCTACCGGAACGCGGACACCTGGAACGCGGTGCGGCGGGTCGTGCTGCCCGACCTGTTCGAGTGTCCGCGCGTGGAGCTTCGCGCCTGGAGCGCCGGCTGCGCCTCGGGCGAGGAGCCGTACACGCTGGCCATGCTCGCGGCGGACTACCTGGACCAGGCCGGACGGGGCGGCGAGCTCGCCCGGCTCACGATCGACGCCACCGACATCGACCGCGGGAGCCTCGAGCGCGCCCGCGCCGCCGTCTACCGCGCGGAGGGGCTGAGCGAGATGCCGCAGGAGCTGGTCGCGAGCGGCTTCGAGGGGTCGGGCGAGGACCGCCGGGTGTCGGACCGCATCCGCCGCCGGGTCCAGATTCACCCGCTCGACCTGAGCCGCGACGCGCCGCTCCGGACGGACTACGATCTGATCCTGTGCCGCAACGTCGTGATCTACTTCGACCGGCCGATGCAGGAGCGCCTGTTCGCCACCTTCTCCGGCGCGCTGGTGCGGGGCGGCTACCTGGTGCTGGGCAAGGTCGAGACGCTGTTCGGCGCGGCGCGCGAGCGGCTCGCCCTGGTGGATCCCCGCGAGCGCGTGTACCGGCGGCCCGCGTGACCGGCGAGATCCTCGTGCGGGTCGCGGACCTGAGGGCCGGGAGCGGCGACGAGGTGCTCGTCACCGTGGGGCTCGGAAGCTGCGTGGCCGTGCTGCTCCACGATCCGGCGGTGAAAGTCGGGGGTCTGGCGCATGTCCTGCTGCCTTCACCCGCGCTGAGCCGCAAGGACGACAACCCGGCCAAGTTCCCCCAGACCGCCATTCCGCGTCTGCTCGAGCTCATGGCGGCGCGGGGCGCGAGCGGGCGCCGGGTGACGGCGCGCCTGGTGGGCGGCGCCAGCATGTTCGCGAGCCTGGCCGCGCCCGGCACGATCCAGATGGGCGAGCGCAACGTGGTGGCCTGCCGGCAGACCCTCAACCAGCACGGCGTCGCACTCGTCGGCGAGGCGACCGGCGGCGGCTTCGGCCGCACCGTCCGGCTCCGGGTGGCCGACGGCCGAGTGGAGATCTCTTCGGTGGCCCATGGTACGCAGATCCTCTGAGCCGTCGAGCGTCCTCGTGGTCGACGACAGCGCCTTCTTCCGGCGGCTGCTCAGCGACGTGGTGGATGGCAGCGGCGAATTCCGCGCCGTCGCCACCGCGCGGAACGGCATCGAGGCCCTGCAGAAGGTCCACGACCTCGAGCCCGACGTCGTCCTCATGGATCTCGAGATGCCCGACCTCGACGGGCTCGGCGCGATCGGCTACATCATGTCCGAGTCGCCTCGGCCGATCGTCGTGGTCAGCTCGTACGCGGGGCGGGGGACGGGCGCCGCGATCCGTGCCCTCGAGCTCGGCGCCGTCGACCTGGTGCCCAAGGAAGACGACCGGAGCGACCAGGCCATCGCGCGCTTTCGCGAACGCGTGCTGGGGACGCTCCGCACGGTTCGGAGCGCGTCCATCCTGCGCATGCCGGTGCTCGCCCGGCCGACTCGCGGCGCGCACATGCAGGCGTTGTTCGCGTTGCCGGGCCGGGCGCGTCAGTGCGCGGCGATCGCCGCGTCCACCGGCGGCCCGCGGGCCCTGGCCGAGCTGGTGCCGCGCCTGCCGACCGGCCAGCAGGCGGCGGTGCTCATCGTGCAGCACATGCCGCCCAGGTTCACCCACAGCCTGGCCGAGCGGCTGGCCTCACAGAGCCCGATGAACGTGGTCGAGGCGCAGGACGGCACCCCGCTCCTGGCCGATACCGCCTACGTCGCCCCTGGCGATTACCACATGCGCGTCGTGGCGGGAACCGACGGCCTCCGCCTCGAGCTCGATCAGGAGCCCGCCGTCTGGGGCGTGCGGCCCGCGGCAGACCCGCTGTTCCGGAGCGTGGCGCGCATCTTCGGGCCGCGCGCCGTCGGGATCGTGCTCACCGGCCTTGGCCGGGACGGCGCGGAAGGGCTGCGCGAGATCCACGACGCCGGCGGCGTCGGCATCGCGCAGGATCGCGAGACGGCCACGATCTACGGCATGCCGAGCGCCGCGCTGCAGGCCGGGGGCGTGGACCACGTGCTCCCGATCGACCGTATCGCTCCGACGGTGGCCGACGAGCTCGGCCGGATGGCCAGGCGATGAGCGGCGCCGGCCATCTCCTCGTCCGCGCCGGCCACCGCCTCGTCGGCCTTCCGCTGGCGCAGGTGGTCGAGGTGCTCGACCCGGGAACGGCGTTTCCGGTACCGGCGACGGAGCCCGCCGTCCGCGGCGTGGCGGTGGTGCGCGGGCGCATCGTGCCCCTGGTTCACCTCGGCGCGCTGCTCGAGGGCCGGCCCTGTCCGCAGGATCGGAGCGACGTCGCCGTCATGGTGGAGCTCGCCGGGCGGCGGCTCTGCCTCGAGCTCGAGGCCGCCGAAACCGTGCTGTATGAGCCGGGCCTTCCGATCGCGCCGGGCGCCGGCCTCCCGTGGGCCGCGGCGGTCGCGCGCACCGAGCACGGCCTCGTTCCGCTGCTCGACCTCACCGCGCTCGGCGCGCGCTTTACGGAGGCTTCCGCCGCATGACCGGCACCGGCGACGACATCCAGCTCGTGAGCTTCCGGGTCGGCCCCCAGGAGTTCGCGTTCGACATCTTGCAGGTCGAGCGGATCCTGCGCCACGTCGCGCCCGCGCCGCTGCCCAAGGCGCCGGACTTCCTCGAGGGGGTCGTGCCCTACGAGGGCGGCGCCGTGCCCGTGGTGGATCTTCGCAAGCGCTTCGACCTCGACGCGCCCATCCGGGAGGAGACTCGCCTCATGGTGGTGGACCTGGGCGAACAGCGCGTCGGCGTGCTGGTGGACGAGGTGCGCGAGGTCCTCCGGGTCGACAGCACGACCATTGCCGCGCCCGGTCCCATGGTCAGCGGGCTCGCGGCGGCCTACATCGCCGGGATCGTCTCCCGGCCGGGGCGGACCATCATCATCCTCAATGCCCGGAAGCTGCTGTCGTCCACCGAGCGGATGGCGCTGACCGCGATGGGAACCCCGTCATGACCGAGCCGTGGATCGGGACGCTGCGCGGCCAGTTTCAGGAGATCGAATCGCGCCTCGCCCAGCCGGGGACCGAGCGTGAGGCGCTCAAGCGCGACATCATCGCGCTGTTCAAGCGGGTGGACGGCGCGCTGACCGAGTTGGGACAGATGAAGGAGGAGATCAAGGGGCTGGTCGAGCGCTACAAGCAGCAGGGGAACGTGGCCGCGCCCACCGCGCCGCAGTTCACCGGGGCACGTCCGGCCGTCCACGCCGATCACCTGGGGGCGTCCACCTACATCGAGAAGGGCTGGAGCCTCATCTCGCTGGGCGACTACGCCGGGGCCATCCAGTCGCTCGAGAAGGCGTTGTCCCTCTCGCCGGGCGACGTGCAGGCGCAGTCGCTCCTGGGCTGGGCGCAGATGCTGCACGAGGACTACGACGACGCGCTCGGCACGTTCTCCCGCGTCCTGATGAAGGAGCCGGCCAACGCGCTCGCGCGCATCAACGTCGGCTACATCTGCCTGAAGAAGCGCATCTTCGGCGAGGCGATCGAGCACCTCTCCAAGGCCATCCGGCTGGACAACGACCGGAAGGCCACGCTCTACGCGCACTATTATCTGGGGCTGGTCTATCTCGAGCGGGAGATGTTCGAGGACGCGCAGACGTTCTTCCGGAAGACCCTCAAGCTGGGCCCCAATCTGATCGAGGCCTACTTCGAGCTCGGGCGCGCGCTCTGGTTCGCGGGCAGTCGTGACGAGGCGGTCAAGGTCTGGGACGAAGGGCAGAAGGCCAACAAATTCAATCCGTGGGCCAAGCGCTGCAAGGAGATGCTCGACGTGGCCGCCGCCGGGGGTGAGGTCCCGCGCAGCCTGGCCTCCTAGCCCTCGCGCTCCTGCTCCAGGGCGGGCCGATCGCGGTGCAGGTCGGCCCGGTCACGGCCGTCGCCTGGCCACGGCAGCGCGCGGTCGCGGTCGATCTCGCGCGGCTCGCCGGCCGTCCCGCCGAATGGCCCGGTCTCGGCCGCCGTGACCCCGGTCCCCTCCGGCTCATCGTCGTTCCCAATGGCCGCACCCTCGACTCGCTCACCGCCGGACGCGCGCCCGCCTGGGGCGCGGCCGTCGCGCTGCCGGGCGAGCACACGATCCTCCTTCGCGCCGACCAGCCCGATCTCCCCCGCACGCTGCGTCACGAGCTCGCGCACCTGGTGCTGCACCAGGTCGTGGCGGTGCGGGTACCGCTCTGGTTCGACGAGGGGTACGCGGCGTGGGCCGCCGGCGAGTGGGAGCGCTTCGGCGGGCTCGAGCTCAACCTCGCCGTCGTCCGCGGCGACGTGCCTACGCTCACCGAGCTGGACGGCGCGCTCCGCGGATCGGCGTCGACCGCCGACGCCGCCTACGCGCTCGCCGCCTCGGCGGTGACCGAGCTCGCTCGGCGCAACCCGAGCCGCACCCTCACGCCCTTGCTGACGCAACTGGCCCGCGGCGAAGACTTCGACGAGGCCGTTCTCGCCACCACGGGTCTCACGAC
>JAICJD010000180.1 GCA_025928645.1 Gemmatimonadales bacterium
CGAGCGGCTCGCCGAGGCGGCGGCGCTGCTCCGGCTCGTGTTCGCGTCGCCGCGGCTGGAGCCGGGCGCGGTCGAGCGCGAGCGTGGGATCATGGCCGCCGAAGCGGAGCAGGTGGCCGACGACATGTTCCGCTACCCGTTTCAGCTCGCCTTCGCCGAGGCATTCGGCGAAATCGGGTACGGCCTTCCGGTCTCCGGCCTTCCCCACACGCTGCCCGCCATTGCGGCGCCGGACGTTCGCGCCTGGCACACGCGCGCACTCGCCGGCCAGCGGGCAGTGGTGATCGCCGTCGGCGACCTCGAGCCCGAGCGCGCGTCCGACCTGCTGGCAGGTGTCTTCGGCGACGCGGCTTCGCGGACCGATGCCGGCCCCCTCTCGCCGCTCGATTGGGCCGGCGCCGACGGCGGCGAGCCGCCCGCCCGGGTGGTGGCGCGCGACAAGGCGCAGGCGGCGCTGGCCATGGTCTTTCCCGGCCTGTCGCGGCGCTCGCCCGACCGCGCGGCGGCGCAGGTGTGGGCGGCGATCGCGAGCGGCCTGGGCGGCCGGCTGTTCGAGGCGCTGCGCGACCGGCGCTCGCTCGCGTATACGGTGGTGGCGTCGGCCTGGCTCAAGGCGCGCGCGGGCGCGCTGGTCACCTACATCGCCACCGCGCCCGAGCGGGAAGAGGAGGCGCGCGAGGAGATGCTGCGCGAGCTGGTGCGCTTCGCCCGCGAGCCCGTGACCGGCGCCGAGCTCGAGCAGGCGGTGAGCTACCTCGCGGGCCAGGCCGCGGTGAGCCGCCAGAGCGGCGGCGCCGTGGCGGCGGAGATCCTCGAGGCCTGGATCGCAGGCACGGGACTCGGCGAGCTGGCCGACCCGGCGGCCGCGTTCCGCGCGGTCACCGCCGCCGACGTCCTGCGAGTGGCTGCGGCCTCGCTCGATCCGGCCCGGCGAGTCGAAGGCGTCGTGCGTGGCCGGGGCGCGGTGCAACCGCCGGTGGCGGCGTTGCGGTCGTCCTGACGTTGGGGGAGCTACTTGCCCGGAGGTTCACCACGGAACACGGAAGGCACGGACAACGGCCACGGAAATTGCTTTTGGTCAACGGCACACCGGTGGAGGTCGGGATCCCGGGGAAAAGCGAACCACGGAGGCACAAAGGGCACGGAGAACGGCCACGGAGGAAAGCGTGGGGTGACAGCACACCGGTGTCGGTCGTGGAGCAAGGGCCGCGCTGGTGTGCCGTTGACTAACAGGCGTTTCCGTGGCCGTTGTCCGTGCCCTCCGTGGTTCCGTGGTGAACTGTCGCGGACCAGGAACTCTCCCATCACCCCGGCCGCCCCGAGTCTCTCGCGAGCGCGCGCGCGATGACGTCCACCCCGCGGCCCGCGTCCACCGGCGCGCGGGCCACGACCGTGACGAAGCAGAAGCCGTCGTGCGGCGCCGTGTGGAGCACGATGTGCCCGTCGCGGCAGAGGAGCGCCACCGATGAGCCGCCCGCGCCCTCGCGCGCGACCGGCGGCCCCAGCGGCGACATGCCGATGGCGCTCGCCGCGGCCACCAGCACCGCGCACAGCCCCGCGGTGTCGGCCAGCCGGGTCCCGCTGATCCCGGTGAGCTCGTCGAGATGGTAATTGAAGGCGGCATCCACGCGGACCGGCCGGTCGGTCAGGCGCGGGGAGGGAAGGAAGCGGCGTCGGCGCGGTAGCGCTCGACCGCGGTGTCGAGCGTCATGCGAGTATCTTGCAGGCCATGGCGTCCGAACCTAGTCCGCGCCGCGGGGGCGAGCAAGACCGCGCGGCGTGGAGCACCGCGGACGTGCTGAGCGCGGTGCGCATCCCGCTCGCGGTCGCGTTCCCCTTCGCCTCGAACGGCGTGCGGCTCGTCCTGCTCGCGCTCGCCGCCGCGACCGATCTGCTCGACGGCCAGATCGCGCGGCGGCTCGGGAGCTCCTCGCTCGGCGCCGTGCTCGACCCCGTGGCCGACAAGCTGTTCATGGCGTCGGCTTTCGGGGTCGTCGCGTTCAGCGGCCGGCTCGAGTGGTACGAGGTGCTCGGCGTGCTGCTCCGCGACATCGTGGCGACGGTCGCTTTCGTGGCGACGTTTCTCTCGCGCCGCCCGCGCGCCATTCCCGCGCGCGCCGGCGGCAAGGCGGTCACCGTCGCGCAGGTGCTGACGCTGGTCGCGTTCCTGGCCGACTCGCCCCGGCTCCGCCCGCTGGCCTGGGCGACCACGGCGGTCGCGCTCTACGCCATCTGGGACTATTACCGGGTGGCACCGCAGGCCGAGCGGCGCCTGGGGGGAGGGGAGGCGTGATGGCGGAAGAGACCAAGAGCGTGACGCTGGCCTGGCAGTCGAACCTGGTGTTCCGCGGGGGCGAGCCCGGTGGCCCGGAGACGACGGTCGACGGCGACAACGCCGCGGCGCCCGGCCCGATGCTCACCCTGCTGCTCGCCGCCGCCGCGTGCAGCGGCTCCGACGTGGCGGTCATCCTCGCCAAGATGCGGGTGACGCTGCGCGCCCTCCGCATCGAGGCGAGCGGCGTGCGCCGGGAGCAGGAGCCGCGCCGCTACACGTCGCTCCACCTCGAGTACCATCTCCGCGGCGACGGCCTCGACGAGGCCAAGGCGCGCCGCGCGATCGAGCTCTCGATCACCAAGTACTGCTCCGTGCTGCATTCGCTCGCGCCCGACATCCGCGTGACCCATGGGCTCACCCTGGAGTAGCGCCGGGACCGCACGAGCCGTTGCCGTAGTCCTGGTCGCCCGCGCCGCGCTCGCGCCGCCGCTCGCCGCGCAGCGCGTGATCGAGCTCGGCGTCCAGGCGATCGCCACCGCGGCGGATCCGGCGGTCGTGCTCGCCGGCGGCCTCGCCGCGGTGCGCACCTCGCTCCGCACTCGCTGCTCGGTCGGGCTCGCCGCGGGCGTGAGCGACGGCGAAGCCGCCTGGCGCGGCGAGGCGCTGGTCCACTTCCTCCTCAACCCCACCCGTCGCCGCGGCCCCGCGCTCTACGGGGCGGGCGGCGTGGCCGTGGCGGGCGGCCCGGTGAACCAGGGGTACGTCGTGGTGACGCTCGGCCTCGAGCAGCGGCCCGGCGCCCGCGCCGGCTGGTTCGCGGAGGCCGGCGTCGGCGGCGGCGCGCGCCTGGCGCTGGGGTACCGCTGGCGAAAGTTTCCCGCGGGCTGGATCGCGTGGTGAGTTCACCCGGCGGGCAGGCGAGCGGGGTCGCCGGGGGGCAGCTTCCTTCATCCCGAGCGAAGCGAGGGACGTTGCCGGCGAGGCATCGAAATCTGCCCGCGGCTCGCTCCCGGCGAACCTTGGGGCAGGAGGTTCACCACGGAACCACGGGAAAACACGGACAAGAGCCACGGAAACTGCTGGTTGTGGTGAACAGCACACCGGTTGGGTTGCGTCGCTAGTTCAAAAGCGAACCAGGGAGGCACGGAGGGCACGGAGACGGCCACGGAGAAAAGCCACCGGCTGTTCTCCGTGGCTTTCCTCCGTGCCCTCCGTGGTTCGCTTTTCCCTGAGGCCCCGAACCCCACCGGTGTGCTGTTCACCCAAAAGCAGTTTCCGTGGCCGTTGTCCGTGTTTTCCGTGGTTCCGTGGTGAACCTCTCGCCCGGAAGCGCGCCGGCAAGGTCCCTCGCTTCGCTCGGGATGAAGGAAGCTGCCGCTCGCCCGCTTACCCGCTCGCCCAACAAGAACGCCCCGACGCACTCAAGGTGCGTCGGGGCGGCGTCGTGTTCCGAGGCGGGGGCTTACGCCGCGCCGCTTTCCACCGTCTCCACCTTCCGTTGTACCGGCTGGCAGAACCGCTCGCCTAGCTGGCGAAGCTGTGCCAGCTGCTCTTCGCTGAGGTCTTCGTACCGGTCGGCCAGGTAGAGCATGGTGTCGTCGAACCAGTCCTTCTGATGCTCCGGCAGCGCGTCGATCACGCCACAGCGGAGGATGTGACTGAACATCTCGTCACGGGCTTGCGCAAACGATACCGCTTCGGCTTCACGTCGGGTCTTCTTCTTGGTCATGCACCATCCTTTTGAGGTCAAGTCGCCAGGGCTTCACGGGATGTGCCGTACCGGAATTTAACCGGGTTGCACCTTTTGGTGCAAACCGCCCGCTTTGGCCGGTCCCGGGGCCGGGTGATTATGTTTATCGGCAACATTCACATGAACTTGACCGGGGAGTTGCGCCGCTCCTCGAGGTAGCCATGGCAGAGCACGAGGAAGTGTACGACGACGCACGGGCCGACCGGCTCGCGGAGATGCTGCGCGCCCTGGCGGAACGCATCCGGGAGCTGGACCGATCGGGGCAGCTGCTCCGCGGCGTCCCCGAGCTGCTCCGCCTGATGGGCGACGCGCGCAGCGAGATGTTCCACTACGAGGTCCGCTCCACCTACGACACGCCCGAGGTCGCCGACAGCCGTCGCATCGTGGACGAGGCGCAGCGGCAGGACACCTTTCACCCGGATGATCCGGAGGACGACGAGCCATGGCGGCAGCAACGCCCGGAATGAAGCGCTTCTACGGCCTGCTCGGCGCGGTGGCCATCGTGGGGATCGGTCTGCTCGGCTGGCAGCTCTCCCGGCCGGCCACCGTGAGCATTCCGGCGAACGTGGCGATCCAGCCCGGCGACACGGCCGGCTTCAATGGCTATGTGAAGGGTGACTCCAGCGCGCCGGTCGAGATCACCGAATACGCCGACTATCAGTGCCCCTTCTGCCAGACGTTCGCCACGCTGCAGATGCCGACCATCGAGGAGCGGCTCATCAAGACCGGCAAGCTGCGCTGGCGCTACAAGGACTTCCCGCTGCAGCAGCATTCGTACTCCCGGCTCGCGGCCCACTCCGCGGCCTGCGCCGCCGACCAGGGGAAGTTCTGGCCGCAGCACGAGAAGCTCTACGAAGGCCAGGCCGAGTGGGCCGAGTCGCACGACGCCGCGCCGATCTTCCGCAAGTACGCCGAGGCCAACGGCCTCGACCTCGCCAGGTACGACGCCTGCATGTCGTCGCACGCCCACGCGGGCCGGATCGAGGCGAGCTATCAGGAGGCCATGCGCGTGGGCGTGAACTCGACGCCGACGCTGCTGGTCGGCGGGCGGCTGTATACCGGCCGCCTCGACTCCGACGCCATCACCCGGCTGGTGGACTCGCTCGCGCCGAAGACGACCAGCGCCAGATGATCTACCGCATGGGGGCGGCGTTCCTGAGCCTCGTCGGGCTCTTCGTGTCCGCCTACCTCTACCTCTATAAGATCGGACGCATCGGGTCGCTCGCCTGCGGGAGCGGCGGGTGCGAGACCGTCCAACTGAGCTCCTGGAGCCGGGTGCTGGGCGTCGAGGTGTCGCTGATCGGCGTGATCGGCTACGCGCTGCTCCTCGGGGTGGCGCTGGTGGCGCTCCAGCCCGGCGCGGAGAATCGCCGGGGACCGATGCGGCTCTTCACGCTCCTGGCCGCGGCCGGCGTGCTCTTCACCGCGTATCTCACCTCCCTCGAGCTGTTCGTCATCCACGCGATCTGCCGCTGGTGCGTCGGATCGGCCGTCATCATCGTCTCGATCTTCGTGCTGGCGCTGATGGCCCAGCGAATGCCCGGGCCGCAGGCCGGCTGACGTGTCCCACGCGGCGGCGGCGCCACGCTCCCCACGGGCGGTGGCCACCCTGGCGCTCGGCGCCATCGGGGTCGTCTACGGCGATATCGGCACCAGCCCGCTCTACGCCCTCAAGGAGTGCTTCCGGGCCCCACGCGGGTTCGCCGTGAGCGAGGCCAACGTCCTCGGCATCCTGTCGCTCATTCTCTGGTCGCTCAACTTCGTGGTCACCTTCAAGTATCTGGCCATGGTCATGCGGGCGAACAATCGGGGGGAGGGCGGCATCCTGGCGCTCCTGGCGCTGGCCCGTCCCAGCGGCACCGCCACCGGCGCGCGAAGGCTCCTGGTGGCGGCCGGCTTGTTCGGCGCGGCGCTCCTCTATGGAGACGGCATCATCACGCCGGCCATCTCGGTGCTGAGCGCGGTCGAGGGATTGAGCATCGCCACGCCCGCGCTCCAGCACCTGGTCGTGCCCATCGCGTTCGCGATCATCCTCGCGCTGTTCTCCTTCCAGCGGCGCGGCACCGCCGGGGTCGGCGCCGTGTTCGGGCCGCTCACCACTCTCTGGTTCCTGTGCATCGCGGCCCTCGGGGTGGGCGGCATCCTCCGCGAGCCCTCCGTGCTGCGCGCGGTGAATCCCTGGTACGCCGTCGAGTTCTTCGCGCGGGAAGGCTGGACTGGCTTCCGGGTGCTCGCGGCGGTCATCCTCGTGGTGACCGGCGGCGAGGCGCTGTACGCCGACATGGGACACTTCGGCAAGCGGCCGATCCGGCTGGCCTGGTTCACCGTCGTGCTGCCCGCGCTGGTGCTCAACTACTTCGGCCAGGGCGCCCTGCTGCTGGCCGACCCC
>JAICJD010000220.1 GCA_025928645.1 Gemmatimonadales bacterium
CATGAGATCGGTCACGTCACCAACCGGCACTCGGTCCAGCAGATCAGCAAGCAGCAGGTCGCCAGCCTGGGCCTCGGCATCGGGAGCATCCTCTCGAGCGACGTCGCCCGCGTGGCCGGCCTCGCGAGCCAGGGCCTCCAGGTCCTGTTCCTCAAGTACAGCCGCGACGCCGAGAATCAGGCCGACCTCGCCGGCTTCCGCTACGCGCTCAACGCGAACTACGACGTGCGCGAGATGACCCACGTGTTCGAGACGCTGCAGAAGGTGAGCGACATGGCCGGGGGCGGCAAGCTCCCCGAGTGGCTCGAGACCCACCCCGACCCGGGCACCCGCATCCAGAACACCGAGCAGCGGCTCGACACCCTGCACCGGGACCTGAGCAAGGCGATCGTCGGCCGCGACCAGTATCTCCAGCACGTGCAGAACGTCACCTACGGCGAGGACCCGCGCCAAGGCTTCTTCGAGAACGGGACCTTCTTCCATCCCGATCTGCGGTTCCAGATCACCTTCCCGCAGGGGTGGCAGACCCAGAACACGCCGTCGGCCGTGGCCGCGCAGAGCCCGCAGCAGGACGCGATCCTCCAGTTGAGCCTGGCCGGCCAGACCCCGCCGCAGCAGGCCGCGCAGCAGTTCCTCTCGCAGCAGGGCATCCAGCCGGGCCAGACCTCGACCCAGAGCATCAACGGCCTCCCCGCCGCCACGGGCTACTTCCAGGCCCAGACCGAGCAGGGTGCGATCCAGGGGATCGTCACGTTCCTTTCGTACGGCAACAACACCTACGGCATCCTGGGCTACACCCCGGCGGGCAAGCTCACTCAGTACGACCAGGTGTTCCGCCAGACCATCGGCAGCTTCACGTCGCTCAAGAATCAGGCGGCGCTCAACGTGCAGCCGGCCAAGGTCGAGCTGGTGAAGCTCCCGCGGCAGATGACGCTGGAGCAGTTCAACCAGCAGTACCCGTCGAGCATCCCGGTCGCCGAGCTGGCGCTGATCAACGAGGTGCAGGCGGGGAACAGCACGATTCCGGCGGGCACGACGCTCAAGCGCGTCGTCGGCGGGTCGAAGGTGCAGACGCAGGGCTCCTCGCAGCAGCCTGGCCAGTAAGCCTTCTCGCTTAGTGCGTCTCCAGGCGAACGGGCCGAGGGTCGAGCGGGCGGGGCACCGGCCACGCCGCAGGGGCTGCGGTACCCCGCCCGCTCGACCCTCGGCCCGTTCGCCGGGTACCATCGGCAAGGGGCGAGACGCAGCGCGGGCGACGTGCGGAGCACGCTCGTAGCGCCGCCTGACCGTCTGCCCGGCTGACCGTCTGCCCGTCCGCCCGTCCGCCCGTCCGCCCGTCCGCCCGTCCGCCCGAGGTTCCATGCCCTCCACCCGCTACGTCTGGCTGGTCTGCGGCTTGGCCGTGCTTCTCCTCGACACCATGGGCGCGCTCGCGGCGCGCCACTGGAGCTTTGCCTACGAGAGCCTGAGCGGGATCTCCTACCTCATCTACTTCTGCGCCGGCGTCGGCGCCGGCCGCGTCGCGGGCATCTGGAAGGGCGGCATCGCCGGCGCCATCACCGCACTCATCGATGCCACCCTCGGCTGGGCGATTTCTTCGGCGCTGGGAGCCGTGCAAAGGCCTGGACTCCGTCCACTCGAGATCGCCATCGTGGTGGTTATCGTCGTCCTCACCGGGTGGGTCCTCGGCCTGCTTGGCGGGCTGTTGGGGAAGTACATGCACCGCGCCCTCGGCGAGGACAGCTAGGCAGGCCCAAGCTCTACGGCCTGACCTGCGGCCCCCCTCATCCCGAGCGAAGCGAGGGACCTTGCCCGGGAATGGCTCGAACTAGGCCGGACAAGATCCCTCGCTTCGCTCGGCATGACAGCACCCGCCCGGGATGGCACCACCCTCCCCGCACGGCATCACCCGCTCGAGAGCAGGTCCCAGCGTGCCCCTCCCAGCCCCACCCCCAGCTCGCCGCTCTGCGCGTCAGCGATCTCGTGCGACCGAACCGAGAGTCGAGCCGGCGCGCCCACGATGCTGGTGCGAGCGAGCCGAGGGTCGAGCGGGCGCGGCGCCGGCCACGCCACAGGGGCTGCGACGCCACGCCCGCTCGACCCTCGGCTCGCTCGCTCGTCCCGATGCGTACCGCGCGGCCATCGCGCTCGCGTCCGCCGAGGCCTCTCGGATCAGGGCGTCGGGGAAGACGGACCTCCCAGGATCCCCTGAATCGAGCCGAGATACCGGGCCTCGTCGATATGCCGTGGATCGATCATGGCCTGCACCGGATAGCCGAGAATGAGGCTCACCGCCGCGGCCGCCACGCCCTCTGGTGTGGCGGCGCCGCGGTGGCCGGCCTTCCCCTCGAGGGCTTCCTCGGCCACGCGGGCGAACCCCGCCCGGTAGGTCTCCAGCGCGGCCTGCAGCGTCTTCCGGATCATCGCGTTGTGAGCGCCGCGGGACCAGTACTCGAGCAGCAGCCGTACCAGCCGGGGCTCCGCCGCGAGCCGAGCCATTTCCTGGCGGAACAGGGCCAGCAGCCGGTCTTGGGGATCCGGGAGCGTTTCGACCGCGTCGAGGATTCCCGGCGGCAGCGTCGTGGCCAGGACCCGATCGAGCAACGCGAGCCCGAGCTGATCTTTTCGCTTGAAGTGGAACAGCACCGAGCCGTGACTGAGCCGCGCCTTGGCCGCGACCGCCCGGAGCGTGAGCCCGTCGATGCCGCGCCGGAGCGCGACGTCGTACGCCGCCCGGAGGATCTCCTCGCGGCGCGTGGCCTCGGTTGCTTTTGCTCCCGGCATGGACAGCTCCCGCGTCGATGTCGTTGACCAACTGGTCAATGAAACATAGATTGTATTGACCAGGAGGTCAACGCGGGTCAACCGTGGCCGCCTCGGAGCCCTATCTATACGGCGTGTTCACCGGTAACTTCCGGTTGCCTCACCGAAGGCTCTCCCGCCAAGGCCGGCCGTCATCGCCGGACCAAGGACCCCACATGTCGGCTCAGCGTCCCGACCCCTCGACCGAGGGGCGGAGGATCGTTATTTGCGACTACAACGCCCTGTTGTTGTCGGTGACCGGCCTCTTGCGTATGAGCGGATATTGCGTGTTTCAGGCCTACGATGCGATGGCCGTGCGCGAGCTCTGCGGCCAGCTGCCGGATATCGACCTGCTGATCCTCAACACCACCGGGGCCGGGGTTGATTCGGCCACGCTGGTCCGAGACATTCGCGAAGCTCACCCGGCGTTGAGTGTGCTCCACATCGGCAACTGGGAGCTGGACGGGATGCCCGAGGACGTGCCGACGCTGTCGGAATCCTTTACCGCCCCGCAGCTTCTGACCACGGTGGCCGGGCTCTTGCCGGCGCGGGAGATTGCGGACGCGCCGCTCCGCTAGACCCGCGACGCCGAGACTGGCTCTACCTCCAACCTCATCGAGGTCCCATGCTTCCCCGTCAGGCACGCCTTCGAACGTCCGTCAGCGACTGGTATCCGCGCATCACGCCTGGCCGGTGGCATCACGCGCTGTGGGTCCGCGAGGTGGCCCTCTCCAACCTGCGGAAGGGGAAGCCCCAGTGGCTGGAGATGGAAGGTGCCCGCGTGCTTTCGGATAGCCACTTCGAGTTTCAGGGCGGCCAGAACGCCCCGAAGTGGATGCGCGGCGTCGAGCGGCGCACGCTGTGCCGGGAAGCGTAGCCACCCCTACTTGCCGAGCGAACGCCATGCCGATGTGCCCTGACGATGGGTATCCGATGATCCCGGAGAGGGAGCTCGAGCCCGGACGGATGAAATGGGGGTGTAGCAACCCCTGGCATCCGCGTGATCCGGGGCAATGTCCCTGTTGTGGCCGCTCCCGGCGCCCGGGGAGCTCCGCGAGCGCCGGCAGCGTGAGAGCCAGGTGCCGTGGCTGCGGCCACGAGTGGCTGCCGTGATCCGCCGTCGGGCGGCAGCAGTATCTATTCGTGGTCCCGCGGTGTACATTGAGCGTCAGCTTGCTCTCCTCGCCCTGCCAAGGCCGGCTGTGTCCGCCGGAGCATAGGTCCCCACATTCCATCCCCGGTCACCCGTTCGAGCCATGCGCGCGACGCGTATGCCTTCGATCGACAGCGGATCGTTGTCGCCCGCCTGGAGCCCGCGACAGCCGCCCTGATCGTTTCCACGCTCCGTCGAGATGGCCATTGCGTGTGGGAGGATCCCGACACGCTGTTCGCGCAGGGTAGCCCGCTCGAGGGGTGTCACCTGCTCATCACGACCGTCGACCACCATGGGGCGGAGGTGCCGGGTTCTCCCGACCAGATGAGGGAGCAAATGCCGGCGCATGCAGTCCTGCTCGTCGCCGCAGCCATCGAGGCCGGCGCGTCCGGTGCGCGGCTGCCGGCCGGCCTCCCAGTGATTCGCGCGCCGGTCCAAGTCGACGA
>JAICJD010000070.1 GCA_025928645.1 Gemmatimonadales bacterium
AGGAACCGCTCGGCGCCGATGACGGCCGCCAGCTCGGGCCGCAGGATCTTGAGGGCGACCCGGCGGTCGTGCCGCACGTCGTGGGCCAGGTAGACCGTAGCCATCCCACCCGCGCCGACTTCGCGGTCGAGGCGATAGCGGTCCGCCAGGGCGGACTGGAGCCGGCCGAGCAGTTCGGGCATGGGGATGGCTTGTTGGGGTTGAGCTAAAATGCGGGCGGGGCGGGGATTTAGCTAGGATGCGACAGGGGGTCACCCTGACCCGAGCGAAGCGAGGGGAAAGGGGCCATACGCCTGCTCCTGCCCCCACCACCGTTCCAGCGACCGAACTACTCCGCCACGAAACGAGCGAAGGCCCAAAGGGGCACGGAGCCCCTCCGTGCCTCCTCCGTGCCGAACCAACCGCCCGATCAGACCGCCGGGTGCGCCCGCGGGTGCTCGATCGTCCCGGTCGTTCCGCGCGCCACCGCCGAGCCGAGAATGATCAGCGCGATGCCGACCAGAATCTCGTTCCACCACATGCCCGGGCCGTCGTGCAGCCCGTGGATGAAGCCGGCGATGAACAGCCAGATCCCCACGATGCCCGCGAGGATCGCGGCCGGGCGTCCGCGCGCCGCGAAGAAGCCGAGCACGACCACAATGACCCCGACGACCCAGTCGTTCCAGGCGTAGAAGTACGGACCGGCACCGAAGAATGCCGAGATCCCGGTCCAGAGTCCCAGCAGCGCAATCAGCCATCCACTCCACATCGTTGTCCGCCTTTCTCCCAAGACGACGAGGCCGGGTGCGGAACGGCGTCGAGGAACTCCTGACGCCAATTCGGACACCCGGCCTCGACATACCGCGTTACTGCATGCTCAGAATGGATGCGTGGAACGGGGATTTCAGGAATGCGGATCACACGACGGCGGACCGGCGAGCGGGCGAGCGGGCCGGAGGGGTGGGAGCGAGCTCTTCATCCCGAGCGCAGCGAGGGACCTTGCCCGGATGGGTTCGAGCCGTTCCCCGGCAAGGTCCCTCGCTGCGCTCGGGATGAAGCAGTCGCCGACCGGCAGCTCGCCTGACCGCCCACCTGTCCGCCAGCTCGCCCGATCCCGCCCACGCACGTCTCATCCCACCAACATCGCCTTGTCGCGAAGCGTGCCCTACCTTGCAGCTCGATGCGACCGCTCACCGCCCGCGCGGGCGCCGCCATCCTCCTCGCCGCCTGCTTCCACTCGCTGGCGCCCGCCGCGCGGGCGCAGTCGCGCGGCACGTCGGCCCCGTTGTCCAGCGCACCCATCCAGTCGCCCACCGGCGTCGCGATCACCGACGTCACCCTGGTCCCGCTCGACGACGAGCGACTGGTCCCTCACCAGACCGTGCTCGTCCAGGACGGCGTCATCGCCGGCGTCGGCCCCGCGGACTCCGTTCCCGTCCCGCCCAAGGCCACCCGCGTGAACGGCGCCGGCCGGTTCCTGATCCCCGGGCTCGCCGACATGCACGTGCACCTGTTCGACTCGGACGACATGCTGCTCTACCTCGCCCACGGCGTCACCACCATTCGCAACCTCGGAGGGTACGGCGCGGCGGACTCGATCCTGGAGATCCGCCGCCAGGTCGCCGCCGGCGAACGGCTGGGCCCCACGATCTTCACCAGCGGCAACTGGCTCGACGGCGACCCGCCGTATCGTTCGATCAACACCGTGCTCCGGACGCCGGCGGATGCGCGGGCGGAGGTGCGGCGCGAGAAGCGGCTCGGCTACGACTTCGTGAAGGTCTACGTCAACCTGAGCCCCGACGTATACGCGGAGATCCTCCGCACGGCCAAGGCCGAGCGGATCCCGGTCACCGGCCATGTGCCAGGGCCGGTGGGCGTGGACGCGGTGCTCGCGGGCGGGCAGGTCGCGGTGGACCACGTGGCCAACCTGGCGCTCGGCGCGGCGCAGGAACCGCCGGCGGCGCTGGCGAAACGCGTGCACGGCGCGGGCGTCGCCGTCACCACGACGCTGGTGATGGTCCGGATCGCCGCCGCGATGCGCGGCGCGCCCGAGCGGCTCGACTCGATGCTCGCGCAGCCGGAGGCGCGCTGGGTGTCGAAGGAGACGCGGGAGTTCTGGCGGCGCTCGCCGTTCGTCCGGCTTCCGCGCGACGGTTGGGGTGACGCGCTGTACTCGGCGGCGTCGGAGCTGACCCGCGCGCTCGAGGCGGGACACGTTCAGCTCATGGCGGGGACCGATGCGGGCCTCTGGGGCAACGTGCCCGGTGCGTCCCTCATCGCCGAGCTCGAGCTGCTGGTGTCGGCGGGGCTCACGCCGTATCAGGCGCTCCGTGCGGCGACGGTCGAGCCCGCGCGGTTCCTCGAGCGCACCGTGCCGGGGAGCCGGCAGCCGGGAGCGATCGCGGTCGGGAATCGGGCGGACCTCGTGCTGCTCGACGCTGATCCGCTCCGCGACATACACGCTGTGGAGCACCGCGCTGGCGTGATGGTCCGCGGTCGCTGGCTCGGCGCGGAGCGGCTCCATGGCATGCTCGACAGTCTGACGGCGGCGCAGGCGCGCTGAGTCGCTGCCGGCTGAAGGGGGTCGCCGGCTCGGCGCCGCTTGGTGAACTAACCGGACTGTCCCCGCACGCTAAGTTCCTCCGATGCCCGACCCCGAGGTCCTCATCGCCGGCGCCGGCCCCACCGGCCTCGTGCTGGCCCACTGGCTCGCCCGCCTCGGCGTGCGCATCCGCATCATCGACAAGACCACGGAGCCCGGCACCACATCCCGCGCGCTGGTGCTGCACGCGCGGACCCTCGAGTTCTACCGCCAGATCGGCCTGGCCGACGAGATCGTCAGCCGCGCGCTCAAGGTTACCGCCATCAACTTCTGGACGAGAGGCCGCAAAGCCGCCCGCGCGGTCTTCGGCCCGATGGGCGAGGGCCTGAGCCCGTTTCCCTACCTGCTCATCCACCCGCAGGACCAGCACGAGCGCCTTCTGATCGAGCGGCTCGCCGGCCTCGGCGTCCAGGTCGAACGCCGGACCGAGCTGCTCGGCTTCGAGGAGCATGCGGCGGGCGTTCGGGCCCGACTTCGCGACCCCGACGGCGCCGAGTCGTCCGTCGAGGCGGCCTATCTCGCCGGCTGCGACGGCGCGCGCTCCACCGTGCGCGAGGCGCTGGGGATCGGCTTCCCGGGCAGCACCTATTCGCACCTCTTCTATGTCGCCGATGTCGAGGCGAGCGGGGCCGTCATGGACGGCGAGCCGCACCTCGACCTCGACGAGAGCGACTTCGTGGTGGTCTTCCCGCTGCCGCAGCCGGGACACGCGCGGCTCATCGGCACCGTCCGCGAGGAGCCGAACGGAGGCGAGCCCCTGGCCTGGAACGACGTCAGCCAGGCGGTGCTCGGCAGGATCGGCATCGCGGTCGAGCGGGTCAACTGGTTCTCGACCTACCGCGTGCACCACCGCGTCGCCGAGCGGTTTCGCGAGGGCCGCGCGTTCCTCCTGGGCGACGCGGCGCACATCCACAGTCCGGTGGGCGGGCAGGGGATGAACACCGGCATCGGCGACGCCGTGAACCTGGCGTGGAAGCTCGCGGCGGTGCTCGGAAGTCGAGCCGAGCCGGGCCTCCTCGATACGTACGAGCCCGAACGGATCGCCTTCGCGCGCCGGCTGGTCGCGACCACCGATCGCGCGTTCACCGTGGTCACCAGCACCGGTCCCGTCGCGCGCTTCGTGCGGGTCCAGCTCGTGCCGCGACTGCTGCCGGCGCTGTTCGCGCTCCGCTCGTTCCGCCGGTTCATGTTCCGCACGGTCTCCCAGATCGCCATCGAGTATCGGAGCAGCCCGCTGAGCGAGGGGCGCGCGGGAAAGGTGCGCGGCGGCGACCGTTTGCCCTGGGCCGGCGACAACTTCGACCCGCTGCGCTCGCTGGACTGGCAGGTGCACGTCTATGGCGCGGCGAGTCAGGCCGTGGCGGATGCGTGCGCCGGGCAGGGGCTGGCGCTGCGCGTTTTTCCATGGGAAGGGGCCGCCTCGCGCGCGGGCTTCGAGCGGGATGCGATCTATCTGGTGCGGCCCGAGGGGTACGTCGCGTTGGCCGCGGCGCGGGACGGGGCGGAGGAGCTGGAGGAGTACCCGAGTGCGCCTACCGAAGTTCCTCCGCCGGCGCGAGGATGATGCCCGCTGGCCTCGTGCCAGTTCGGCCTACCCCCTGGCCCCTCGCCGCCCGGGCCCCCATCTTCTCCCATCCTCTACAAGGCGCGACACGTGCCCGAACTGCTCGGCCGGCTCCAGTCCGCCCTGGCGGACCGCTACCGCCTCGACCGGGAAGTCGGTGCCGGCGGCATGGCCACGGTCTATCTCGCCGAGGACGTGCGGCACGACCGGCGCGTGGCGCTCAAGGTCCTGCGGCCCGAGCTCTCGGCCGTGATCGGCGCCGAGCGATTCCTGGCCGAGATCAAGCTCACCGCCAATCTGCAGCACCCGCACATCCTCCCGCTGTTCGACTCAGGCGAAGCCGACGGCTACCTGTTCTATGTCATGCCCTTCATCGAGGGCGAGACGCTGCGCGACCGGATCACCCGCGAGAAGCAGCTCCCGGTGCCCGACGCGGTGCGCATCGCGAGCGAGGTCGCGAGCGCCCTCGACTACGCCCACCGCCATGGCGTGGTGCACCGCGACATCAAGCCCGAGAACATCCTGCTGCACGACGGCCAGGCGCTGGTGGCCGACTTCGGCATCGCGCTCGCCGCGAGCAAGGCCAGCGGCGCGCGGATGACCGAGACCGGCATGAGCCTCGGCACCCCGCACTACATGTCGCCCGAGCAGGCGATGGGCGAGCGCGAGATCACCGCGCGGTCGGACGTCTACGCCCTGGGCGCCGTGCTGTACGAGATGCTCACCGGCGACCCGCCCTTCACCGGCTCGACCGCCCAGGCCATCGTGGCCCGCGTGGTGACCGAGAGCCCGCGACCGCTCCTCCCGCAGCGCCATACCATTCCGCGCCAGGTCGAGGCCGCGGTGCTCACCGCGCTCGAGAAGCTGCCGGCCGACCGCTTCGCCTCGGCGGCGGAGTTCGCCGCCGCGCTCAAGAATCCGTCGTACGCCACGACGGCGCGCCTACCGGCCGTCGAAGCGGCGGCCGAGGCCTCGGCCCGAACCGCGAAGCCTCGCCGGCTGCTCTGGCTCGTGCCGGCGCTCGCGCTGGCAATCGGCGCGGCGCTCGGCGCCTCCATCTGGCCCCGCATTCGCCCCGCGCCCGCGCCGCTCCTGAGCCAATGGAACCTCGCTCTCAGGTCGAAGCAGGCGCTGCAGCCTCCCGACCCTTCGGGCGGCGCCCGCATTGCGCTCTCGCCGGACGGTCGCTCGCTCGCCTACCTTGGCCCCTCGGAGACCGGGCACCGGCTCTGGCTCCGGCGGTTCGACCAGCTCGACGCGACGCCGATCGCCGGGACCGAAGGCGCCTCGGGGCCGTTCTTCTCCCCCGACGGCAAGCGGGTCGGCTTCCTCAGGCAAGGCACGGCGGTGCTGATCGCGTCGCTGGGCGGCGCCCCGACCATCACGCTCACAGACAAGGCCAACACCTCGTCGGCGTACTGGGGCGACGATGGCTACATCTACTTCGAGGTGGACTCGGGGGTCGCCCGCATACGCGCCACCGGCGGCGAGACCGAGCCGGTCTACCGGATCGACGCCAAGAAGAAGGAGATCGCCACCGAGTACGTGCAGGTCCTGCCCGGCGCGACCGCCGCGCTGTTCCGGCTGCGCCACGCGGGCCAGGGTCCGTCCGACTTCGAGATCATGGCGACCGGCCTGCCGCACGGCCCCGCCAAGCACCTGGTCCGCGGCGTGTTCGCGACCTACGCCGGAGGGTATCTCCTGGTCGTGACCGCCGAGGGCAAGCTGATCGGCATTCCGTTTGACTCGAAGAAGCTCGAGATGACCGGCGGGCCGATCGCGCTGCTCGAGGGGATCGGGGTCCGCAACAACGGCTTCAACATCGACCTGAGCGTCGCCCGGAACGGCGCGCTGGCCTACACGACCGGCGGCACCCAGGCCACCCGCCGCGCGGTGTGGGTGACGCGGGAGGGAGTGACGACGCCGGCCGACTCCACCTGGGACCCGCAGGGGATCATTCTGTCCTCCGCGCTCTCGCCGGACGCCAAGGCGATCGCCGTGGCCCTCGCTCGCGACGGGCGCGTGAACGTCTGGGTCAAGCGGCTCCCCGCCGGCCCGTTCTCGCGGCTCACCTTCAGCGACACGGCCAGCGGCCGGCCTGCCTGGTCGGCCGACGGCAAGGATGTGTACTACATCGTCGATCGCTCGGGCTCGGGGGTCGGGCCGATCTACGCCCGCCGCTCCGACGGGACCGGGACGCCCCACCCGTTGTTCCATACGGACCTGGACTTCGGGCAGGTCCGGGCCACCCGGGAGGGACGCTGGCTCCTGGTGCGATCAGCGCCCCCGCCACCGGCAACGCCCGACATCTACGGGCTCCGGGTGGGCGACTCGGTGCCGGTGCCGCTGGTCGCTACCTCGGCGACGGAGCTCTACCCGGCGGTCTCGCCCGATGGCCGCTGGCTGGCCTACAGCTCGGACGAGTCCGGGACGCTCGAGATCTATGTGCGGCCGTTCCCCGAGACGTCTGGAGCCAAATGGCAGGTGTCCACGGCCGGCGGATCGGAGCCGACCTGGTCGAGCACGGGCCGGGAGCTGTTCTACGTGAGCGGCAAGAACGAGATGGTCTCCGCCGAGATCCCGCCGGGGCCCACGTTCTCGGTCGGCAGGCAGCGGTCGCTGTTCTCGGTCCAGACGTTCACCGGGGTGGGCGCGGTGCCCAGCTACTGGCTCGCGCCCGACGACAAGCGGTTCCTTCTGCTCCGCGAGGGCGAGGCGGGCCAGCCGGGCGATCTCGTAGTGGCGGAGAACTGGGTGCAGCAGCTCGCGGGGCAGATGGGGAAGTAGCGGGAGCGGCGTCGGGGGTAGGACGCCTTCATCCCGAGCGCAGCGAGGGATCTTGCCTGGAATGGTTCGAGCTACTCCCGGGCAAGGTCCCTCGCTGCGCTCGGGATGAAGCGTTGGAGGATTTGCGTCCGGGGTCTTCCCCCTCCACTATCTCACCATGACCGCCACGACCCCGCTCGCCCGCGGCCTGGACACCTCCAACGGCCTGCTCTTCGTGCGCGAGCGCCTGGCGCTCGTCGGCAAGACCCTCTTCCTCGTTTCGTTCGCGTTCTACCTGTTCCTGCTCGCCAGCATGACGCTGGTCGGCGGGGCGCCGTTTCTCGCCGTGGTCGAGGGCCCGGTGGCGATGGGCCACCTCGCCGCGAGCTGGACCATGGGCCTGCTCTGGCTCCTGGCCGCCCGCGCCGGGCGCGCCCGCACCGCTCCCTCGGCGCGGGTCCTGGGCGCGCTCGACGCCGTCAGCATCGTGGTCGCCTGCGCGTTCCTTTCCTTCATGACGGTGAGCGCCGAGGGCCAGATCCTCCAGGTCCTGCTCGCGCTCACCGTCACCGTCATGATCCGGGCGATCCTGGTCCCGTCCCGCCCGGCCCGGACGGCCGTGCTCTCGACGCTGGCGTTCGTGCCCACGATCCTGGTCTGCATCGCGCGTCACCACCCGACGACGGTCCTGCCCGGCTTCAGCGCGAGCTATCAGAAGCAGTACATGACGCTCAACACGATCCTCTGGAGCGTGCTGGGCACGACGTTGGCGACGATCACCTCGCGCGTCACCTACGGACTCAGGCGCCAGGTCGCCGAGGCCAACGAGCTCGGCCAGTACATCCTCGAGGAGAAGATCGGCGCGGGCGGGATGGGCGAGGTCTGGCGGGCGCGGCACCGCCTGCTGATCCGGCCGGCCGCGATCAAGCTCATCCATCCCGACATGAGCGGCGAGCCGGAGCTTCTCCTCCGGCGCTTCGAGCGCGAGGCCCGGGCGACGGCCGCGCTCAAGTCGCCCCACACCGTGCAGCTCTACGACTTCGGCGCCACCGAGGACGGCCGGCTGTACTACGTGATGGAGCTGCTCGACGGGCTGGACCTCGACACGCTGGTCAAGCAGTACGGCCCGCTCCCTGCGGAGCGGGCGGTCCACCTGCTGCGCCAGGTCTGCTCCTCGCTCCAGGACGCGCACGAGAACGGCCTGGTGCATCGCGACATCAAGCCGGCGAACGTGGTGGTGAGTCCCACGGGCATGACCTTCGATTTCGCCAAGGTGCTCGACTTCGGGCTGGTGAAGCTCGATCCCGAGCGCCGCGACGCCGACGGCGACCGGGAGTCTTCCGCTGCCGGGGACGGCGGGCACGCCGATTTGCGCACGGACGGCAGCACCAGCGGGACCCCGGCGTTCATGGCGCCCGAGGTCGTGCTGGGCGACGGCGTCACCGATCACCGCGTGGACCTCTACGCGCTGGGTTGCGTCGGCTACTGGCTGCTGACCGGGAAGCTGGTGTTCGAGGGGAGCAGCGTGGTGCAGGTGATGTTCCACCACGTGCACACCCCGCCGGTGGCGCCGTCGGCCCGCACCGGTGTGCCGGTGCCGGCCGCGCTCGAGGCGCTCCTCATGCAGTGCCTGGAGAAGGAGCCGGCCCGCCGCCCGTCCAGCGCCGAGGCCGTAAGCGCTCGGCTCGATGCGGTCTCACTGCACAGGGCCTGGACCGCCGATCGGGCGGAGCACTGGTGGGCGACTCACCGGCCGCCGGTGACCGACGCGCGGCCGGTGGCGGACCTGCTGCTGTCGCAGGAGGGTCGCGAGCTCAGGATCGGGCCGCGGGTGCGGCCGCGGGGATAGCGGGAGTCGCTGCTCCGTCGTGATCTCACCGCCGGTCACGACCGGGTGCATGACCCACCCGCTGGCCTCGCGCCCGAAGCTCTCGGCCAATCGTCTCTTGATGGCCGCTTGACGGGCCGCCGCGAGCATTCCCCGGCGTGTCAGGGCATGCTTGACCGCCGAGGAGACCGGCAGTAGCCTCCTCGCACTCCCCCACAAACGCCGGAGACACGATGGTCCCGGTTCTCACGCCACTCCGCCGGCTCCGCGGCGCCGCGGCGATCGCGCGCGCGTGCGCCGCACCCTTGGTGGCGCTGCTCGCCGCATCCGCTGCCGCCGCACAGACGGCCACCATCTGGCACCACACCTACACCTCGCCCGTAGGCTATGCCGGTGTGCTCGCAAACGGCTACCTCGGCGTGCTCACCGACAGTGGTCTCAGCGTTCTGGCGCCGGATGACGGCCAGGAGCTGTGGCGCGCGCCAAAGGCGTGCTGCTTCCGGGGCTCCGAGCTGAGCAACCTGATGGTGGTGCTGGGGCGCCACCCAGGAAGGGTGGTCGAGATCGACCACGGTCGGATTCAATGGGAGTTCCACGGGCTCGCACTCGACAGCATGAGGGGGTTCGCCGCAATTCCAGAGCGGAATCTGCTGCTGGTGTACGGCATCGGCGCCGACCGCGCGTTCCGGCTGGTGGCGGCGTCACTCGATTCGGGCATCGTGCGCTGGCGGGACGACACGCTGTTCAGCCAAGTCCCGGACCTGCCTCGGAACTGGAAAGAGCTGAGCGTCACGGAGTCGCAGCCGCTCCTGCTCGACAGCGATACCACGTTGGTCCTGTTCCCGTCGCGGGGCGGCGTCATGCGTCTCGACACCCGTACCGGCGCCCTCTTGTGGCGGGCAGACAGCCTGGCGCGGGTTGACGCGCCGGTGGCGCCCTGGGGCTACGCGCACCTCGTGCTCGATTCCTCCGTCGTGCTCGTGCCCTTCGAGCGGCGGCTCGCGGCCGTGCGCATCTCGGACGGACGGATCGCGTGGACGACGGCCCAGGAGTTCCCCAGTCGCCTCGCGCAAATCGAGGTCACCCCGCACGGCTACGTGGTGCGCGGCTACTTCAAGGGGGGCAAGCCATCGGTCGCCGTGAAGCCTTTCGTCGATCTGCTGGACCCCGCCACCGGCCGGTCCCGCTGGCCCAGGCCCGTGCGGGACCTGGACGACGGCTCGGCGATGGTGGTCCAAGGCGACACCGCCTGGGTAGCCTCGCAGCGTCGGCTCACCGCGGTGGCGCTGCCGGGCGGCGAGACCCACGAGCGCGCGAGGTTCGAGTTCAAGGGCGACGAGCTGCCCGCCGGGATAGAGGCGCAGGACGGCGGCTTCGTCCTCGTCTCGGAGCACAACCTGGTATCCGTCACGCCGGCGGGCGAGGTGCGCTACCAGCGCTACTACTCCAGGCCGGGCTCCAGCCTGTTCTCGAAGCTGCTCGACGCGACGCTGCTCATCGGGATGTCGGCTGCGGCCACCGCGACGAATACGTATCTCGTGCCCCGGCCGGAGCCCAAGCCCGTGGCCGATCCGCGCTACGCGCGGGCGCTCAAGGCGCAGCAATACGTCCACATCCTGACCGGGGCCAAAGACACGACGGGCGCCAAGGGCTTCAGCGTGGTCCGGCTGGACAAGACCACCGGTCAGGAGGTCGGCCGGGTGTGGGTGAACGGCCGGTCTCCGGACTACGTGATCGACGGCGCGACCGGAATCCTCTACCTGGTGCGCGAGAAGACCACGATCGAGGCGCTCCAGTTCTGAGCAACAACACCACCTGCTGCGAGGTCTCCATGGGCCGGCGACTGTGCGTGACCCTGTTCACCCTCACGCTCCTGGGTTGCGGTGGCGGCGACGGTGATCCCGCGGGCCCGTCGAACCTGACCCCGGTCGAAGGCACTTGGACCTTCTTCGAGAATTTGTCGAGCTCGGACCAGGCGGTCCGCTGCGACGACGAGGGTCGGCTCGATTTCGTGCGCAGCCACGGCGCGCTCGTGGCCGAGGGTGCTCAGCGAGGCAGTTGCACCGGCCCCGGTGGGCCGGTGGACAACTCCGGCGTCGATTCTCTGCGGGACCTGCACATCACCGCGACCACGATGGCCTTCACGTTCGGCGGATGCGCGTATACGGCGACCCTCATCGCCTCCCCGCCGGACAGCTTGGCCGGCAGCGTCACTTGCGCGGCGCAGTCCCCGGCGGTATCCGGGACCTGGTTCGCCGCACGGGGTCTTGACCAGGGCCCGCCCACGGTATCGGGCACGCAGGTGCCTCCGACGGGCGACACGCTGTTCGTGCCCAAGGACACCTTCCGCGTCACGGTGGCGGCGGAGGATGACCGGAAGCTGCTCTGGGTGGGGTACCGGCTCGGCCCGCCGGCCTCCATGCAGGACTCCGTCCGGGTCGTCGCCGTCAGCGGTCAGGGCACGTTCGAGCTGCCGGTGGCCATCCCCACTGCCTGGCTGGGGGACACACCGCTCACGCTGTTCGCGCGGGACGCCTTCGATCGAGTGACCGAGCAGCCCGCCGGTGTGCTCCGCGTCCACGATCTCGTTCGTCGGCCACTCCACATCGTCACGCTTGGCACGCGCGCGTCCGACATCGAGTACGATGCCAAACGTGACCTGATCTATCTGCTCGAGCAGGAAGCCGGCCAGGTGGCCACGCTTCGCCTGTCCGACTTCACCTTCGGCACGGCCCTGCCGATCATGACCGACTACCCGGCGACGATCGGCGTCGGCATGGATCTGAGCCCGAGCGGCGACTCGCTGCTCGTGGCGATCACCACGCCGCCGACCGTACAGGTGCTGAATCTGGTCACCGGGGGCACCAGCGATGTGACCATCACCGATGCGGGCAGCGACGGTCAAATCCTGCACGACGTCCAGGTCGCGGCCGGTCGCGCGTTCGTCTACGGCGACCGCAGCGCGGCCGGCTTCGTCACCGGACGGCTCTGGGAGCTCGACTTCGCGAATGGAGTGCTACAGCCGCGGCTCGATGCTGGCGGTGGAGGCAACGGCAGTCTCGGGTTGAGCACGGAGTTCGCCACATCCGGTGACGGCTCGCGCCTGCTTCTCGTGGATACGCCGGTCCGGTGCATGCAGGTGTTCTCGGCGGCGGCGGGCTTCAGTCCCTGCACCGAGCCCCCCGGCGCGCTCGTCTTCCGACCGAGCGGCTCCGTCGACGGCAGCTCGTGGCTGGTGCGTCATCTGCTCTACAATTCGGATCTGGCGGTGACCGCCGCCCCGGTGGCGGAAGGGACCCCGGCCGGCGTCATGGCTCCCGACGGCTCGGTCGCGTATTTCCCGTCGCCGTTTGGCATCGACATTGTCCAGCTGCCGGCGGGCACTGTACGGGACCACATCCGCATCCCGGTTGCCGTCGCCCGTCTCACCCTGTTGCCGGAGGTGAACCGCGTCGCAGTCTGGACCGACGGTCCGTTGGGCGGGGATGGGTTCGGGCTCGATCAGATCACGATCGTGGATCTGCCCTAGGAGTTGTGGCGCACGCGAGTCACCGTGAGCGGCGAAGGGGCATGCGTCAGCTCATGCCCCCTTTCGCTTCGCTCAGGGTGACCCCGGGGGTGACCCCTCCCCCTACTGACTCCGAATCTCCCCCGACTCCACCACGACCACCGGAAACCCGTCCAGCGTCCGCGGCAGCTTCGCCATCAGCTCGGGCGTGCGGCGCTCGACCAGGACCTGCACCACGCTCCGACCCTCGTGCGCGCCCTGGGCCACGCCCACCACGCCGGGGATCTCCAGGAGCTCGGGGGAACGCCGCTCGATGACGATGGTGATGCTCATGGGTGGCGCGACCTTCGACGTGTCAGGCGGCGATGACCGGTGACACGCGAGAGCAAAGGCGAAGAGGCCCGCGGCCATCGCCGCGGGCCCGAACGAGTGGTTCCGCGTAGCTCGCGTCCTACTGGATGCTGAGCGTCGTGCCGAGCCGCTGGCCGAGCTGCGTCAGCACGTCGCCGATCGGGTTGGCGATCGTCGTGCTGGTCGAGCCGGCGAACAGCAGGCCCACCGGGTTGTGGCTCGCGTTGTCCGTCACGATGAGCGAGCCCGAGTCGCCGTTGTCGCTGAACGCGCTGCCGTTGTTTCCGGTGATGATGATCTGGTGCACGAACGTCGCGCTGCCCCCGTCGTAGCGGATCCTGACCGTGGCGTCGAGGCCGCTGATGCTGCCGTGGGTCAGGACCGTCGTCCGTCCGTACTTCTCGACCGCCATGTTGAGCGCGGCCGCCACGATGCTCGAGCTCGGGCTGCCGTAGCCGTTGGACGGCGTCGTGTTGCCCACCGTCTGCGTCGTCACCGCGGCCGCCGACGCATCGACGGTGTTGGTCGCGCGGCGGCTGAAGTCGAGCGGCACGAAGTTGGCCAGCGTGCCGATCTGGTCGGCGGCGGTGGATCGGCAGCCGTTGTCCGCCTGGCCGGGCTGGATGATCGGGTCCCCGATCTGGCCCATGTTCTCGACCGCGAAGACGTGATTGTTGCTGAGCGCGTAGTACTGGCCGTTGCTGCCCCTGAGCCGCGCGCCCAGCGTGCCGGTCGTGCAGAAGGTGCGGTAGTACACGAGGTCGTTGAGGTTGCCGGCGGAGACGCCGATCGGCACCGGGCGCGCGAACCGCTGCTTCGGATCGGTGCCACCACCGCCGCCCCCGCCGCCGCCCGGCCTCTTGCTGGGAAGAATCGCCCGGAGCTCACCGGTCACCTGGGTCTCCACCGCCACGCCGTCGAGCGACCTGGCGACCGCCGCGGCGCCGGCCCGCGTGAGGTAGACCTTGATCACCGCCTTGCCGTTGCTGCCGAGCCCCACGGCGGTGCCCACCACGCCCTGTCTCGCCAGGAGCTGCCCTGCGTACTTGTTCTTGGCCGCGAGCGCGGCGTGGAGGTCGGGGCCCTGAGCTCCGCCGCGGGCGAGCGCGTCCTGATCCGATGGCGCGGTGGCGTCGCGTTCGGAGCAGGCGTACACGCCTGCCGCCAGGAACGCGGCGGTCGCGATGAACAAGCGGCGGGAAAGCCTGGTGAGGCGCATCTATTCCTCGCGTGGGAGCGGAGCGTGGTCCGGTAGAGGGAGCATCGGGTGGGCCGGACCGGCGAGCCGGGCCAGTCGGAACCTACGATGCCGCCGGGATGGGCCCGATGTCAAGCAGGCTGCAGGAGCCTGCGTGACGTCCGCGTACGGCGGCGTACCCATCGGGCTGGCATGGGCTGTGCTCAGAGCCATCGGCGCGGTACGCCGGAGGCGCTCACCCGCCGATACACGCCCGCTCGCAGGCTACGCACCGCCGATCCTCTCGAGCCGGGCCTCTCAGATACGCCGGACCGAGGACTCGCACGATGCTCCGTTCAACCCGCCACCGTACACAAGTCATGCGCCGTCGTGCGGTCCTGCTCGCGCTCGGCGCGCTTCCGGGCTGCGCCCGAGCCCCGATTCGTCTCGACGTGTCGCCCTTGCGCGCGCCGTCCTTTCGCGCGGGCATGGGCCCGCTGAGGCTCGCCGGCGATGTCGCCCTCGGCAGGATCGGCGGCGTGAGGAAGCCGTCCTCCGCCACGGCGGAGCGGCGGGGCGTCCCATCCACGGCCGCCACGGCGAGCGCCGCCCGCGTGCTGGCGACCGCGAACCGCTACATCGGGACCCGCTACCGCTATGGCGGCGAACGCCCCGCCGAGGGGTTCGACTGCTCCGGGTTCGTGCAGTACGTGTTCGGCCGGCACGGAGTGGAGCTGCCGCGCACGTCGGCCCTGCAGGCGGGCGCCGGGCGCGCGGTGCCGGCGGCCATCGGCGCGCTGAGGCCGGGAGACCTGATGTTCTTCGACACGGAGGGCCACGGCATCGATCACGTGGCGATCTACGCCGGGGACGGGCGCATCGTCCACGCGGCGTCGGGCGCAGGGCAGGTGCGGTACGATGAGGTGGACACGGACCGGGGAGAGTGGTTGCTCGAGCGGTTCGTCGCCTCGAGGCGGGTGCTCGGCGGCGCCTAGATCGGTCGCGTCCGTTTGTCAGAGGAGTGACTCATCGACCCTGCGTCTACTACCCTGGCACACCTGATGCAGTCCCGCTCCGCAACTCGCGAGCAGTGTCAGCCCTGCGGAACCCGCACCGACTCTCCACGCCGGAGGCTCGACCATGTCTCGCCCAGCCGTCGCTGTGCCCGCCCTGCTCGCCGGCCTCGCCGCCGGCGCCGTCGCTCTCGCTCTTCCCACCATCACTGCCGTTGCCCAGACCGCGACACCCGTCGAGTGGTCCTACGACCTCGGTGACTTCACCATCTTCGGCCACACCACCTACAACGAGTCGGTGCTTCTGCTCCCGCGCGTCGTCTACGACACCTCGCGCGGGCTCGACAGCGCTCGCGTGGTGGACAGCGTGCGCGCCGGCGCGGCGGTGCCGGCCGGCCTGGCCGCCGGCCTCAACCAGTGGCCGGCCGACCGCTTCTGCGCCGGCCCGGTCTCCGCCACGATGCTCCCGCTCGAGCCCGCGGTGGTGCTCGACCGGCTCCAGCTCGCCGCCCGCTGCGGTATCCGGCTGGTGATCGTGCCGCCCCGGCGCTTTCTCACGACGACGGGCAAGACCGCCGGCACGTTCTCCGTGGACAGCGCCAAGCGGCTGACCGACCGCTTCGCGGCCGCGCTCCCGCCCGACACGCTCCGGAAGTACCGCCGCACCATCATCGGCCTCAACCTGGGCGACGACTACGGCGACAAGAACGCCTGGGGCGGGAAAGCGGTGACCCAGGTGCAGATCGCCGCGTGGGCGGCCTACGCGCGCAGCCGGCTCCCCGGTGTCCCGCTCGGCGTGCGGGTGACGCCTGACTGGGTGAAGTCGGCTCCGGTCCTCGCGCCGCTTCTCGACTACGCCTGGGCGCAGTACCACACCGCGATGGGCGACGCCGGGACGTGGTACGACGCCCGCGCGCGGATCGCGCAGGAGCTGGGCCTCAAGCTCGTGATGGGAGTGAACGCCGAAGGGTGCGACGGTCCCACCAACCCGCTCCGGGCCTGCACCGCGGCCGAGCTGCTCCGGTACGGTACGATCGCGGTGGAGCATCCCGCGAGCTGCGCCTTCCTGAGCTGGCGGTACGCGGACGCGACCTGGGCGCGGGAGGACATCCGGGCGGCGTGGGACACGCTGCTCGCCGCGGCGAGGGGGAGGGCGGGGCGGGAATGTCGGAGAGATGGATAGGGCAGGACAGACGGTCGGACAGACGGTGTGCCCTCCGTGCCTCCGTGGTGGTTTTTCGGGCCCGCACCCGGAACTCGCCCGGTGTGCCGTTCACCCAAAAGCTGTTTCCGTGGCCGTTGTCCGTGTTTTCCGTGGTTCCGTGGTGAAATGTCGCGGACCAGGACTCCACGGTGTAATGCCGGCCAGTCGGTGCCGTACGTGTGCTCCCGGGCCGGCCGGTCGTCATACAGGGCGCAGTGCTGTGTCGCCTACACCCGGCGGACCGGGCATGCGCCTCCATCTCATCGAATCCGAGCACGAACCCGTTGAAACCGTGGAGGCCGCGGAGTGCGCCTTCGCGAGCCTGGTCCTCCACGCCAGCCTCATCTGGCTCGCCGTCGGCGTCATTGCGAGCGGCAGCGTGCTCCTGGCCGACGGCCGCGCCACCCACCCGCTGTTCCTCGTCCCGCCCGACCGGAAGGAAGCGCCGACTGCCGGCCAGACCGAGGCGTTCCGACCCGGCCAGGCGGGCGGCTTCTTCGCCGACGGACCCGAGCTGCTGGGCGCGGGCACCGGCACCCGGGTCGGCGGCCGCCCATACGGCCGGCAGCGCGCGGGCGAGCGGAGCAGCGCGATCGGCCTGGTGCCGTTCGGCCAGACCGCCCGTCCGACCGACAGTGTCTTTACGGAGCTCGAGGTCGATCGGATGGTCGAGCGCTACGAGTCGAGCGCCGCCCCGATCTATCCGCCCAGGCTCGCGGCGATGGGAAGGGAAGGGCGGGTGCAGGCGACGTTCGTCGTGGATACCACCGGGACGGTGGACATGAGCTCCGTCCACATCCTCGAGAGCAACGATCCCGAGTTCACGGAATCGGTTCGCACCGCGCTCGGGGCGATGCGGTTCCGGCCGGCCACCCGCGGAGGCCGGGCGGTGCGCCAGCTGGTGGAGCAGCGGTTCAATTTCAGGCTCGCCGCGCCGTTGCCGGTGGTCAGACAGATGAGCTGAAGGCGAACAGGCCAACAGGCGAGCTTGCGCCGGGCGGTCCAACAGGCCGGACGGGCACACCGGGACAGATCGGTGTGCCCGTTTTGATTGTCCGGCCGTCGGCCCGCCTTGATATCCACTTGACGCTCCCGGCCTGCGTTGGTGCAGGCCCGGTCCGGGTGAACGACCGCGGTAGGGCGTCCCTCTTCATCCCGAGCTCAGGCGATACGGCGATCCGAGCCGTGCGCCACACCCGGCGCATCCTCCGGGGCCTTGCCCCGGAGGTACGCCCGCAGGTCCTCGATCACCGTCACGTGCGTGATGCGTCCGAACGCGACCTCGAACAGCAGGGCGAACTCGCACCCGCCCTGGAGCTCGCAGCCCTCCACCGTGAAGCTCTCGGTGCCCCACGCGATCACCTGCTCGCCCGTCGCGGTGTAGTCGAGCTGCCAGAACGCCTTGAGGCCGCCGAGCGCGGTGAAGTAGTCCGCGACCGCCTGCTTGCCCCAGGCCGTCGCGCTCTCGGACTCGTCTCCCGCGCAGGCCACCTCGAGACCCACGTCGGTCGTGAGCAGCGCGAGGAGCGGAGCGACCTCGCCTTCGAGCAGCCGGTCCACCGCCTGCCTCACCACCGCAACATCGTCCATCGAAACCTCCGTAAGTACCGATTCCAGCGATTGCAACGTCTTCCTCCTCTCGTGCGCCTACCGATTGAGCGCCGCCATCATCGTCTCGGGGTATCGCTCGCCCGCCGCCGCGCCCACGGGCGCGATCCGTTCGAGCCGGCGGAGCTCTTCGTCGCTGAGCGCGATGTCCGCCGCCGCGGTGTTCTCCTCCAGCCGCGCGATCCTGCGGCTGCCCGGGATCGGCACCACGTGCGGTCCGCGCGTCAGCAGCCAGGCGAGCGCGAGCTGCGCCGGCGTGGCGCCCTTGTCCTGCGCCATGGCCTCGAGCTCCTCGACCAGCGCGCGGTTTTTCTCGAAGTTCTCGCCCTGGAACCGCGGGTTCATTCGGCGCCAATCGTTCTCCGGCAGGTCCTCGGGCCGCTTGAGCGACCCGGTGAGAAACCCGCGCCCGAGCGGACTGTAGGCGACGAACGTGATGCCCAACTCCTTCGTCAGCGCCAGCAGCTCCTGCTCGGGGTCACGGGTCCAGAGCGAATACTCGGTCTGGAGCGCGGAGATCGGATGCACCGCGTGCGCCCGCCGGATGGTCTCCGGCGCCGCCTCGCTCAGGCCGAGGTAGCGGATCTTGCCCGCCTTGACCAGATCGGCCATCGCCCCGACCGTGTCCTCGATCGGCGTCCTGGGATCGACCCGGTGCTGGTAGTAGAGATCGATGGTCTCGATCCCCAGCCGCCGGAGACTCCGCTCGACCGCCTGCTTCACGTAGGCCGGACTCCCGTCGATGTCGTAGCCCTTGCCGTCGGCCCAGCTTCCGCGGAGGACGTTGCCGAACTTGGTCGCTAGGACGACCCCGTCGCGCCAGCCCTTGATCGCCCGGCCGACCAGTTCCTCGTTGCGGCCGGCACCGTAGATGTCGGCCGTGTCCAGGAAGGTGACCCCGAGCTCGATGGCGCGATGGATCACCCGGATCGACTCCGCCTCGTCGGCGGTCCCGTAGACCGAGCTCAACCCCATGCAGCCAAAGCCGATGGCCGGAATGCCCACACCGCTGTTGCCGAGTTTGGGTGTCTTCATCTAATCCTCCTTCTCCATTGGCTCTTCCGACAATGCCAGGATAACGTCCAACTATCCGGGGATAAGGAACCGGTTATCCTGGTACTACCGGTCCCTGCCTCACAACGGGCCCGATCGCTAGGGTGACTGGACCGACCTGCTCGCCGGCCAGCCAGGCCGCCGGTTGAATGACGGTTCGACACGAAAGGACGTGACATGCTGAGCGATGACCGCCGGCGCGAGATCGCCGACTTCCTCAAGACCCGGCGCATGCGCCGTCAGCCCGAGGAGCTCGGGCTCCCCCGCGGCCGCCGCCGGCGCACGCCTGGGCTCCGCCGCGAGGAGGTCGCCGCCGCCGCCGGCGTCAGCGCCGAGTGGTACACCTGGCTCGAGCAGGCGCGCGACGTACAGCCCTCGGCCCAGGTCCTTACCCGGATCGCCGAGGCGCTCCGGCTCGAGCCGCATGAGACGCGGCATCTCCTCACCCTCGGCGGCTACGCGGTGCCCGCGAGCGGGGCCGACGTGCCGCCCGCCGTGTCCGTGAGCCTGCGGCTCCAGCGGCTGATCGACCAGATCGAGTTCGGCCCGGCCTGGGTGTTCGGCGAGCGCTGGGACATCCTCGCCTGGAACCGTGCCGCCTCGGTCATCCACGGGGACCTCGCCGGCCTCCAGGGCATCGAGCGCAACGCGCTCTACCAGCTCTTTCTGGGCGACCGGCTGCGGGCGACGCTGGTCGATTGGGACCGGCACGGCCGGAACTGCGTCGCCAAACTTCGCGCGAGCTACGCCCGGCGGGTGGACGATCCGTGGTTCAACGAGCTGGTGACGCTGCTGCGCTCGCGGAGCGAGGAGTTCGAGCGCTGGTGGAACGAGAACGACATCCTGGTGTTCCAGGAGGGCGTCAAGCACTACGAGCACCCCGAGGAGGGCCGCCTGGTGTTCGACTTCTCGGTGCTCGATGTGATGGACGAGCGGATGTCGTCCCTGCGGCTGATCGCGTACGTGCCGGCGCCGGGGACCGGGACGCGGGAGAAGATGGAGAAGCTGCTCGCGGTGAGGGAGGAGCTCGTCCTCGACTGATCAGCGCGGCG
>JAICJD010000136.1 GCA_025928645.1 Gemmatimonadales bacterium
GGTTGGCGCCCGCGGTGACGTTCTTGAGGCCCTCGCGGAAGATCGCCTGCGCGAGCACGGTGGCGGTGGTGGTGCCGTCGCCGGCGAGGTCGGACGTCTTGGTGGCGACCTCCTTCACCATCTGCGCGCCCATGTTCTCGACCGGGTCCGACAGCTCGATCTCGCGGGCGACGGTGACCCCGTCCTTCGTGATGGTCGGCGCGCCGTACGACCTGCCCAGGACGACGGTCCGTCCCCGGGGGCCGAGCGTGAGCTTCACCGCTTCGGCGAGGGCGTCCACGCCCCGCTGGAGTCGTGCGCGTGCCTCGACGCTGAACTGCAGTTCCTTCGCTGACATGATGCACTCCTCGTGGGGTAGGCCGGCTCAACCGATCCTGGCCAGGATGTCGGACGCCTTGACGATGAGCAGCTCGTCAGTGCCGACCTGAAACGGCGTAGCGCTGTACTTCCCGTACAGCACCACCTCGCCGATTCCGACGTCGAGCGGCACCCGCGCCCCCTGCTCGAATCGGCCCGGGCCCACGGCGATGACTTCGCCCTGGGTAGGCTTCTCCCGGGCGCTGTCGGGGATGTGCAGGCGCCCATGCCTCGGCGCCGGCTCGTCGAACGCCCGGATGACGACCCGATCCTCCAGGGGATGGAGCGCGATCGTGGGCTTGGCCTTGAGAGCGGGTGAGGCCTTGAGAGCAGGTGGCATCGTTTTCCTCCGACCGACTTGAGACTACCGGGGCGACCGGGCCGCGCTCGTGCGTTCCGGGGGGCGACCCTGCGAGAACCTTGGTCCTGCGGGCCGCGGGCAGACCAGCGCCGCGCGGTATTGACCAAGTGGATAATGGAGAGTACTCTCTATTGGACAGAAGGTCAATAGGAGCCGTCCGGGGGAGACATGCCGGGACAGAAGGCCGGAGAGGCGGAGCGCCGGGAGCAGATCCTGGAGGCCGCGTACAAGGTGGCGCTGCGGCGGGGCGTCGAGGGTCTCACGGTGAGAGCCGTCGCGGCCGCCGCCGGACTGAGTCACGGCCTGGTCCTGTTCCACTTCAAGCGGAAGGACCAGCTCGTGGGCGCCGTTCTGGACCGGGTGCTGGCCAGCACGCTGTCCCTGCGGGTCGACCAGACCGTCGACCGCATCGAGGATCCGGCTGAGCGTCTCCCGGCCCTGCTGCGGCGAGAGGTGGATCGGCTGACGCGCAGCGGGCGCGAGGCCCGCCTTTTCCTCGAGTACTGGGCGCTCGGAGCCCGCCACCCCGCCCTCCGGGCGAAGATCGGCGCGGCACTCGAGCGCTATCGGGCCGCGTTTGGGCGGCTCACGGAGGAGATGCTGCGGGCGGAGCCCGACCGGCTCGCCGGGGTGACGCCTGCGGGACTGACGGCGGTCGCCGTGAGCTTCGTCAATGGCTGCGCCGTGCAGGCGCTGATCGATCCGGAGCGCTTCGACGTCGAGGAATACCTGGCCGCCGTTCAGGGCCTGCTCGAGTCGTCCCCGGCGCGTGCGGTTGCGAAGACGGGCGCGCGGTCGAGCTAGGGCCTCAGCTCGTGCCGGCCGGCGTCCACTCGAGCAGCTCGCCGGGCTGCACCTGAAAGAACTTGCACAACTCGTCGAGCGTATCGGCGTGCAGGCGTCCGAAGGAACCGCCGGCGCGGGACAGCCGATACGCGCTGGGGTAGCTCAACTGACTTCCCCTGCTGAGCGCATAGGCGGTGATTCCACGCCGTGCCATCAGCTCGCTGATCGTGAGGCGGACCATGATGTCCTTCTCGTCCGGGAAGACCGCCTCGGCAGGACCATCGCCTTGCGGTATACAGCACTGCAGTATATAGTGCAGTGGGCTCAATAGCGAATGTGTCGGCCGGCCTGACGCCGCCCACTGCCCTCCACTCCCATCTTCTCAGCCCCATCCCCGGGACCAGCGGATCCGAGTGCGTACTTCCCGACGGGGGGTGCCCTTGGCCCGTGTCGTTGAAGTCGCTCCTCCCGAAGCGCTGCCGGATCCTCAGTCGACGATCCTGATCATCGAGGACGATGCGGTCCTCCGCGCCCGCCTCACCGTCGCCCCCCGCTTCCCCCGGGAGTTCCTGTGCTGAACGTCGCCCTCGCGCTCGCCCTCGCTCTCGTCGGGCACCCCGCTCCCGACACCGTTCCGGTCCTCGGTCCCGTGGTCCGCGACATCCAGGTCGCCCCCAACGAGGTGCTCCGCACCACCACGACCGGCACCGGCGCCCCGGTGGTCCTCATCCCCGGCGTCTTCGGCGCGGCCTACGCCTACCGCATGCTGACCGGCCCGCTCGCCAAGCGCGGCTACCGCGCCATCGTGGTCGAGCCGCTGGGGTACGGCTGGTCGTCGCACCCGAAGGATGCCGACTACTCCTTCGCGGCGCAGAGCGGCCGCGTGAGTGAAGCGCTCGACAGCCTGGGCGTGACCGGCGCGCTCGTCGTGGCGCAGAGCAGCGGCGCCGCCATCGCGTTCCGGCTGGCCGTCGCCCGGCCCGATCTGGTGCGCGGGCTGCTCTCGATCGACGGCGGTCCGGCGGAGAGCGCGGCCACCCCCGGCATGAAGAAGGCGTTCAAGTTCGGCGGCGGGCTGGTGAAGCTCGCGCTGGACGAGAGCGCGCTGCGCCACGACGTGTGGCGCGAGATCGTCCGCAACTCGGGCGACACCACCTGGATCACCGACGCCGTGGTCCGCGGGTACACCGCGGGGCAGACGGCCGACATGAGTGGCTCGATCGACGCGTTCCATCGGATGTCCAAGGCCAAGGAGCCGACCTCGCTGGCCGACCAGCTCTCGCAGTGCACCGCGCCGGTGCTGCTGATGGTGGGCACGGTACGCCATCCGGCCGAGGTCACGGACGAGCAGCGCGCCATGCTCGGCGCGAAGCTCCGGAGCTTCGGGATCGACAGCGTGGCGGGATCGGGGCAGTACATCCAGGAGGAGCAGCCGGCGGCGGTGCTCGAGGCGCTGGCGCGCCTGGCCCGGACCGCGAGCGCGGCCCCGGCCACCCGCTAGATGTCGGCCTGCATCGAGGACGGGTGGCCCATGGTGCCGGTGCGGGACGCCGGCGGACGGATCACGATGGGCTGCACCAACCCGTGGCATCCGCGGAGGCCGGGGCCGTGCCCGGCCTGCGGGCATCGCGGCCGCCCGCGCGCCCCCGTGGCCGGCGTGGTGGCCGGTGGTGAGGCGCGGTGCCCGAGCTGCGGGCACGCCTGGCAGCCGTTTCCCGCGTGAGCGGCCGGCGGGCTCTTGCCCGCCGCGCCCGCGGCGACTACCTTTCCGGCGTGTCAAACTAACGTGATCAGTCAGGGGCTGGCGTTGGCGCCGGCCTCTTTTCTTTTGGTTGTCGTTCCTGGCGCAGTGCTGCGCCGCGGCAGCCAGGCCCCGCGTGGAGGCTGAATCCACGCGCACCGTAGTCGGCCGTGCGGCTTGTCCCCACCTCCGATTACCAGTACACAGGAGCAGGACAATGCGCACCACCGGAACGGTCAAATGGTTCAACGACGCCAAGGGCTTCGGCTTCATCACGCCCGAGGACGGTCAGAAGGACTGCTTCGTACACCATTCGGCCATCCAGGCGCAGGGCTTCAAGAGCCTCGCCGAGGGCGAGCGGGTCGAGTTTGATGTGGTCCAGGGCCAGAAGGGCCCCGCCGCGGAGAACGTCGTCAAGCTGCAGTAGTCGCCCGCGTGACTGAAGGGAACAGCGGCCGGATCGCCTCGGGGCGGTCCGGCCGCTGTGCTATCGGGGGGTCACGGCTGCTGGAATCCCGCCCGGCTGACCTGCACCTCGTCCGCCGCGACCACCGCCTTGTGCAGGTCCCACGCGGCCTTGGCGATCGCTCCGAAATTCTTGTCCTGAGGCGGTTGCGCCGTCTCCCCGGTGCGGCCGGCGTAGATGATGGCCGCCATGATCGCGACGATGTCGCTTCGATCGCCTGCCATGAGGTCCTCCGGTGTTGTGGCGTGCAGATCCACGCCGACGACTACTTCATCCCTGCCGGCGTCTTGACCTCGAGGGCCAGGACGGTGCCGGCGTGCGCTGGCAGCAGTCGCCGAACGGCGGCCCGCAGCTCCTCGCCGGTGAAGGGGACACCGAGGGAGGGCAGGTCGCCGGGCAACGGCCCCTCGTGAGCGAGGAACAGAATGGGGAGGTTCGGCCACCGCTCGCGCAGCTCCTCGAGCAGGTCCATGCGGACGGCGCCCCCCACCCGCAGGCTGCTGATCAGGAGGTGGCACTCGGAGAGCACGCCGCTGGTCGCCAGCGCTTCGGGGTCGAGCGACACGCAATGCCCGTCGCGCCGGAGCGTGCGGGTGATCAGCGCGGACACGACACCGTCGTCCTCGGCAACGACGATGCGATGCCGCAGGAAGGTATAGGCCGTGGGCGAATTCACGGAAAACCTCAGGCCCGGGAACGGCCCGGGAGTGGCAGGTCGGGAGGAAGGCGTGCTTCAATATATCACCGTCGCTGTCGGTATATCACCGTCGCTGTCGGTGGCGCGTACGCGGAGGTAGGTTCCGTGGCATGACAGACGACTCGAGCGGCGGGAAGCAGCTCAGCTACAGCGAGGTACGGGCCCGGCTGAACAGCCGCGCGGCCTTCGAGAGCCACCAGGAGGGCACGGGGAAAATCTCCTCCTACGTGCTCAACGTGCGACCGCGCTACAGCGGCTGCGAGCCGTTTACGCTCACCGGGCCCGACCATGCGGAGCTGTTGCGCGAAGCGCTCGCGCGTCTGGTGCCGGGGCGCCTTCCCGCCTAGACGTGGCCCGCTAGAATCCCGGCGGTGGCTCCGCCGCGACCCCGGCCGCCCGCTCCAGCGCCACGCCCACCCGTCCGATCGTCCCGTCGTCGAACAGCCGCCCGATCAGCGTCACCCCGTGCGGCACCCGCCTCGGCGGCGAGAACGTCGGCAACGGGTGCTTGGGATCCGGCGCCCAGTCGCTCCGCGCCTTCGTCACCTCCACGAACCCCGTCCTCAGCGTCAGCGACGGATGCCCGGTGAAGTTCGAGAGCGTGAGCATCTCGTCCCGAAGCGACGGGACCAGGAGCAGGTCCACCTCGCCCATCACCCGCGCCATCTCCGCCGCCACCCGGTGCCGCAGCCGGTCCGCCTGCACGAAGTCCACCGCCGAGAGGAACCGCGACATCCGGAACAGGTTGGGCCAGGCGTCGGCCACCTGCATCTTGAGCTCGTCATCCTGATTGCTCAGCGTCAGCTCCTCGAACGAGGCTGCCGCCTCGGCGAAGAGCACGTGCTGCAGGTTGCCGTAGGGCCAGTCGGGGAGGCTCACCTCCACCGGCCTGAGGCCGAGGCCACGTAGCGTCTCGAGCGCCGCCCGGTCCACCTCGGTGGCCGGCGGCTCCTGCATCCACCTGGGGAAGTAGCCGACCCGAAGCCCCGCCACCGGCGCCGATCCGTCGTAGTCCAAGTGACTCGGCAGGCTCGACGGGTCGCCGGCATCGGGTCCGGTGATCGCCTGCAGCACCAGGAGCACGTCCTCCACCCCGCGCGTCAGCGGGCCCAGCTTGTCGAGCGACCAGCAGAGCGTCATCGCGCCCGTGCGCGCGACCCGGCCGAAGGTGGGCCGGAGCCCGGTGACGCCGCAGCGCATCGCCGGCGCCACGATGCTGCCGCCGGTCTCGCTCCCGATCGAGAAGGCGACCAGCGCGGCCGCGGTCGCCGCCCCCGGGCCGGCGCTCGAGCCGCTGGCCCCTTCCTCCAGCAGCCACGGGTTCATCGTCTGCCCGCCGAACCAGATGTCGTTGAGCGCCAGCGCGCCGAGGCTGAGCTTGGCGAGCAGCACTGCGCCCGCATCGTACAGCCGCCGCACCACGACGGCATCGGCCTTCGGCACCCGATCGCGGAACGGCTCCGCGCCCCACGTCGTCCGGATCCCCTCGGTGTCGAGCAGGTCCTTCACCCCGAACGGGATCCCGTGCAAGGGCCCGCGGTAGCGCCCAGCGGCGATCTCCGCGTCCGCCCGGCGAGCCTGCTCCAGCGCGTGGTCACGCGTCAGGGTGATGACCGAGCGCAGCCGGCCGTCGAACCGTTCGATCCGGTCGAGGTAGATCCGGGTGAGCCGCTCGGAGGTGAGCGCCCGGCTCTCGATCCAGCGGGAGAGTCGGCTCACCGGCGCGAAGGCGATCGCCGCGTCGTCGCTTGGGAGCGGGCCCGCATCGCCGGGCGAGCGGACGAACCGGTCGCGTGCCGGCCCGGCGTCGGGCGCGACGAGCAGCGGGTTCCACCGCGTCGCCGGCGTGACCGTGTCCGGCAGCTCCACCTTCCGCGGCCCGGTCCGCCGCTCCATGAGCGGCGCGAGCGAGCGCCGCCAGCTCCCCGCGGCCTGCTCCCGCTCGGCGGGCGTCATCGTCACCTGCACCAGCCGCTCGGCTTGCTCGAACGTCGCCGGCGTGACTTCCGGCCCGACTTCGGGCGCGGTGCCGAAGGCGGGCGGCGCGCCGGGCGTCGGCGTGCCGGGCGGAGCAGCCGGTGCGGTGGGGGAGGGACCTTCGCTGACGGCGCTGTGACACGCGAGCACGGCGACGAGGCCGAGCGGGGTCTCTGCCAGGAAGTGACGACGGGTGTACATATGGATTGAGCTCCGGGCGACGGGTCGATTGGGCGATCTCGCCGACGGCGTATGATACCAGCTTTGGCAGGGAGTCAGGGTGACTCCCACGGCCTCGACAACCCGCGGCCCCCGCCTCATACTAGGGTCGTTCCCAACCGGATCACCCCGTGACCGTCCAGCCCAGAATGACAGCCGGCCCGGCGGTTGCCGTCCGCGTCCGCCGCACGCGGCGGTTCTACGTCGCGATGGCGCTCGCCTTCGTGCTCACCGTGTTCGTCGGCTTTTCCCGGAGCTACTTCCTCAAGCTGCACTACGGCACCCCGGCGCTGAGCCTCCTGCTCCACGTCCACGGGGTCGTGTTCAGCTCGTGGGTGCTCCTGTTCGTGGCGCAGACGACGCTCGTCGCTGCGCACCGGACCGACCTCCACCGGCGGCTTGGCGTCGCCGGCGCGGTGCTCGCCGGGGCGCTGCTGGTCCTGGGGACCACGACCGCTATCCTGCGCGTGCGCGGCGGCTCCGCGCCGATCCCGGGGGTGTCGGGGCTCGCATTCCTGGCGATCCCGCTGTTCGACATGGTGGTGTTCGCGATCCTGGCCGGCACCGGCCTCGCGCTCCGCCGCCGGCTGGAGACTCACAAGCGGCTCATGACCCTGGCTACCATCGCGCTCATGAGCGCGCCGCTCGCGCGGATCCCGTGGGTGTTTCGGGCGGGGCCCCCGGGCTTTTTCGGGCTGACCGACCTGTTCATCGTGGCGATGCTGGTCTACGATCTCGCGACCCGGCGGCGGGTCCATCCCGCCACGGTGTGGGGCGGGCTGGTGCTGGTCGCCTCGCAGCCGCTCAGGCTCATGGTCAGTGGCACGGCGGCGTGGACGGCGTTCGCGGCCTGGGCGACGGGGTGGTGAGCTGCGGGGTCAGGGTGACTCCCGATGTCCGCGGCTTACCGCGTCCGCGCCCCCTCATCCGTGAACCGCTCGTACCGCTCCCGCGCCGCCGCCATCAGCTCCCCGAACCTCCGATTCCCGCGCAGCCCAGCCAGAAACCGATCGTGCCGCGTGAAGTACACGTAGTCGATCCACCCCCGCACCCGCACCGCGTGCTCCATCCACCCGATCGCCTCGTCCTCCGCGCCAACCAGCGCGTACGCCGACGCCATCAGGTACGACCAGTACTCGTCCGACTCCGCCATCGCGCGCTCCGCGCCGTCGAGCGGCGCGAGCACCGCCGCACGGTCGCTGCGCAGCCCGGAGCGGAGTCGGGCGGCCACCCGCGCGAGATGATCCTCCGCCGGCTGCCGCTCGAGCCAGTCGAACTGCTCCCCCGCTTCCTTCGTCTCTCCCGCGAGCGTGAGCGCCACGCCGGCGCAGAACCGGCAGATGGTGCTCCGGGGATCCAGCTCCACCGCGCGCCGATGCGCGGGTAACGCGCCCGCGGGCTCCCCGCCGAGCGACCAGCTCAGCCCCAGCAGGCAGTGGTTGCTCGGCGTCAGCGGGTCCAGCTCGACCAGCCGGGTGCACACCTCGCGCATCGGCCCGATGCGCCCGCCGAGCAGGTACGCGCCGCCGAGCTGGTGCATCGCGTCGGGATTGTTGGGGTCGGCCGCGCAGGCCTCGGTCAGGAGCCGCACGGCGTCGCCCGGCTTGCCCCGCCGATACGCGACCTGCCCCATGATCGAGAGCCCCTGCGCCGAGCGCGGGTTGAGCTCGAACGCCTTCCGCGCGCACGCCTCGGCTTCGCGCAGCGTGGTCTCCTCGTCCCCGCCGAGCAGCACCACCGGCGACCAGGCGTACACCGTGCCCAGCATCCCGTACAGCGCCTCGTTCGGCCCGGCCACGCCGAGCCCGTGCTCCGCCAGCGCCCGCGCCGCCGCCATTCCCTCGGCGGTGTAGCGGTAGTACTCCTGGCGGGCGCGCTGGTAGTACTCGTACGCGCGGACGTCCGCGATCGGCCGCTCCGCGATCTCGCGATCTTCCGGCGGCGTCAGCGTGATGCGGAGCGCCTCCACGATCCGGCGCGACAGCCGCTCCTGGAGATCGAACACGTCCTCCACCGTGCCCGCGTACTTCTCCGCCCACAGATGCTCTTCGGTCTCGACGTCGACAAGCTGCGCCGTGATCCGGAGCGCGGAGCCCGCGCGCCGCACGCTGCCTTCGAGCGCGTAGCGGACGTTGAGCTCGCGCCCGATGCGGCGCAGGTCCCAGCCGGTGTCCTTGAGCTTGATTGACGAGGTGCGGGAGATGACGGTGAGCGCGCGGACCCGCGAGAGGTCGGCGATGACCTCTTCCATGAGGCCGTCGGCGAAGTACGCGTTGTCGGGATCGGGGCTCAGGTTCGCGAAGGGAAGGACGACGAGGGCGTGCCCGGGAGTCACCCTGAGCGAAGCGAAGGGGCCATGAGCTGGCGCCTGCCCCTCCACCGCCTCCACGAACTCCATCACATCCGCGAACCGATCCGCCGCGACCTTCGCCAGCGCCCGCTCGATGGCCCCTCGAATCGTCGCGGGCAGCCCCGGACGCAGCGTCGTGATCGGCGGCACCGGATCGAGGATCTGCCGCGACAGCACCGCGGCGACCGTGGGACCGGTGAACGGCGGCTGCCCCGCGAGCAGCTCGTAGAGCATACAGGCCAGGCTGTACTGATCGGCCCGGGCATCGACGCCCCGGTCGCCGTCGGTCTGCTCGGGGCTCATGTAGGCGGGGGTCCCCAGCCCCACGCCGGGCTGGGTCAACTGCTGCTGGTCGGCCGCGACGCCCACGGCCCGCGCGATCCCGAAGTCGGCCACCAGCGCGTGCCCCTGCGACAGCAGCACGTTCTCGGGCTTCACGTCCCGATGGATCAGGCCCTGCCCGTGGGCGTAGTGCAGCGCCTCGCCGATCTCCCGCGTGAGCCGCAGCGCGTCGGCGACGGGCAGCGGGCCCTCACGGGTGAGCCGCTGCCGCAGGCTCTCCCCCTCGACGAACGGCATCACGTAGAAGGGCTTGGGGGTGGCTTCGCCCGTAGTGCCCGAGTCGAGCAGGGCCAGGATGTTGGGGTGCTGGAGCCGGGCCAGGATCCCGATCTCGCGCAGGAACCGCTCGGCCCCCCGATCGCCCACGACCTCCGCGCGCATGACCTTGATCGCGACCGCGCGGTCGTGCCTGCGGTCGCGGGCCAGGTAAACCGTGGCCATCCCCCCGCGGCCCAGCTCGCGCTCCACCGTGTACCGATCGCCCACGGAGAGCGGCTCGGAGCCGGGGCGCTTTCGTCGAAGGAGCATACCGGAAGCTACCAGCGGCGGGGCCCCGAGGCAAACGGAAAAAGGGGCTGTTTTTTTTGAAACCCCCAAATCAAAGAAGAAGCGGGAGAGAAGGGGGGAGGGGGATGCAGACACAGGCTGCGGGGCAAGGGAGCATGCTGCAGCCACCAACCTCCCATCGGGCGAGCCACATGTGGGCACGGTGCAGAGGCACCAAGGGAGGAGGGATGGAGGATGGAGGAGGGAGGAGAGGAGGGAGGAGGGAGGATGGAGTATGGAGGATGGAGTATGGAGATGGAAGATGGAGGAACACGCACCTCTGCA
>JAICJD010000065.1 GCA_025928645.1 Gemmatimonadales bacterium
AGTCCCGGGACGGATGACCCGCCGTTTCGGCCCCGCGTCGCTCGCCGCCGTTGCGGTCGTCGTGGGGTGGGTCGGCCTCTATTTCGCCTACCGGTCGAGCTGGCTCGGCGCCGCGCTCATGCTGGTGGCGACCGCGGTCCTGTGGGCCGCGATCCGCGGGGTCGATCGGCTCGCGCAGGCGCGGAGCGACGAGCTGCGCCATGCGCTCGATGCGGCGGCGGCCCGGAACCGGGAGCTGGAGCGGCTGCGCCACCTCGCCGCCACGCTGCTCGCCGGCACCGACCCCAGCCGTCTCATCGACGAGGTCGCCGCCGCGGCCGCCGAGCTGCTCGAGGCGGAGGCCGCCAGCGTCACGCTCATGGTGGAGGAGGGACGCTTCCTTCGCGTGGCGGCGGCCACCGGTCCGCTGGCCGGCGTGGTCGGCGTCCTCATTCCGGTGGACCACTCGATCATCGGATGGGTGGTGACCAACGACACGCCGCTCCTGTCGGACGACCTCCAGGCCGACCGGCGCTACTACAGCGTGCCCGGCAGCACGGTCCCGATCCGGACCGCGGCGATGGTGCCGCTCCGCTCGGCAGGGGTCGTGATCGGCACGGTGAGCGTCTACAACCGGCGGGACGGCCGCCGGTTCCAGGATCAGGACCTGCACCTGCTCCAGACCCTCGGCGATCAGGTGGTGGTGGGGCTCGACCGCGCGGCCGTGCTCGACGAGAGCCGCCGGAACGAGCGGGCGCTCGCCGCCAAGAACCTGGAGCTCCAGCGCGCGACCCGGCTCAAGAGCGAGTTCCTGGCCAACATGTCGCACGAGCTGCGCACCCCGCTCAACGCGATCATCGGCTTCAGCGACCTCATGCTGGAAGGGGGCGCCGGCGAGATTACCGAGCAGCAGCGGGACTTCCTCGATTCGGTCGTGCGGAACGGGCGGCACCTGCTCGCGCTGATCAACAGCATCCTGGATCTGTCGAAGATCGAGGCGGGCCGGATGTCACTCACGCTGGCGCGCACCGACATCCGCGAGGCCGTCACCGGCGCCGTCTCGGACACGGCCAGCCTGCGCGCCGCCAAGCGGCAGGACTGCGTCGTCTCGCTCGACGACGCACTGCTCACCGTGCTGGCGGACGGGATCCGCGTGCGGCAGATCCTGTTCAACCTGCTGTCCAACGCTTCCAAATTCACGCCCGAGGGCGGCCGCATCGAGCTCACCGCCGTGCGCACCCGCGCGCCGCTTCCGGTGCCCTCCCAGCGCGCGGGCGACGAACGGAGAGAGCAGACCCAGGACGTCGTCTGGATCGCCGTGGCCGACTCCGGCATCGGGATCGCGCCCGAGGACATGAACAAGCTGTTCCAGGAGTTCAGCCAGGTCGAGACTTCCGCGAGCCGGCAGGCGCAGGGTACCGGGCTCGGGCTCGCGCTGTCCAAGAAGTTCGTGGAGATGCACGGCGGGCGAATCGGCGCGGAGTCGATCCCCACGCGCGGATCGACCTTCTGGTTCATCCTGCCGACCGAAGGGCCGGTCCGCAGGGTTTCGGTCAGGGACGCGGGGTGAGGCCTTGAACCCCGGGGATCGCGGAGTCACCTTTCCTCCCGATGTCATTCGAGCGACTGGTCCGCCGGCTCCTCGTCGCCATCCCCACCGTTCTGGGAGTGGCCGCAGGCGCGGGGCTGTCCGGCACCGGCCTGGTCAATGCCCGCCACGTCGGTACGGATCGGCTGGACACCGGGTATGCGGCGCCGGCGCCCCCCCTCGCGGAGGCGATCGCATCGGTCACCGCGCCGCTCGCGGCCGCAGACCAGCCCACGCTCCGCACCCCGGGCCAGTCGCTCCCCGTCCCTGTTCACAACGAGGCCACCTGCGCGTTCTGCCAGGCCGCCATCTTCTCTCCCTGCGCCCCGCAGCCCACCGGCATCTCGATCGAAGCGACCTGCCTCGTCCAGCATGAGCGGGCCGCCCCCCAGGCCGCCCGGCCGCATTCCACCTCCCACCGCCCTACCAGCTCCCGAGCTCCGCCTCCGCTCCGATCTGCGTGACGTACGCGCGTCCATAAGGGGCGCGCTGTCCACCACATCGGAGCTCACTCATGCCCGTCCGTGCCCGGACGGTCGTCCTGCTGGCCATCTGGCTGGGAGGAGCGACCGCCGGCAGAGCCCAGGTACCCCGCGCCGCCCCCGTCGATACGGCGGCTCGAGGCTTGAGCGCAGCCGATTCGCTCGATCTCGCGCTGCACCCGGAGTGCGAGCCGTCGGCGGCCGACACCGTCTCGCCGGGAACCGCGCCTGACCGCAACCTGCTGTGCCTGACCCGGAGACAGGCCATCACCCAGGCGCTGGCCAGGAACCCCCAGCTCCAGGTCGCCGCCGAACAGGTGGCGCAGGCCCGCGCGAGAAAGACTCAGGCCACCGCCCTTCCCGATCCGCAGTTCGAGGCGGCGTTCGTGCAGTCTCCCGGGCTCTTCGGCGCGGGCGGCGGCACCGAGCGGAGTCTCACGGCGACGGTAACGGTCCCGTTCATCGACAAGTTCCGGCTCCAGGGTCGGGTCGGAACCGCCGACGTGCGCTCGGCGGGCTTCGCCGCGGCGCTCACCCGCCAGCTCGTCACCGCGCAAACCGCCGAGACCTATGACTCGCTGCTGGCGTCGCTGCGGCGCGGGCGGGATCTCCGCGAAGCCCATGCGCTGGCCCAGGACTTCGTGCGGCGGGCTGAGGCCCGCTTCAACGCCGGAACCACCCCGAAGCTCGACTTGATCCGGGCCCAGGCCGAGTTGGCGCGAACCGAGAACGATCTCATCGCCAACCAGCGCGACGTCGCCAACGCGCGGGCCGCGCTCAACCGGCTGGTCGGCCGTCCCCTGGATGCGCCGATCGCGGCCGCGGATTCGCTGGGGGTGCCGCCCGAGCCGCCCCCGCTCGACCGGCTGCTGGTGGCCGCGCTCGCCGCGCGTCCGGAGCTCGCCGACCTCAAGAGCCAGCAGGAGGGCGCCCGCGCCGCGACCGGGCTCGCACGGGAGTACTGGCTTCCCGATTTCACCATCGGCGTCACCCACGACTACGCCGACCCCGGTCCCGGCACGTTGTTCACGGGAGTCTCACTCCCGATTCCCCTGTTCTTCTGGCAGCACTCGCGCGGGGAGATCGGCGAGGCGCGCCATCGCGAGCTCGAGCTGGCGGCCTCCTACCGCGATCTCGAGGGCCAGGTGGGCCAGGATCTGCGCGCCAGCTACGCGGCGGCGTCGGCCGCGCTCCGCCAGGCCGGGTACATCCGCGACCGGCTCCTGCCGCTTGCCCGGCAGGCCTATCGGATCGCCTCCGTGAGCTACGGCCTCGGCGGATCCTCGGCGCTGGAGCTGCTGGACGCGCGGCGCGGACTGCTCGACGCGGAAAGCCAATACACCGATGCCCTGGCGGCCGCCAACGATACCCGCGCGGAGCTCGAGCGCGCGGCGGCCACCCCGCTGGATTCGCTCGAGACCGGAGACACCCATGATCGGTAAGACCGCGCCCGGCGCGACCCTCCTGCTGACCGCGGCGATGGCCGCGTGTGGAGGCGGCTCCCGACAGAACACGCCCGTGGACAGCACGACGACGTCCGCCGCGCAGGTGGGCACGGTCGAGCTCGACACCGCCCAACGCTCGCGCATCCACGTCGAGAAGATCGCACCGGAGACCTACAGGGCGAGCGTCACCACCACAGGCACGGTCGCGTTCAACGGCGACCACTCCACCCAGGTGATCGCGCCGATCTCGGGGCCGATCTCCAGGATCCTGGTGGCGCCGGGGGCGCAGGTGAAGCGCGGGCAGCCGCTCGCGACCGTGTCGTCGCCCGACTTCGCCGAAGCGGTGGCCTCGTACCGCAAAGCCGAGGGCGCGTGGCGCAACGCGTCGCGCATCGCGACGCTGGACGAGCAGCTGTTCGCCAACGACGCGCTGGCCCGGAGCGACCTCGATCAGGCTCGGACCGACCTGGCCGCGGCGAAGGCCGATCGGGACGCGTCCCTGTCGCAGCTCCAAACCCTCGGTCTCGACGACGCGGCGATCGACGGCATCCGCGAGGGGAAGTCCGTCCCGGCAGGCGAGGGCGCCGTGCGGGCGCCGATCGCCGGCACGGTGGTCGAGAAGCTCGTGACCCCCGGCCAGCTCCTTCAGGCGGGCGCCACGCCGTGCTTCACCATCGCCGATCTCTCGACCGTGTGGGTCATGGCGAACGTGTTCGGGAGCGATCTCGCCGCCGTGCGCCGCGGGGAGACGGCCCTCATCACGACCGACGCGGCGGCCGACACGCTGCGCGGGCGGGTGGACTACGTCGCCGACCTGGTCGATCCCGCCACCAAGGCAACCGCAGTACGGGTGGTGGTGCCGAACACGGATCGGCTGCTGAGGCGGGACATGCTGGTCCGGGTGACGATCCAGAGTCTCACGCCGAGCAGGGGCCTGCTGGTGCCGGTGGCGGCGGTGCTGCGGGACGACGAAAACCTGCCGTTCGTCTACGTGGCGGCCCCCGGCGGCTTCGCGCGGCGCCGGATCACGCTGGGCGGCCGCGTTGGTGACCGGTACGAAATCGCCTCGGGCATCACGGCCGGAGAGTCGGTCGTGACGGACGGGGCGCTCTTTCTGGAAGGCGCCTCCACACAGTGAGCGCCGCACCCGACGTGCCGACCCCGGCAACGACAACGCGCCGGTCGTTCATTCACCGCGTCGTCGCGGTCTCGCTGTCGCAGCCGGCCGTGGTCCTCGCGGTCGCGGCCGCCGCCGCGGCCACGGGTGTGTGGTCGTTCTCGCGACTTCCGATCGATGCCTACCCGGACCTGTCGCCGCCCACCGTGGAGATCACCACGCAGTGGCCCGGCCAGGCAGCCGAAGAGGTCGAGCGCCTCATCACGGTCCCCATCGAGACCGAGATGAACGGACTTCCCGGCCTCGATGTGGTCCGCTCGATCTCGCTGTACGGGCTGTCGGACGTCCGGCTCGTGTTCAAGGACGGCACCGACAACTATTTCGCGCGCGAGCGCGTGTTCGAGAAGCTGCGCGACGTGGACGTGCCCGACGGGGTGAGCCCGGATGTGGCCCCGCTGTTCTCCCCCTCCGGCCTGGTCTACCGCTACGTTCTGCAGAGCCCGGACCGCTCCCCGATGGAGCTCAAGACCATTCAGGACTGGGTGCTGGCGAAGGCGTACAAGGCCGTGCCCGGCGTGGCGGACCTGTCGGGGTTCGGCGGTCAGACAATGCAGTATCAGGTCTTGCTTGATCCCACCCGGCTCGCCGGCGCGGGACTGTCGGTGCCGGCGGTCGCCGAGGCGCTGGGCGCCAACAACGGCAACGCCGGTGGCGGCTTCTATTCCGAGGGGGGGCAGTTCTACTACGTGCGCGGGCTCGGGCGCCTGCAGGTGCCCGAGGACATCGGGAAGGTCGTGCTCGCTGTCAGGAACGGCACCCCGATTCTGGTGCGGGACGTCGGCCAGGTCGTCATCGGATACGCTCCGCGGCTCGGACAGTTCGGCTTCAACGATCAGGCGGACGCGGTCGAAGGCGTCGTGCTGATGCGCACCGGCGAGCAGGCGCAGACCGTGCTCAAGGGCGTCCAGGCCGAGACCGCGAGGTTGAACTCGACCGTGCTGCCGAAGGACGTGCGAGTGGTGCCGTTCTATGATCGGAGCGATCTCATCCGTCTCACCACCCGGACGGTCGAGGGCAACCTCCTGCGCGGTATCGTGCTGGTGGTCGTCGTGCTGATCTTCTTCCTCTTCGACGTTCGCTCCGGCCTCATCGTCGCCGTGACCATCCCGCTGGCCCTGTTGATCGCGTTCATCTGCCTCGATCTCAAGAACATCCCGGCCAACCTGCTCTCCATCGGCGCCATCGATTTCGGGATCCTCGTGGACGGCGCCGTCGTCATGGTCGAGAACATCTACCGGAGCCTGGCCCGCCGGCACGGCACCGGCTACTCCATCCGAGACGTCATCGCGGAAGCGTCGGCCGAGGTGGACCGGCCGGTGGTGTACGCGGTCGCGATCATCGTCGCGGGATTCCTGCCGATCTATACGCTCTCGGGCCCCTCGGGCCGGCTGTTCCACCCCATGGCCGACACGACCATCTTCGCGCTGCTCGGCGCCCTGGCGATCACGCTTACCCTGCTGCCCGTGCTCTGCGCGGTGTTCCTCCGTCGCGGAGTGCGCGAGCGGCGAAACCTCGCGTTCGAGGCGATTCGCGACGCGTACGCTCGGGCCCTGGACCACTGTCTCGCCCGTCCTCGAGCGACCCTGCTGGGGTCGATCGGCCTGTTCGCCGCGTCGCTGCTGCTCATCGCGGTCATCGGCGCGGAGTTCATGCCCCATCTCGACGAGGGGGCGCTCTGGGTGCGCGCGACCATGCCCTCGACGATTTCCCTCGAGGAGTCGTCCAGGCTCGTCCCGCAGTTCCGCCGCATCCTGCGCAGCTTCCCCGAGGTGACCGTGGTCGCCTCCGAGCACGGGCGCCCGGACGACGGCACCAATCCGACCGGATTCTTCAATGCGGAGTTCTATGTCGGGCTCGAGCCCTACAACGAGTGGCACGGACACTACCGCAGCAAGCCCGAACTGATCCAGGCCATGAACCAGAAGCTCTCCGCCTTTCCCGGCGTGAGCTTCAACTACACCCAGCCCGCGGAGGACGCGGTCGACGAAGCCGAGACCGGTCTCAAGAGCGCGCTGGCAGTGAAGGTGTTCGGCCCGGACCTCCAGGTGCTGGAAGCGAAAGCCCGCGCCATCGAGCGGGTGCTGCACCGGGTCCGCGGCATGAGCCGGATCACAGTGGTGGAGGAGCTGGGCCAGCCCAGCCTCACGCTGACGATCGACCGCGACCGGATCGCGCGGTACGGCATCAACGTGGCCGATGTGAACGGATTGATCGAGGCGGCGGTGGGCGGTGTCGCCGCCACGTCGGTCGTGCAGGGCGAAAAGTCCTTCGACCTGCTGGTCCGGTTGGAGCCTCGGTTCAGGGAGACGCCGGCACAGATCGGGGAGATTCTCGTCCCGGCGCCGGACGGGCAGCAAATCCCGCTGCGGGAGCTCGCCTCCATCCGCGTGAGCAGCGGCGCCTCGTTCATCTACCGCGAGGGCAACTCGCGCTACATCGGCGTGCAGTACGCGGTCGAGGGACGGGACCTCGCCGGTACGGTGCACGAGGCCCAGCGGGAGGTTCGGGCGGCGGTTCCTCTCCCGCCGGGCTATCAGCTGGTCTGGGGCGGGGAATACGAAGAGTACACCGCGTCGCGCACCCAACTCGCCGTCGTGCTTCCGCTCACGATCGCGCTCATCTTCGTGCTGCTCTTCGCGCTCTACCGGAACTTCAGCTTCCCGGTCATCACCGTGATCGGCGTGGTCCTCTCCGCGCCGGTCGGGGGATTGGTCGCGCTCGCGCTGACGGGCACGCCGTTCTCGGTGTCCTCCGGCATCGGCTTCCTGGCGCTGTTCGGAGTATCGGTGCAGACGGCGGTCGTGTACATCTCGCACGCCAACGAGCTTCGTCAGGGAGGTATGGGAATCGCGGCCGCGGCGCACGAAGCCGCGCTGGATCGGTTGCGGCCGATCATGATGACGGCCCTCGTCGCCGCGCTCGGACTGCTGCCAGCGGCGGTATCGACCGGGGTCGGCTCGGACTCCCAGCGCCCGTTCGCGCTGGTCATCGTGGGCGGTCTGTTCTCGCGCCTGCTCATCAGCGTGCTCCTGATGCCGGTCCTGTACGCGTCGGTCGCCCGCGAGGGCGACCGGCTCGAGGTGTGAGCTAGCGGACCTTCTTCCAGCCGGGAAGGAACGGAGCCGGAAGCAGCGCGGTCCGGCGCAACAGCTCGAGGTGCGCGGCGACGACGTCCGCGAGCTGCTGCGCGGGGCCAAGATGGATCTCACGCAGGATGGCCGGCGGCCGGGCGGTGAGCACGAGCGCGCCGTGAATTCGGCCGGCGACCCGGAGCGGCACCAGCAGCCGGGCCTCCGCCTCGACCAGCTGGAAGCTGTTCGCCAGCTCGCCCTGGAGCACGGCGGCCAGCGTGGTGCCTGCCACGGGAATGAGCGGCAGGTCCGGCAACGGGCGGCGCTCCCCGGGCTCGAGCAGCACCACCCGGTCGCCTTCGCTCAACCGGATGGCAAACCGCATCTCGTCGAACGGAATGAGGCGGCCGGCCAGATCCGCCACCCGCCGGGTCGTCTCCGCGAACTCGGCGCCGGTCGCCAGGAGCTCGGCGGCGTCGATCAGGCTCGGTCCCGCGGGCGCCGGCACAGCCAGCACCGGCGGCTCGGCCGCCGCCACCAGCAGTGCGACCTGCCCCGCGACGAGGCCGCCCAGGCGGCGGAGCAGCGCCTCGTCGTCCTCGTCGTACAGATCGGCCCCGATGCTTCCGGCGAGCAGATAGGCTGAATAGCCGTTGGGGCCCCGCACCCGGGTGCCGACCACCGAGCGGACTTCAGCGCCCGCCGGCTCCTCCACCGTGAAATAGCCGCGCGGCCAGCGTGGCTCGCGATAGGTATCGGGAATCCGCACCGTGTCGCGGCCCCCGAACAGCGAGGCGAGATCGAGGTGCTCGCGCGGGATCGTGAGCGACGGATCGCTCCACAGCGCGCCGGCGGCTCGCTCAGCCATGCGATAGGCGCGCGACCCATCGGCGTCGGCAATCAGCAGGTCGATCCGCTCGTGAGGCAGCACCGTCTCGAGCGCGCGGCCCAGCTCCGCGAAGTAGTTCGGCGCGGCGGTCGCCTGGCGCCCGGCCTGCGCGACCGCGTCCATGAGCTTGGCCATGCGTGCGGACCGGGTCGCGCCGCCGTCGCTCCACTGTCGCGCCATGCGGCCCACCAGCGGCGCGAGCTGTTGCGCGGCGAGCTCGAGCGCGAGCCGCTCGTTGTCGCCATACCGGTCGGCTTCGAGTGCCGCGGCCAGGATCAACCCGACGTCGCGTCGGCCCGAGCGGATCGGCGTCGCGGCGACCGATCCGTAGCCGGCATCGCGCACGATGTCCTCCACCAGGGTCACCTGCGACGGCTCGAGCATCGGCGCCGGGACGGGCACGGGCAGATCATCCTGCGCCAGGGCCTCGGGGCCGAGCAGCACAGCCCCGCCGTGCGAGGGGAACAGCCAGAGTCCGAGCAGATCGTGCGGCAGGTCGGGCGAGAGCGCGTTGGAGAGGGCGGCATGCCAGGTGGCGAGCGCGTCCGGGTCACTCAGCGCCTGCTCCGCGCGGAGCAGGGGCACGAGCGGCTCGGCCCGAGGGGTGGGCCCCGGCTCCGGAGGGTCGGACGCGTTGGAGGACATGGTGGCCGAAAGGGGGCACGACGTATGCCGCCGGCAGCTTCGCGCCAGCCGCATGACCTACAAGGGGTTAGCCGGAGCCGCCACCGGCTGTTGCGCGGGTGAGCACCTCGCCCGTGGCGTCCTGCCCGCTTCGTTGCAGGGTGCTGCCGTTTGCGCTCTGGGCGGAACTTCAACAGACACGGAGGGTTGACATACCCCCCTACCCTATACTACGATCCGGCTGGTCTCCACCGAGGAGCAGTCGATGACCAACCTGACGCTGCGCATCGAGGGCATGAGCTGCGGACACTGCATGAACGCGGTGAACCAAGCCCTGGCCGGGCTGCCCGGAGTCGAAGTCGAGTCCGTGCGGATGGGCCGAGCAGACCTCCGCTACGACGAGCGCATTGTGGAGCCCCGCCGGATCGAGGCCGCCGTGGCCGAGGCCGGTTACGAGGCGACGGCAGCGTGACCACGGGGCAGATGGCCGTGACCCTTGGCGGGCTCGCGGCCATTGTGTGGATCAACTGGTACTTCTTCGCTGCCACGCCGCGCGCGGTGGCGGCGTCGGTGGACGCCGGAGTGCAGCGAGTCCGGATCGACGTGAAGGGTGGTTACACGCCGTCGGTCATCCGGGTCCGGGCCGGCGCGCCGGTGCGGCTCGAGTTTCACCGCGACGAGACCAACCCTTGTACCGAGGAAGTGGTCCTTCCCGCGTTCGGCATCCGCACCTACCTGCCCGCGCACCAGACGACGGCCGTCGGGTTCACGCCGGCGGCCGGCACTTATGAGTTCGCCTGCGGCATGGGCATGGTGCACGGCACCCTCATCGCCGAGCCGGCGGAGCCGCCTGCATGAGCGCCACGACACTCCCGCAGCCCACCGAATCCTGCACGATTCCGGTGACCGGAATGACCTGCGCCGCGTGCAGCGGGCGGGTGCAGCGGTCGCTCGAGCGCGCTGAAGGCGTGCACTCCGCCAACGTGAACCTCATGACCGGTGCGGCGACGGTCGCCTACGATCCCGCGGTCACCTCGCCCGGACAGCTGGTCGAGACCATCCGGGGCACCGGCTACGGCGCCGAGCTCCCGGTGGCGGGCGAGTCCGGCGAGGCGCTGCTCGATACCCAGGACGCGGCCCGCGCCGAGGAGATGCGCGAGCTTCGGCGGAAGCTGGGGCTGAGCGCGGTCGTGGCGCTGCTCCTGTTTCCGATCGAGGCGCTGCTCGGCGGAAGCACGGCGGGCCGCTACGCGCAGCTCGCGCTGACGTTGCCGGTGGCGGGATGGGCGGGCCGGCACTTCTACACCCGCGCGTGGTCGGCGTTCCGGCACCACGGCGCGGACATGAACACGCTCATCGCGGTCGGCACCGGCGCCGCCCTGGTCTACAGCGCGGCTGTCACGCTGTTCGCGGGCTGGTTCGCAGCTAGCGGTGTCGAGCCGCACGTGTACTTCGAGGCGGTGGTCTGGATCATCGGGCTGGTGCTCCTGGGCAACCTGCTCGAGGCCAGGGCCAAGGGCCGGACGTCGGGAGCGATTCGCCGGCTGATCGGGCTCCGGCCGGACACCGCGCGGGTGCTGCGCGACGGCACCGAGACCGAGGTGCCGCTCGCGGCGCTTCGTCCGGGCGATGAAATCGTGGTACGTCCGGGCGAGCGGGTGCCGGCCGACGGAACCGTGCTGGACGGGACCAGCTACGTGGACGAGTCCATGCTGACGGGCGAGCCCGTGCCGGTCCCCAAGCGCGAGGGCGACCGCCTGGTCGGCGCCACGCTCAACCGCAACGGCGCGCTCCGCGTCCGGGTGGACCGGGTGGGGGCCGACACGGTGCTGTCGCGCATCATCCGTCTGGTGCAGCAGGCGCAGGGGAGCAAGGCGCCCATCCAGCGGCTGGCCGACCGGGTGTCCGCGGTGTTTGTGCCGGTCGTGCTGAGCCTCGCCGTCGCGACGTTCGTGATCTGGTTCGATTTCGGACCGGCGCCGGCATACCTTCACGCGCTAGTATCGGCCGTGACGGTGCTCATCATCGCCTGCCCATGCGCGATGGGACTTGCCGTGCCTACCGCGGTCATGGTCGCCACCGGACGGGGTGCCGAGCTCGGCGTGCTCATCAAGGGGGGCGAGCCGCTCGAGCGGAGCGGCGCGATCGACACGGTCGTGTTCGACAAGACGGGTACGATCACGGAAGGACGGCCGGCGGTCCAGGCGGTCCACGCGGTGTCCGGCGGTCCGGTCGCGGACGAGCGCGAACTGCTCGGATTCGCCGCCGCCGCCGAGCGGCTGAGCGAGCATCCCCTCGGCGAGGCGATCCTCGAGGCCGCCGCGCGCGAGGGCGTGGCGTTCGGCCCGGCCGACGGTTTCGAGAGCCGCACCGGCCAGGGCGTGCTCGGCGCGGTGCTGGGCCGCCGGGTCGCGGTGGGCAACGCCGCGCTGCTCCGCGAGCTGGGCGTGGACGCGACGCCGCTCGCCGCGCGGGCCGACGAGGTGGCGACGCGCGGCCGGACGCCGGTATTCGTGGCGGTGGATGGCGCGCTCGCGGGACTCATCGCCGTGGCCGATCCGGTGAAGCCGGCGAGCGCGGAAGCGGTGGCGCGGCTCGAGGCGATGGGCCTCGAGACCGTCATGCTCACGGGCGACGCCGAGCGCACCGCGGAGAGCGTGGCGCGGTCGGTGGGCATCGGGCGGGTGCTCGCGCAGGTGCCGCCGGACCGGAAGCTGGAGGAGATCCGGCGGCTTCAGGCGGAGGGCCGGACGGTGGCCATGGTGGGCGACGGGCTCAACGACGCGCCCGCGCTGGCGGCGGCGGACGTGGGCATCGCGATCGGCACCGGTACGGACGTGGCGATCGAGGCCGGCGCGGTCACCCTGATGCGCGGCGACCCGCGCGGGGTGGTCACCGCGATCACCCTGGCCCGCCGCACCCTGCGGGTCATCCGGCAGAACCTGTTCTGGGCCTTCGTGTACAACGTGATCGGCATTCCGATCGCGGCCGGCGTGCTCTATCCCGCGTTCGGCCTCCGGCTCACGCCCGCGATGGCGGCGGCGGCCATGGCCGTGAGCTCGGTGAGCGTGGTGTCCAACAGTCTGCGGCTCCGCCGCTTCACTCCGGGAGATCGAGGATGAACGAGACGGTCGTGCCCTGCGCCTGCGCCCGCCCGGGCGACGGCGCCCACGCGGTGGCGGTGGACCCCGGGATCAAGCGCGCGGTCCAGACCCGGCTCCGCCGGATCGAAGGCCAGATCCGGGGGCTCCAGAAGATGGTGGAGGAGGAGCGCTACTGCGCGGACGTGCTCACGCAGGTGTCCTCGGTGCAGGAGGCGCTTCGGGGCGTGAGCCGGTCGCTGCTGCACAACCATCTCAAGCACTGCGCCGCCGAGGCCATCCGGTCGGATGATCCCGCGAAGGCGGAGGCGATGTACCAGGAGCTGGTGGAGCTGACGTTCCGGGCGAAGTAGCGCACGGCGTCCGGTGCGTGCGTGGCGAACGGGGATGAACGGGGGAGCCAGGCCTCCACGCCCATCGGGCTGTGGCCCGGCTCCCCCGTTCATCCCCGTTCGCCACGCACTACACCGATCTGGGGCGCGAGACCATCTACCTCCTTGCCGTGGTTTCCGCCCCGCCCGCCCCGGGATGCATGTGCGACAGCGACTCCTCCGCCCGCTCGTCCCTGAACGCGAGCGCCGAGCGATACTCCTCCACCAGCCGATCCATCATGGCCTGACGCTTTGCGTAGAGTCGCTTGAGCGGTCGGGGATCGCGCTTCTCCTTGGCGTAGGCCGTGAGCAAGGGCAGCGCGATCGAGTTGTCGGCATAGACGACGACCGTGCCCGGCAGCTGGTCGGGGTCGATCTTGCCCCAGCTCACCGCCTCGGCCGGCGTAGCCCCCGAGAGCCCGCCGGTATCCGGACGCGCGTCGGTCATCTGCAGGAAGTAGTCGTGGCCGCGCTCGTCGATGCCGAGCACCTCCTGGATCTGGGGCTCGGTCTGCAGCATAAAGTTCTTGGGACTGCCGCCGCCCACGATGAGCACGCCGCTCTTTCCGCCGGTCCGCTTGGCCTCGAGCACGATGCTGGCCGTCTCGTTGACGTCGGCGCTCACGTCAAATCGGAGCTGGCTGCCCGCCAGCGCCTGCTCCGCCACGTTCATGCCGATCGAGCTGTCGCCGGGCGAGCTGGTGTAGAGCGGCACGTCGAGCTCGTGCGCAGCGGCGAGCACCGACCGCCGGCTCAGGCCCAGCGCCTGCTCCCGCTCGCGCACGTAGCCGCCGAGTAGGTAGTGATATTCCGCGGTGCTCATCGGCCGCTGGAATTCGGGCCGTGCCGAGACCTCGCGCACGAACTTGTCGGTCGAGAGCAGCACGTTGTAGTCGAAGAAGATGTCGTAGATGCGCACCACGCCCTTCTCGCGCAGCTCGACGTCGTCGGCGGTCGGCGTGCCCCGGTGCATCGCGAGCCCGAGCGCGAAGTGGGCGTCGTGATACAGGTTGGCGCCCGTCGAGATCACCCAGTCCACGAACCCCGCTTCCATCAGCGGGATGAGGCAGCTCATCCCGATGCCGGCCGGCGTCATCGCGCCGGTGAGGGTCATGCCTACCGTGGTGTCGGGCTCGAGCATCCGCTGGGTGAAGAGCTGGCAGCCCTCCCGCAAGCGGCCCGCGTTGTAGGCCAGGAACGCGTTGTCCACCAGCGCGGCGACGGTCTCGCGGCCGGTGATGGCGGCAGGCTCGATGCGCTGGCCGCGGAGGTACTCGGCCGAGGGTCGGCTCATGTGGCGTCCTCGAGCGTGGCCGGAGACGAAGTGTGCTCGGCGGTCATCCGGGAGACCTCGTCGATCGGCTTCTCGGCCCGGGCCTCGATCACGATGCGCGCGGCCTCCTCGGGATCGTCCGTCACCTGGAAGAGACGAAGGTCGGTCGGGTTGATCTTGCGCTCTTCGGCGACCGTGCGGGTGAGCCAGTCCACCAGGCCCGCCCAGTACGCGCTGCCGAACAGGATCACCGGGAAGTGCCTCACCTTGCCGGTCTGAATGAGCGTGAGCGCCTCGAACAGCTCGTCCAGCGTGCCGTAGCCGCCCGGAAAGACGATGAACGCGGTGGCATACTTGGCGAACATCGTCTTCCGCACGAAGAAGAACTTGAAGTTGAGGCTGCGCGTGAGATACGCGTTCGACCCCTGCTCGAACGGCAGCTCGATGTTGCAGCCGATCGAGAGGCCGCCGGCCTCGTACGCGCCGCGGTTGGCCGCTTCCATGATCCCGGGGCCGCCGCCGGTGATGACCGGGATTCCGGCCCTCCCGAGCAGCATGGCGGTCTGCACGGCCTTGACGTAGTGCGGGTCGGTCCGCGGCGTACGCGCCGAGCCGAAGATGGTGACCCCGTCGCTCACATCGGACAGATGGTCGAAGCCCCAGACGAACTCGCCCAGGATCCGCAGCACGCGCCACGAATCGGACTTGAAAAACAGCTGCTCGGGCCGGAGCGGCGCGGGACTCTCGAGCAGCTGCTCGTCTTCGGTGGGCAGCTTGTTGTCGCCCAGGTGGCGATAGGGGCTGTTAGTCACGGGTGAGACGCTCGATGGCGGCCCGGTGGTCGTCCGGGACGTTGTAGAAGTAGGGCGAGACGCGCACGTGCCCGGGGCGGGTGTCCGTCACGATCCCCGCCTCAGCCAGGCGGCGCACGTCGCCCGCGGGATTGGCGCGCGGGAGCATGACGATGCCGCTCCGCTCCTCGGGCCGCGTGGCCACCCTGGGCTCGAGCCCTGCCGCACAGGCCTGCGCGATCAGGTCCTCGGTGAGGGCCATGGTACGGCGCCGGATTGCTTCTGACCCCAGCTCCTCCAGCACGTCGAGCCCGCCGAGCTGCGCGTACACGGCGGTCATGGCGGGCGTGCCGCCTTCGAGCCGGCGGGCGTCGTCGTGCGGCTCGAGCGTGCGTGGGTCGAATCGGAATTGGTCCCGGTGCGCGAACCACCCCGTCGCGCGCGGATGCAGCGCCGGCCAGAGCTCCGGCCGCGCGTACAGGAAGGCGATGCCGGGACCGCCGAGCATCCACTTGAGCCCGCCGCTGCAGTAGAAATCCACGTCGAGCGCCGCCACGTCCACCGGCACCTGGCCCGCGCCATGGTAGCCGTCCACCAGGAGCAGGGCCCCGCGCGCGTGGGCCACGTCGGCCAGAGCGCGGAGATCCTGGATCGCCCCGGTGGAGAAGAACACGTGGCTCGTCGCGAGCAGCGCGGTGCGCCCGTCGACCGCGCGGGCCAGGGCCTCGACCGGCAGGCTCACGCCGTCGGGGCTCTCGACCATCACCACCTCGACCCCCTCACCGGCCCGCGCCAGCCATTGATAGGCCAGCGTCGGGAAGTCGAGGCTCGTGACCACCACGCGCGGGCGGCGGCGGTAGTCGAGCGACTCGGCCACGGAGGCGAGCGCGGTCGAGATGTTGGGGTGCAGCGCGATCGAGCCCGCGGCCGCGCCGATCCAGCGGGCATAGCGCGCGCGGAGGTCGGCCAGCGCGGCCCACCAGATCTCGTACCACGCCGCGGCGCCGAGCCGCTCCCACAGGTCCAGGCACTCGTTCACCCGGGCCCGCGACCGGACCGACAAGGCGCCGAGGGAGCAGCTGTTGAGGTACACCGTGCGGCGGAAGATGGGAAACTCCGCGCGATAGTCCCGCGGCGGCGCGGTGGCGGCAGTCGGCATGGTGGACAATATAGAGGCACGGGAGACCGAGCGTCGTCGCTATACTTCGGCCATGGCCGACACGTGGACCTCCCTCGCCGCCGCCCTCGCCGGGCGGGCGCTCTTGCGGCCGCGGCTCGCGGTGGACCTGCTGCGCACCGCCTGGGCGTTCCGCCGGCGGCGCTGGTGGCGGCGCGCTCCGTTCCTGCCGCTGCCCGACCGCGAGTATCTCCGGTGGCGGATGTACACGGCCTACGCCGACGAGAACGCCGTGCCGCCGGCGGACGACGTCGTGCGGTTCGCGCGCTGGCGGCGCGAGACGATGGGCCTGTGAGCGGCGACGAGCGACCGCACGTCCTGATCCTCGGCGGCGGCTTCGGCGGGCTGTACGCCGCTCGCGCGCTCAAGGACGCGCCGGTGCGGGTCACTCTGGTGGACCGCCGGAACCACCACCTGTTCCAGCCGATGCTGTACCAGGTGGCCACGGCGGGCCTCAACCCCAGCGATATCGCCTCGCCGATCCGGTCGATCCTCCGGCACTCCAGGAACACCGAGGTCCAGCTCGCGGAAGCGCGCACGATCGACGTGAGCGCGCGGCGGGTCGGCTTCACGGACGGGAGCGTGCTCGGCTATGACTACCTGATCGTGGCCACGGGCGCCCGGCACTCGTACTTCGGGCACGACGAGTGGGAGCCGCTCGCGCCCGGCCTCAAGAGCCTGGAGGACGCGCTCGAGATCCGGCGTCGGGTGCTGCTGGCCTTCGAGAAGGCGGAACGCGAGCCCGATCCCCGGCGCCGGCACGGGTTCCTCACGTTCGTCATCGTGGGCGGCGGCCCCACCGGCGTGGAGATGGCGGGCGCGGTGGCGGAGATCCGCCGCTACGCATTGCGCCGGGACTTCCGCCACATCGATCCGGGCGAGGCCACGGTCATGCTGCTCGAGGGCGGGTCGCGCCTGCTTCCCTCATATCCGCCGAGCCTGAGCGACGAAGCCAAGCACGAGCTGCGCCGGCTCGGGGTCGAGGTGCGCACCGACACGCTGGTGACGGACATCCGGCCCGGCTCGGTGGCCGCGGCCGGCTGGATCATCCCCACCGAAACCGTCATCTGGGCCGCCGGCAACACGGCGAGCCCCGTGCTCCGCGAGCTCGGCACCCCGCTGGACAGCGCCGGCCGCGCGATCGTGGAGCCCGACTGCACGATCCCGGGGCACCCCGAGGTCTTCGTCCTCGGCGACGCGGCCGCGTTCGCGCACCAGGGCGGCGGCACGCTGCCCGGCGTCTCTCCAGTGGCCATCCAGATGGGTGAGTACGCGGCCCGTGCGATCATCGGCGATCTGGCCGGTCGCCCGCGGCGGCCCTTCCAGTATTGGGACAAGGGCCAGCTCGCGGTGATCGGCCGGGGGCAGGCGGTGGCCGACATCTGGCGGCTTCACTTCGGCGGGTTGATCGCCTGGCTGGTCTGGATCTTCGTCCACATCTTCTTCCTGATCGGGTTCCGCAATCGGGTGATCGTGCTGTTCGAGTGGGCGTTGTCGTATGCCACCTATAGCCGGGGCGCCCGCCTGATCACCGGCGAGCTGCCGCCGGCCTTCGCGCCGGCCGCCGAGCGCCCGGCCAAGACCGCGTGACGCTCGTCGAGGCGCTGAAGACTGAGGCCCGCCGGCTCGGGTTCCTGGCCTGCGGTATCACCGACCCGGGCCCGCCGCCGCATGGCGACCGGCTCGACGAGTGGCTCGCAAAGGGCTACGCGGGCACCATGCGGTATATGCACCGCCAGGCCCGGCGTCGGAAAGACCCGCGGCTCACCGTCCCCGAGTCGCTCGCCGTGGTGGTGCTGCTCGAGAACTATTACACGCCCGATGGTGAGGCCGACCTCGCCGCCCCTCGTGTGGCGAAGTACGCACGCGGCGAGGACTATCACCGGGTCACCCATGCGCGGCTCGAGCGCCTGGCCGAATGGCTGCGCGACCGCGGCGCCGCGGTCGCGCGGCCCTACGTGGACGCCGGCCCGGTGCCCGAGCGTGAGCTGGCGCAGCGCGCGGGCCTCGGATGGATCGGGAAGAACACGATGCTGATCCGACCCGGCGCCGGCTCCTTCTTCTTCATTGGCTCCATCTTCACCGACTTGCCGCTTCCCGCGGACCCGCCGTTCGGAACCGACCACTGCGGTACCTGCACCCGCTGTCTCGAGGCGTGTCCTACCGGCGCGCTGGTCGAGCCCCGCGTGCTCGACGCCACGCGCTGCATCTCGTATCTCACGATCGAGCAGCGTGGCGCGATACCCGAGCCGCTGACCGAGCGCCTGTCCGGCTATGCTTTCGGCTGCGACATCTGCAACGACGTCTGCCCGTGGAACGAGCGATTCGCCTCGCCGACCGACATCCTGGAGCTGCGCCCCCGGCACTCGCTCGCCGCGGCGAGTGAGCGCCACTTCGACGAAATGAGCGACGACGAGTTCGAGCGACGCTATGGCGCCACGCCCTTCGCGCGCCCGGGCCTCGCCGGCATGCGCCGCAACGTGCGGGCGGCCCTCGCCTCGCTGACACGACAGGAGATCGGATGATGACCGAGCTGGCGCGCTATCGCCGGCTGCTCGAGCACGATGGCTGGGGCAACTTCGCGGCGTTGGAGGGGCTGAAAGCCGGCCCCGCGCCGCCGAAGGCGCGGGCGTGGATGGCCCACATCGTCGGCGCGGAGCGACTCTGGCTCGCGCGCATCCGGCAGGAGCCGCCGACGATGCCGGTGTGGCCGGAGCTCGACCTCGAAACCTGCGAGGCGGAGCTCACGGCGCTCCAGCGCGAGTGGGCCGGCTGCCTGGAGGGGCTCGACGAGGAGGCGCTCGAGGACGGCGTAGGCTACCGGAACAGCAGGGGCGAGTTCTGGACCAGCAGCATCGCCGACATCCTCACCCACGTGGCGCTGCACGCCGCGTATCACCGCGGGCAGATCGCCGCGGCCGTGCGAGAAGCCGGCGGCACGCCGGCCTACACCGACTACATCCACGCCGTGCGTTCGGGGCTCATCGAATGAGCCCCCCCGGCTCGTTCGGACCGCTCCTGGTCTGGGGCGGTTTCGCCCTGGTGCTGCTCGGACTGCTCGTGTGGTCGGGGGCGCTCGGCTGGTTCGGGCGGCTGCCGGGAGACATCCGGATCGAGCGCGAATCGGTGCGCGTGTACGTGCCCCTGGCATCGATGCTGGTCGTGTCGGTCGGGTTCAGTCTGCTGCTGTACTTGATCAGACGCTTCCTGGGTTAGGAGAACACCGCGGGGCTCTGCTTCCTCGTTCCTTCCTGCACCACCCCGTGCACCATCCTTCCGCCGCGCCGTCTCCTCTGCGCACGGTGGTCCGCAGGCCGCTGCGGGCCACTGGGCGAGTGGTACGCAGCAGTGTTACGCAAAAAGGGTTGGCGGGAGTGGGAGCCCGTCACCGGTCCGCCTGCAGCACGGTGGTCCGGGGGCCTTCGGTGCGATGCGCGGCCCGCAGCGCAGCGGAGGCTCGCCTTATTTGCGTCCGGCACCGGTTCAAGGGGGAGCGCGAGTGCGGACGCGTGGCCTGATCATCGTCGGTGCCTGGACGCTGGTGGCGGTGGTCTCCGCCAGTCAGTGGTATGCCTTCCGGCTCTCGTCGGGGCACCCCGCACCGTGGCTGCCCGCCCTCTATGACAACCTGGCGAGCTGCTGGCTGTGGGCCGCGTTCACGCCCGCCATCGCGTGGCTCGCCCGCCGGTTTCCGCTCGATCGGGGGCGGTGGCCGCGGACCGCTCCGCTGCACCTTCTGTTTGCCCTTGGCTTCGCCGCGCTCGACGTGATGGTGGACCTGGGGCTCGCTCCGTGGCTCTCGCCCGGAGATCCGGCGCGGCCCGTCCTCGCCACCTTCTTCGGGAAGTCGTTCATCAATCTGTTCAGCTACGCCGCGGTCGTGGCGGTTACCTGCGCGGTCGACTTCCACTCCTTGTTCGTCGAGCGTCGGCTGGCCGCTTCGCGGCTCGAGGGCGAGCTCACCGCGGCTCGCCTCCGCGCGCTCGAGATGCAGCTTCGCCCGCACTTCCTGTTCAACACGCTCCACACGGTGGCCGCGCTGGTCCGGGCCGGCCGGAACGCCGACGCGGTGCGCACGATCGCGGGGCTGAGCGACCTGCTCCGCGCGGCGCTGCGGCGGGACGGCGCGGTCGAGGTGCCGCTCCGCGACGAGCTGGCGTTCGTCGAGCGGTATCTCGCCATCGAGCAGATCCGGTTCCAGGATCGGCTCGAGGCGCGCATCGTGGCCGATCCCGCGGTGCTGGAAGCGCTCGTGCCGAGCCTGATCCTCCAGCCCCTCGTGGAGAACGCCATCCGCCACGGGGTGGAGCGCCGCTCCGCGCCGGGCCGCATCACCGTGGCCGTCGGCCGGCGGCGGGAGACGCTGGTGCTCCGAGTGGAAGACTCGTGCGGCGGCGACACGCCGGTCGGCGGCAACGGCGGCAGCGGGATCGGACTCAGCAACACGCGGGCCCGGCTCCGCCAGCTCTATGGCGAGCGGCAGCGGCTCGAGCTGCTCGCCACCGGCGGCGGGGGCGCGCTCGCGGTGGTCGAGCTCCCCTATCATCAGGCGGCCTATGGTTGACGCAGCCACGCGCCCCGCACCGCTCCGGGCCTTGGTCGTGGACGACGAGGCGCTGGCCCGCGCGACCATCGGGGGCCTGCTCGCCGCAGACCCGGAGGTGGTCGTGGCCGGCGAGTGCGCCGCCGGCGCCGAGGCCGCGGCGGCGATCGCGGCCGCACCTCCGGACCTGCTGTTCCTCGATATCCAGATGCCCGAGGTGGACGGGTTCGAGGTGCTGCGCCGCACCCCGGCCGAGCGGATCGGCGCCATCGTCTTCGTGACGGCGTATGACGCCTTCGCGCTCCGCGCGTTCGAGGCGCAGGCGCTCGACTATCTGCTCAAGCCGTTCGACGACGACCGGTTCCGCCGCATGCTCGCGCGCGCGAAGGAGCGGGTCCGGGAGCGACGGGCCCACCGTCTCACCCGGGAGCTCATGGGCTGTCTCGGCGTAGCGGGCCCCACGGGGTGGGGTGGCGTGGCCACAGGGTATCTCGAGCGCCTGGCGGTCAAGGCGAACGGCCGGGTGTCGCTGCTCCACGTGGAGGACGTGGACTGGATCGAGGCGGCCGACTACTGCGTGCGGATCCACGCCGGCGGCCGAGTCCACGTGCTGCGCGAGGCCATCAAGGATCTCGAGGCCCGGCTCGATCCCCGCCGTTTCTTCCGGGTGCACCGCTCGGCCATCGTGAACCTGAGCCGGATCCGGGAGCTCTGCCCACTCTACAACGGCGAGTCGGTGCTCGTCCTGCTCGACGGCACGCAGCTCCGGCTCAGCCGAGCCCGTCGCGAGCAGCTCCAC
>JAICJD010000247.1 GCA_025928645.1 Gemmatimonadales bacterium
CGCCATCGAGGCCGAGCTGTCCCGCTACCCCGACGCGGACCGGAGCCGGCTCGAGATCCACCCCGCCGCCGACGTGATCGGGATGAGCGAGAAGCCCCTGGCGGCCGTCCGGAAGAAGCCCGACAGCAGCATCGTCGTCGGACTGAACCTGCAGAAGCAGGGTCGGTCCGACGCGTTCCTGTCGGCGGGCAACACCGGCGCCACGCTGGCGGCCTCCACGATGCTGTTGGGCCTGCACGACGGCGTCGAGCGCGCCACGGTGGCCACGCTGTTTCCCACCGGCCGTGAGCCGGTGCTGGTGCTCGACGGCGGCGCCAACCTCGACTGCTCCGCGCGCGAGCTGGTCGGGTTCGCGTACCTCGGCACGGTGTACATGCGTGACATCGTGGGCCAGATCCGGCCCGTCGTCGGGCTGCTCAACATCGGCGAGGAAGAAGAGAAGGGCACGGCGGTGGTGCGCGAGGCGCACCAGCTGCTCAAGGCCTCGCCCCGGCTGACCTACGCCGGCAACATCGAGGGCCGCGATATCCTCCCGGGTCCCCATCGGCGCACCCACGTGGACGTGGTGGTGTGCGACGGTTTCATCGGCAACATCGTGCTCAAGTTCTACGAAGCGGCCGGCCGCGTGTTCGTGGGCCTGCTGCAGGAGCGCGCGCCGGACATCTTCGAGCGGCCGGCGCTGCGGGAGCTGGTCAGCCTGCTGGACTACTCCACCTATGGGGGCGCCCCGCTGCTCGGCGTGCGAGGGGTCTCCATCATCTGCCACGGGGCGTCGAGCCCCAACGCCATCCGCAACGGCATCCGCGTCGCGCTCCAGGCCGTGACGTCCGGCCTCAACGCGCACATCGCGGCCGAATTCGCGCAGCGCGACCCCGTCGTCCGCTCATGATGCCCCGTCCGTTCGCGGAGGTCGCGAGCGTGGGCGTAGCCGTTCCGCCCAACGTCGTCACGAATGACGACCTGAGCCGCGTGCTCGACACGTCGGATCAGTGGATCGTGGAGCGCACCGGCATTCGCGAGCGCCGCATCGCCGGACCCGAGCAGAGCGTGGCCATGCTGAGTCAGGAGGCAAGTCAGCGCGCGCTGGCCGCGGCCGGCGTGGGCGCCGATGAGCTCGACGCGATCGTGGTGGCCACCGTGAGCCCCGATCGGCTGATGCCTTCCACGGCCTGCGACCTGCAGGCGCTGCTCGGCGCCGAGCGGGCGGCGGCCTTCGACATCGGCGCCGCCTGCCCGGGCTACATCTTCGCGCTGACGGTGGCCGAGGGGCTCGTGGCGTCGGGGCAGGGCGAGACCGTGCTCGTGGTGGGTGCGGAGAAGCTCTCGACCATCACCGACTTCCAGGATCGCTCCACCGCCATTCTCTTCGGCGATGGCGCCGGTGCGTCGGTCGTGCGCCGGTCCTCCGGGCCCGGGCGCGGCATTCTCTCCACCTTCATCAAGTCCGACGGCCGGCTCGCGCCGCTGCTCCTCCGGCCCGGCGGCGGCTCGGCCGACCCGATCAGCGAGAAGGTGGTCTGCGAGCGGTCGCACTATATGAAGATGGCCGGCCGGGAGGTATTCAAGGCGGCGGTGCTCGCCATGGCCGACGCGTGCGACGAGGCGCTCCGGCGCGCGGGGGTCACGGCGGACCAGGTGGACCTGCTGGTACCCCACCAGGCCAACCTTCGCATCATCGAGGCCACCGCGAAGCATGCCGGTCTGCCGATGTCCAAGGTCATGGTCAACCTGGACCGTTACGGCAATACCTCGTCGGCGTCGATTCCGCTCGCGCTCGAACAGGCCCTGGCCGAAGGCCGGATCGGGCCCGGCTCCGTCGTGCTGCTGGTGGCGTTCGGGGCGGGATTCACCTGGGGCAGCGCGGTGATCCGGTGGTGAGCGTCCTGATGTGTCCCGGCCAGGGCGCGCAGCGCGTCGGCATGGGGCGCGACCTCGCCGAGCGGTTTCCCGCGGCTCGCGAGACCTTCGAGGCGATCGACGACGCGCTCGGCGTCGCGCTCTCCCGCATCATGTGGGAAGGCCCCGAGCACGAGCTGGTGCTGACCCACAACGCGCAGCCGGCGATTCTGGCTCACTCCGTCGCGGTCTGGGCGGTGGTCGGTCGCAAGATCGGGGCGGTCGGCGCGGCCGCGGGTCACAGCCTGGGCGAGTACAGCGCCTACGTGGCCGCGGGTACGCTGGAGGCCAGCGCCGCGGCGGCGCTGGTTCGCCGCCGCGGTGAGCTCATGTACGCGGCGGGCCGCGAACGCTCCGGCGCCATGGCCGCCGTGCTCGGGCTCGACACCGAGACGGTCGACCGCGCCTGCAACGAGGCCAGCGGCGCCGACGGCGTCGCGGTGGCCGCCAACCTGAACGCCCCCGACCAGACCGTGATCTCCGGCGACCCCGCGGCCGTCACCCGCGCCGGCGAGCGCTGCAAGGCGCTCGGCGCCAAGCGCGTGCTGCCGCTCAAGGTGAGCGGCGCGTTCCACTCGCCCCTCATGGCTCCCGCGGTGGACGGCCTGCACGACGCGCTCATCGGGGTGCCGTTCGGCGACCCGGCCTTTCCCGTGATCGCCAACGCGAGCGGCGAGGCGGTGCGCACCGGCGTGGATGCCAAGCGGCTCCTGGTCGACCAGCTCACCTCCCCGGTACGCTGGGTCACCTGCATGCAGACGGCCGCGCGGCTCGCGCCCGGCGCGAGGTATATCGAGATCGGCCCGGGCAGCGTGCTCTCCGGGCTGCTCAAGCGGATCGTGCCGGGCGCGGCGGCGGTCTCGCTCGGCACGGCGGACGAGGTGGAGAGGTTCCTCGCGTGAGGGCGCGGTGACCACGATCGACCTCACCGGCAGGACCGCCTTCATCACCGGAAGCACCCGGGGCATCGGCCTCGCCATCGCGCGCGCGCTGCACGCCGCCGGGGCAGCCGTGGCCATCGTGGGTCGCGACGCCGCCCGGGCCACGGCCGTCGCCCGGGAGCTCGGCGACCGGACCGTCGGCGTCGCCTGCGATGTGGCGCGCGCCGACCAGGTCGATGCTGCGGTCGCGGCGGCGGAGCAGGCGCTCGCCCCGATCGACGTCCTGGTCAACAACGCCGGGCTCACCCGTGACAACATCCTGCTCCGGCTCTCGGACGCCGACTGGGACGCCGTGATGGACGCCAATCTGAAGGGCGCGTTTCACACGACTCGCGCGGTGATCAAGGGCATGATGAAGCGGCGGGCGGGTCGCATCGTGAACATCACAAGCGTCGTCGGGCTGGTGGGGAACAAGGGGCAGGCGAACTACGCCGCCAGCAAGGCCGGGCTCATCGGCTTCACCAAGTCGGTGGCCAAGGAGTACGCCAGCCGCGGCGTGCTGGTCAACTGCGTGGC
>JAICJD010000103.1 GCA_025928645.1 Gemmatimonadales bacterium
ACCTGCTCGAGCGAGGCCTGCAGGCTCACCAGAGCGTTGACGTATGCTTCGTTGCCGCCACCGATGTACTTCGTCGTATCACCCGGGGGCGTCACGACGTGGACCGGCTGGAACGCCGGCGAGATGGCGGCGGTGTCCACGGCGGTGTGCCGCGACACCAGCGCCAGCAGCGCCAGCAGCGGCGACTGGTTGCTGCTGAGCGACCCCAGCACCCGGCTCGCGGTGCCGACGTCGGCGAACTGCACCACCGAGGCCGCCTTGAGGAAGGTGCGCCACTGCTCGATGTAGTCGCGCACGTACATGCTCTTGAGCTGGCCGAGCACCGCGGCGCGGTCGGTCGCCCCCGTGGTGCGCACGCCGGTGACCCAGTCCTCCCCGCTCAGGAAGCGGTCGGCGTGGGCGAGACTCGCCTGCATGGCATCCCAGCCCTGCCGGGTGAACGCGCCGGAGACGACGTACGGATCCCGCACGATGCCGGCCGCGCTGGGGAACTGGCGCTCGAACTGGACGGGAGGGGCCTTCCCGGCCGCCTCCGCCAGCATGGTGCGGTACACCGCCTCCGCGGCGGCGAACTTCCGCAGAAACGCGCGGCCGCCGGCGACCGCCTCGTCGTCCACCGGCGCGTGATAGGGGTTCCCCGCCGGCAGCGCGTCGGAGTAGAAGGCGAACTGGCGGCGCGCCAGCTCCGCGCGGGTCGGATCGAGACGCGCCGAGCCCTGCCACCGCTCCATCAGGATCGGGGCGAGAAAGCCCGGCGTGGCGCGGTCCGGGTAGGTGGTGACGATGAGGTACGCCTTGAGCGTGTTGTAGGTCTGGCCGTAGTCGGAGGACTGCCCGGGCGTATCCGGCAGCCGGCGGAGGGCCATCGCGAGCGAGTCCCGCGTCGCGCCGAACATCGCCCGCTCCAGCGCGGCGAAGTACGAGCTCCGGAGGCTCGGGTACATCGCCGATCCGGTGTACAAGCCCCAGCGGAGGTGCCACGGAGGCCCACTTCGTTCGTACTCGGCGAGCTGCTGCAGGCGGAGCTGGCCGGCGTCGAGCTGCCGCAGCGCGGCCAACGACGGCAGCGCGTTCCCCGAGGCGGCGACCTGCGCCAGGCCGCGCCTGGCCTCCAGCACGTCCGCTTGGAGGCGGCGATTGTTGGCGTACGAGATGGCCAGGCCCGCGACGCCGACCAGGGCCGCGACGATCACGGCCACCGCCGCGAGCCGGCGCAGGCGCCCGACCCGCCGGCTGCTCTGGCTCGACCCCAACGCGGCGCGGTCGCCGAGCACGACGTCGGGAAACAGCCGGTCCAGGAACACCCACTGCGGCACCCGGCGGGAGGTGGCCGCCATGGCGGTCATGCGCGGCCCGCCCCCGCCCCCGATCGCCTCGAGCTTGGCGGGGTCGAATACCGTCGTGGCACCGACCGGAACGTTGCCGCCCCGCCCGCCGGCGGCCACCGGCACGGCGGCCTCGATAGCGTTCTCCGTGACCACGATGGGACGCACGCCGGTGAAGTAGAACCCGCGCAGGAACGGGCTGATCTCGAGCTGGTTCGTTCGGGAGAGCTCGACCAGAAACGCCGTCGCCGCCGGGGCGATCTTGCGGAACTCCCGGGGGAACTCGTACGCGCTGCCCGCGATTTCGGGCGCGTTCTCCCGGGGCAGGAACTTGAGGCGCTGCGCGGCCAGCGAGTGGAACAGGCGCTGAAACGACCGGTCGACCAGTTGGAAGACGTGCTCCGGGGTCGAGTCGGGGGGCATCTGCTCGAGCGGGAACGTGGTTCCGAAGGCGTCCCGGACCTCGTCGCGGGAAAAGTTCCGCAGGTACTCGGTGAAGTGCGGGACCGTGTCGGCTTTGGTGAAGACCACGTACAGCGGCAGGCGGGCGCCGAGGGCGGCGGTCAGGTCGCCGAGCCGCGACCGGAGGGTCCGGGCCGCGGCGCTCACCGCGTCGGTGCCGCCCTTCAGCAGTTCCTCGCAGCTCACGCAGACCAGGGCCGCGCGCGCCGGCTGCGGGGCGCCCCAGAAGGCCGACCGAACGCGGCGGGGTTGCAGGTGCTGGAGCAGCCGCTGCCAGCGCGGCGCGTCCGAGATCAGGCGGCCGCCGGCCTCCATGATGAGCCCCTGGCGGGTATACCAGAGATTCACGATGCGCGTCGGCGCGATCAGCTCGCCGCGGAACACGTCGCCGGTGAGCAGCTCGGTCTCGAGCTGAGACCGGACCACGCTGCTGGTCTTGCCGCTGCCGTCGGCGCCGACGAGCAGGACGACCGGAAGCCGCTGCAGGGCCCGGGCGCCCGAGAGGCGTGAAGACTTGAGGCGCGAGCGCGCGGCGGCCATGGCCGCGTCCACCTCGCGCGCGGCCTGCGCGTCGGCCTTGGGCACGGCGGGCCCCCGTCGCGCCACGAACCAGGCGACCAGCACGGCGCTGATCGTCGCGAGCAGCCACAGGCCCCCGCGCAGAATCCAGAGGTCGCGCCCTTTGAGCGCCAGCAGGGTGCCGAGGAACCAGATGCCGACCGCGACGAGCGCGAGCACGGCCGCGGCGCTCAGCCAGACCTTGACCTTCCGGGTCACGCCGGGCTCATCGTCTGCGCCGCCGTGACCTCAGCCGTGCCGGTATCGAGCGACGACCGGAACACCCAGAACAGGAGGGCTCCCGCGAGCAGGCACGTGACCGCGGCGATCGCCAGCCCGACCGCCCAGGGATCCCGCTCCCGGCGGGCCGCCTCGCGCCCGGGCGGCGCCCAGCCGGGGGCCAGCTCTCCGAACGCGCCGCGGATCCGCTGGAGCTTGTCCGCCACGGCCGCCTGCATGCCGCGCAGCTCGCCCTGGTCTCCCGCGCCGTAACGGCCCCGGAAGCCCAGCAGCAGGCAGAGCTGGAACACCTCGAGCAGGTCGGCGAGATCGTCCGACTCGCTCCGCGTGAGCAACTGGCGCAGGTGCTGAAAGAAGTTCTCGCCGCCCATGTGCCCGCCGAACAGCTCTTCCTGCAGGGGCCGGCTGGGCCAGCTCGCGAACATGGGTTGCGCGGAGTTAAGAACCGACTCGTCCAGGAAGACCACGGTGGCGTAGAGCGCGGTCCCGACGTCGTCGGCGCCGTAGCCCAGGCGGCGCGCCTCCCGCTCGGCGGCGCTCAGGAGCTGCTTGATGTGGGTGCGGAACGATTCGCCGTCGGCCGCGACCTGGCGGTTGCCGCGGAGACGCACGGTGGCGGTGAACACCTCCTGCAACGCCAGCGCAAGCTGACCCCGGCGAGCCGGCGCCGACTCCAGGCCGGCGCGGCCCTCCGCATCCCACGGACTCTCGTTCATCGCGAAACCGCGCTTCGTGGCAGGACGTGGCAATCTATCGCTCATGGCTCGAGCACCACCATCAGCTCGAGCTCGACCCCCGGCAGCGCGCCGGGCACGTACACCCCCACCTCACCGGTCTGGCCGATTGCCGTCCAGCAGGCCACCGTCGAGTGGTCGCCGCGCCGGCCGACCAGGAAATACTCGGTGCCGACCCGGGGTGAGACGGCCGCCGGCGGAGTCGGGAGGTGCTGCAGCGTGAGGCCCGGGAGCGCTTCCTTGAACAGCCGCTCCACGTGTCGGCTGGAGCACATCTTCACCAGCTTGGGCACCTTGCTGATGACGTCCGCCCGGCCGGCGTCGGAGCGCACGCCGAGGATCCACTCGCACCGGCCGAAGCACCGGCGGTCCTTGACCGGTCCGACGTACAGGAACTGGCTGCTCCGCTCGAGCGGAATGCTGAGACAGTTCGTGGGAACGATGATCTCGAGATGCGCGCGGATCTGGCGGTCCAGCTCGGCGAAGCACTGGTCGGGCCGGTCGTGGTCGTACGCGGGCACGCTGCGGGGGTGCGCGTCGAGCGCGAAGGTGCACAGCGCCCCGGCCAGCCGGGCCATTTCGGCGTAGAGCTGCTCGGGATGCGACCGACGCAGCTCCAGGTGATGGCGCAGCGGCGGCAGGCTCGACCGCACTGCGTGCAGGAGCCAGAAGTTGGCTACCTCATGGCTGGCATACTCCCGGAGCTCGCGGTACGCCGCGGGGCGGTCGGCGGGCAGACTCGCGCTCTTGGCCTCGAGCATGTCCACCAGACGGCCCAGCAGCGACATGAGCCGGTCGCTCGCCCCGATCTGCACGCAGGGAGGAACGTACTCGGGGTCGTAGATGAAGTGACCCTGCCCGTCGCGCCGCACACGGGCAATGGGCAGCGAGACCTCATGCTCCGCGACCGCGGTATCGAGCCTGAGCCGCAGGTTCTTCCGGCCGAGCGCCACCGGGCGCTCGTCCCGGCCGGTGGTATCGTCGGGCACCATACTGGTCTCCGCCCGGTAGCGCAGCTCGGGGCCGCCGTTGGTCTCCAGGGCGGTGTTGGGGGCGCCATGCCGAAACGAGGGGATCGTCAGCAGGATCAAGTGGCTGTCCTGCGTGGGGGAGAACGTGCCCGCGATGTCGAGCGGCGGCGGGGCCGGATCGCACTCGGGCACGTTGAAGGTGAGCCCGTCGGGCATCATCCCCCGCGCGTGCAGCAGCGCCACCGTCCCGTTGAGGAGCGCGTCGCCGTCCAGCTGGCACCCGGCCAGCCCATAGGACCCGAAGAAGAGCGCGGACACCGCGAACTGGAGGGTGTCCTCGAAGTATCGGCTCTGGGTCTGGAAGTGGTGCTGGGCGAGGTACATGCCCTCGTTCCACACGACCCGGGAGAGATGCCTCATAGTGCCTTTGCGGTTTGCGCCCTGCCGGATGCGGAAACTATACTAGGCCGGTTCCCCACACGCACCGTGCCGACCCGCTCCGCCGGCCGCCGATGACACGCGACGAATTCAGCACCAAGTACAAGCTGCTGGGACTGCTTCGCCAGGGCGAAGGTCCCACCTACTCGGCCGAGCACCGCTCGACCGGCCGGGCGGTGCTGGTGCACTTCCTACCGCTCGATTCTCCGACGGCGGCGATGCTTCCCGATCTGCTCAGCCGCCTCGGGCCGGCGGACGCGGTCAAGATCATCGAGACCCTGATGGTCGAGGGCTCGCCGATCGTCGTGAGCGGCGCCCTCGACGCGCCGGGCTCGTTCGAGCAGTGGCTCAGGTCCCGTGCCGGCGTGCCGCCCCTGCCCGCGGCACCGGCCGCGTCGAGCGCCTCGCCGGCATCCGCCTCGAGCGTCATTCCGGCGGCGGAGCCGGTCGGCGGCGAATTCACCAAGCTGTTCCGGTCCGCCGAAGAGAGCCCCATGGGCCGCGAACCCGATCGGGCGCCGCCCGAACTCAAGCCTGCCGCACCCAGCGCATCCGGCAGCTTCACCGCGCTGTTTCAGCCGGGTCAGATCCGGGCGGCCGGCGCCGACAAGCCGCTGGACGCGTCGGGCGTCATCAAGTCGGCGCGGGAGCCGGCAGCGCCGGCAGCGTCGGCAGCGCCAGCCGACCCGCCTCCCGCCACGCCGCCTGCGCCCGGCAGCTTCACCGAGCTGTTCCATTCCTCCGGGGCTCCGGGCGCGACCGTCCCGCCGCCGCCCGGCGGCTCGGCCGGTCCATCGGTGCCGATGCGCAGTCTGCGCGTGTCGACCCCGGGTTCGGCAGACTCTCCGCCCGCCTCTTCGGCGCCGCTGGCGCCGCCGCTGATGGGCGCCGCTGCGCCACCGGCGCCTCCACTCCCGCCGCCCCGCATGGGCGCCGCCCCGCCGCCCGCGCCGCTGGCCGCACCGGTCATGCACAGTCCCGATCTGCCCGCCGCGCCGCCGCTGCCGGCCGCGGGCGGAGCAAACCGCGGCTACGTGCTTCCGACGATGATCGCGCCCGAACCGCACGCGGGCCCGATGCCGCACCCTGCGGCCCGACCGGGGCGGAGCGACTTTACCCGCATCGTCTCCGGCCGCGCGATCCTGGGCGACGCTCCAGCCGCTCCCCCGCCGCCGTTCCCACCTGCCGCCGCGGCCGCTCCTCCGCCTGCCCCAGCCGCCCCGCCCCCGCCCTCGCCTCCGGAGGCCGCCAAAGGGTCCTACCTGCCGCTGATCATCGTGCTCAACGTGGTGCTGATCCTCGCCGTCGGGCTGGTGCTCTACTTCGCCCTCAAGCGCTGAACCACGGCCGATCCCGCCTAGCGCTGCGTCGGGAGCACGATCACCAGCTCCATCTGCGGGTTCGGCACTTCCGCCGGGATATAGGCGGCCAGGTTGCGCGACCGCACCACCGCGTCCCACTCCGGCCCCGAGCGGTTCAGCAGGAAGTAGTGGTGGCTCAGCTTGACCGGCACGGCGCTGGGCGGCGTGGCCACGTAGGTGAGGCCGATGCCGGGCAGGGCCTGGCGGATGAGCCGCTCCACTTCGTCGTGCGAGCTCAGCTTGAGCAGCTGGGGCGTCTTCCGCAGCAGCTCGGCCTGGTCGGCGTCGGCGCTGACGGCGAGATACATCTGGACGGCCTGGAAGTAGCGTTCCTGGTCGATCGCCGTGGCCTGGATCAGCGGCTGCACCTGCTTCAGCGGCAACGACACGCAGTTTGAGGGGACGACCGTGTCCAGCAGCTCCCGGAGTTTCTCGTCCAGCGCGGTGAAGCAGCCCGACAGGTCCTCGTGATCGTAGCTCGGCAGCGACCGCGGCTGGAGCGTGGTCGAAAAGGTGGTGAGCGCGCCGGCCAGCGCCAGCATCGCATGGTACAGCTCCAGCGGATGTCCGCGCCGGACCTCGAACAGATGGCGGAACTGCGGCAGGTGTCCGTTGACGGTGTAGAGCAGCCAGAAGCTGGCGACATCGGAGATGCTGAACTCGGCGAGGCTCTGGTTCTTCTGCCGCCGGGTGCTCGACAGGCTGGTGCTCTTGGCGGAGAGGATCTCGACCAGACGGCGCGCGATGGCGATCAGGTACTCGCTGGCGGCGATGTCCACCACCGGCGGGACGAACCGGGGGTCGAGCTGGTAGCCCCCGGTGGGCGACCGGGTGACCCGCGCGGCCCGGAGACTGGAGCTGCCGTCGAGCGACTCGCCCTCGGTGAGCAGCCGCAGGTTCTTCCGGGCCACCTGGATCGGCTTCTCCGACAGGCCGGTGTTCTCGTCCCGGCGCAGCAGGACCTCGGCGGTATAGCGGGTGTTGCGGTCCTTGGTGGCGGCCGACACGTTGTATCCGCCGGGCCGGTATTCCGGCACGGTCAGGAACAGGTCGAGGCTCTGCTGATCCTGCTCCCAGCAGTCGTCGAGCGGGCGAGGCGGGGGCAACGGGTCCGCCGACGGGCAGTCGAACATGAGGCCGTCAGGCAGAATGCCCGCGGCGGCCGAGATGGCGAAGGCGCCGCCGGCCAGGGCCTCACGGTCGATCTCCAGCCGCGAAAAGCCCCAGGGAAATGCCATGAGACTCGAGAGCTGGAACTCGAGGACATCCTCGAGGAACCGATCCTGGGTCTGAAGGTGCTGGGGACTCAGCAGCACGCCCTTGGTCCACAGTACCGGCTGCAGTTGGCGCATGGTTTGGATAACGTAGCACGCGGCGGGTATAAAGCCAGCCGGACGGGATTGGAGAGACGGAGATGACGGAGAGGACGGAAAAGATGGACCCGACGAAGACGACGGAGAGGACCCCATTCTCTCCGCCCTCGCCGTCCGTGGAGAAGTGCGCCGCGCTTCGCACGCTCCTCGCCGACGCCGGCTTCACGGCGCCCGCGGTCTGCGATCGTGCCGGCGTCGCCTCCATCTACGACTTCGTCTCCCTCCGCGAAGGCCGGCCCGGCGCCGCGGAGCCGTCGGACGCGCTGGACGTGCTGATCCGGCTGTTCATGGACGTGGAGGTCGTGGATGGCGCGTTGGCGCGGCGGCACCTGGGCGCCGCCGGCGTCGGACTGCTCGAGGACCTTGGACTGTTGAGCACTCACGCCGGGGAGCCCGGCGGGGTCAACGCGGCGTTCCTGCTCTATCCCACCGAGGGCCTCTGGATCGCGTCGGACCTCAACGTGAGCCCGGACGGGCCGGCGCACACGGTGCTCACCGAGGACGCCGTCTACCCCGCCATCACCAAGAACACCAGGCATTTCCTGGCCTCGCTGCCGGCGACGCCGTGCGGGGAGTTCCTGGAGCTCTGCGGGGGCACCGGGATCGCCGCCCTGCTGGCTTCCCGGTATGCCACGCGCACCTGGACGGTGGACATCACCGAGCGCTCTACCCGGTTCGCCCGGTTCAACGCCGCGCTCAACGGAGTATCCAACATCACGGCCCGCCGCGGCGATCTGTACGACGCGGTTCCGGGCCAGACCTTCGACCGGATCGTCGCCCACCCTCCGTACATGCCGGCGCTGGAGCAGAAGTACATCTTCCGCGACGGTGGGGAGGACGGCGAGCAGATCACCCGGCGGATCGTCGCCGGGCTTCCGGATCGGCTGCGTCCGGGCGGGCGACTGTACTGCACCTGCATGCTCACCGACCGGCGGGAGGCCAACGCGGAGCAGCGGATCCGCGCCATGCTCGGCGACCGGGCCGATGAGTTCGACGTGCTGCTGGTGACCGAGCGGCTGTTTCCGCCGACCGACTACTACTTCCGGCTCGCGCTGACGGGCCGGGCGGAGCTGGGTGATGTCGTGCGCCGGCACGAGGTGTTCCAGCGGCTGGAGGTCGAGCGCCTGGTCTACGGGTCGTTCATCATCCAGCGGCCGGCGGTTCCACGGCCCACGTTCACGGCGCGGCGCCAGGCCGGACCAGAGTCGGGCGTGGCGGACGTCGAGTGGCTGCTCGGCTGGGAGGGCGAGTCGGCGGCCCGGGCCGGCGATCGCCTCGGCGACATGAGGCCCGTGGTCTCGGGGGCCTGCCGGATGCGACTGGGGCATGCCTATAGCGGCGGGTCGTGGACGGTCGAGGACTGCCAGCTCACCACCGGCGCACCGTTCGCCCTCGAGGCCCGGTGTCCGCCGTGGACCGCAATCCTGCTCGAGAAGTGCAACGGGACGGCGAGCGTCCGCGAGCTGCACCAGCGGCTCCACGCCTCCGGCGTCCTGCCCGCGTCGCTCGGGCCGGCGGAGTTCGCCAAGCTGGTGCGTTCGCTCATTTCGGGGGGGTTTCTGTGCCTTCCGGGCGTGCTTGACACCTCCTGATTCGGCCCGTAGAGTGAAGCAATCCGCGCAGTCGCATTGCTTCACTGGAGGGGCTGGGGTGCAGCGTCTGTTCCCCCATCGCCGCACGAGCCTGCGTCCGGCCGTTCATGTGGACGCGGCCACCGGTGTGTCCGGCCGCCCGGTCTTCCCGTCGTATCTCCGTTCGTCCGCCGCCCCGGCCCATCCGGCATCGGGGAGCCATACCGTCAGGAGCGCCCCATGCCATCAGAGAGCGTCCAAAAGAAGCTAGAGCGGGTCCGGCCGCCCCGCGTCAACATCAGTTACGAGGTCGAGACCGGCGGTGCGATCGAGCTCAAGGAGCTTCCGTTCGTGATGGGCGTGCTGGGCGACTTCACCGGCCAGCCCACCGAGCCGCTGGCGAAGCTCAAGGACCGCAAGTTCGTGGACGTCAATCCGGACAACTTCGACGATGTCCTCAAGAGCATGCGGCCGCACCTCGCGTTCACGGTCGAGAACAAGCTGAGCGAGGATCCCGACGCCGGGAAGCTGGGCGTCGACCTGACCTTCGAGAGCCTGGACGACTTCTCGCCCGAGCGGGTGGCCCAGCAGGTCAAGCCGCTCCGCGAGATGCTGGAGCTCAGGACCAAGCTGGCCGACCTCCGGGGCAGCCTGCAGGGCAACGACAAGCTGGAGGAGATCCTCCAGTCCACGCTGAGCGACGACGAGAAGATGAAGCAGCTCAAGTCGGAGATGGGAAGCCAGGGAGGCACCGATGCCTGAGACCAAAACGGCGGCGCCGGCCCCGGCGGCCCAGACCGTCGAGCTGGGGCTGCTCGACCAGATCGTCGAGCAGGGCCGCTTCGGGAAGGACGCGCCGGCCAAGGAGCGCGGCAAGGATCTGATCAAGCAGTTCGTCGGCGAGGTGCTCGAGGGCTCGATCACCGTCGGCCGCGACACCGAGGCGATGATCAACGCCCGCATCGCCCAGCTCGATCACCTGATCTCGCTTCAGCTCAACGAGATCATGCACACGCCCGAGTTCCAGAAGCTCGAGGGCACCTGGCGCGGCCTCAAGTACCTGCTGTCGCAGACCGAGACCAGCACCATGCTCAAGATCAAGGTGCTGAACGTCTCGAAGAAGGAGTTGCTGCGCGACCTGCAGCGCGCGCCCGAGTTCGACCAGAGCGCGCTGTTCAAGAAGGTGTACGAGGAGGAGTACGGCGTGTTCGGCGGCGCGCCGTTCGGCGCCCTGGTGGGCGACTACGAGTTCGGCCGCAACGGGCAGGACATCGAGCTGCTCGAGAAGGTCTCGCAGGTGGCGGCCGCGGCCCACGCGCCGTTCGTCACCGGCGCCTCGGTCGAGATGTTCAATCTCGAGAGCTTCTCCCAGCTCGATCAGCCGCGCGACCTGGGCAAGATCTTCGACAACACCGAGTACGCCAAGTGGAAGGCGTTCCGCCAGACGGAAGATTCGCGCTACGTGGCGCTGACCCTGCCGCGGATGCTCCTCCGGGAGCCCTACGGCCAGGCCACAGTCCCGGTCGAGGCGTTCGGCTACGAGGAGCACGTCGACGGGACCGACCACGACAAGTACCTGTGGGGCAACGCGGCCTGGGCGCTGGCCGCGCGGGTCAACCAGGCGTTCGCCCAGTACGGCTGGTGCGCCTGCATCCGCGGCGTCGAGAGCGGCGGGCTGGTCGAGGGGCTGCCGGTGCACAACTTCCGCACCGACTCGGGCGACGTGGCCATGAAGTGCCCCACCGAGGTCCCCATCACCGACCGGCGGGAGAAAGAGCTGGCCGACCTGGGGTTCGCCCCGCTGGTGCACTGCAAGGGCACGCCCAACGCCGCCTTCTTCAGCGTGCAGTCGGCCCAGAAGGGCAAGGTCTACGACAAGGACGCGGCCACGGCCAACGCACGGATCTCGGCCCAGCTGCCGTACATCTTCGCCGTGTCGCGCTTCGCGCACTACCTCAAGACCATGATGCGCGACAAGATCGGCGGCTACATGTCGCGGAGCGAGGCGCAGACCTTCCTCAACAACTGGATCGCCAACTACGTCGTGGCCAACGATGACGCGGCGATGTCGGTCAAGGCCAAGCGGCCGCTCAAAGAAGCGCGGGTGGACGTGCAGGAGGATCCGCGGAAGCCCGGCGTGTACCGCGCGATCGCGTTCCTGCGGCCGCACTTCCAGCTCGACGAATTGAGCGTCTCGATGCGGCTGGTCGCGGAGCTGCCCGCGCCCGCCAAGTAAGTCACGGGTTCAACACCTCAGGCTGGGAGACCGCGCGTATGGCTTTCGACGCATTCCTCAAGATCGACGGCGTGAACGGGGAGGCTACCCGGAAGGGCTTCGAGAAGCAGATGGAGATCCTGTCGTTCAGCTGGGGCGCGAGCAACCCGTCCACCATCGGCGCGGGGGGCGGTGGCGGGGGCGGCGGGAAGGTGTCGGTCAGCAGCTTCAACATCATGAAGAAGTCCGACGCGGCGAGCCCCATCCTGTTCCAGGCCTGCTGCAAGGGCGACCACTTCCCGTCGGCCATCGTCACGCTCAACAAGGCGGCGGGGTCCGCGGCGCTCGACTTCATCAAGTACGAGTTCGACGAGGTCTACGTCGACAGCGTGCAGTGGTCCGGGTCGAGCGGGGGTGACGACACCCCGATGGAGAGCGTCTCGTTCTCGTTCGGCAAGGTGTCCATCACCTACACGCCGCAGAACAAGGACGGCTCCAAGGGCAGCCCCGCGGTCGGCGCCTGGGATCTCACGGCGGTGACGGCCTAAGGCCCGGCGTGAATCCGCAGGAGTTGTTCCGGGCGGGGCGGCTGAACGAGGCGGTGGAGGCGTTGAGCGCGGAGGTGCGGGACGATCCCACCGACGCGCGGCGCCGCACCTTTCTCTTCGAGCTGCTCTGCTTCGCCGGGCAGTGGGACCGCGCGGAGAAGCAGCTGGACGTCCTGTCCCAGCGGGGGCGGGACGCGGCCATGGGCACGCTCCTGTACCGGAGCGCGCTCCACGCCGAGCGCGTGCGGCAGGAGATGTTCACCAGCGGCACGTTTCCGACCGGCCCGGCGCCCCGCCCGGTGTCGGGCACCCTGAACGGCAGCCCGTTCCAGTCGCTCGCCGACGCCGACCCCCGGATCGGCGCGCGGCTGGAGATCTTCGCCGCGGGCCAGTACACCTGGATTCCCCTGGAGCAGATCGCCTCGGTGCGCATGCAGGCGCCGCAGCGGCTGCGCGACATGCTCTGGGTCCCGGCGGCCGTGCGCACCTCGCCCGACTTCCGCGGGGTCGAGCTGGGCGAGGTCCTGGTGCCCGCCCTCGCCCCGCTCTCCTGGCAGCACCACGACGACGACGTGCGCCTCGGCCGGGTGACCACGTTCGAACCGCTTCCCGACGACGGGGAGGCGCCGGTCGGCCAGAAGCTCCTGCTGGTCGACGGACAGGAGTTCCCGATCCTCGAACTGCGCGAGCTCGACATCGTTCCGGCGCCCGTTGCCGTGAGCTGAGCTGCGCATGCCGTTGCGTGGCGACCTGCTGTCCCCGATTCCAGGCTCCAGCCCCGCCGGCGCCGATCTCCGCTACGACCCGCTCTACGACAAGATCAAGGACGCCCGGCACCAGGACGACGACGCGCCCCTCGGCGACTGGGAGCGTCCGCGCAAGGCCGCCGACTTCGCACTCGTAGCCAAGCTGGCGAGCGAAGCGCTCGCGTCCCGCTCGAAGGACCTCCAGCTCGCCGCCTGGCTGACCGAGGCGCAGCTCCGGCGCGAAGGATTCCCCGGCCTGCGCGACGGCCTCGAGCTCATGGTCGGGCTGCTGCGGGACTTCTGGGGCGACCTGTACCCGCCGATCGAAGACGGCGATGCGGAGCTGCGGGCGTCGCCGCTGGCCTGGGCTGCCCTGTCGCTCGGACCCCTGGTGCGGTCGGTGCCGCTCACGGCCGGCGGTCACGACTTCTACCGCTACCGGGAGTCGCGCGCGGTCGGCAGCGAAGCCGATGCCGGCGGCGACACGAAGAAGCTGCAGGCCCGCCAGCAGGCCATCGATGAGGGCAAGCTGTCGGCGGAAGAGTTCGACAAGGCGTTCGCGGCCACGCCCAAGGCGTGGTACAAGGAGACGTCGGCCGGGGTCGACGGCTGTCTCGATGCGCTCCGCCGGCTCGACGCGGTGTGCGCGGAAAAATTCGAGGACGCCGCCCCCAACTTCCGCCGCCTGGACGAGGCGCTGCAGGAGGTGCAGCACGTGGTCCATCAGCTGCTGGGCAGGAAGCTCGAGCTGGACCCCGACCCGCCGGAGGCGACGCCGGCCGCCGGGAGCGGGGCCGGTGTGCCGGCTGGCGCCGGAGCCGAGCCGGCACCCGCGGCGCCCG
>JAICJD010000148.1 GCA_025928645.1 Gemmatimonadales bacterium
CCGACGACGATGCTGCTGTCGGGCTTCTTCCGGACGGCCGCCAGGGGCTTCTCGCTCATCCCGATCACGTCGGCGGCGGGGTGGATCTCGAGCCGGCTCCGGTCCGCGTCGGGGTAGCGGGACAGCTCGGCCTCGATGGCGTCGGGCCGGCCCACCAACTGTACCATGAACGTGTCGGGCAGGCTGGCCAGCGCCTGCAGCGCTCCGGCGATCTCCGCCTGCGGGGCCTTGTCGCCCCCCATCGCGTCAACCGCGACGCGGATCACGCTCAGGCGTCCTCGACCTCGAGCTGCTTCTTGCCGCGATAGTACCCGCAGGAATCGCAGACGCGGTGGGAGAGCTTGGGGGAGCCGCAGCGCGGACAGGCCTGGGCGGGCGCGCTGGCCGCCGAATGGTGCCCACGACGGAGGCGCTTCCGGGACTTCGAGGTCCGACGCTTCGGGACTGCCATGAGATCCTCAAACAGGTTCGGCGGGGGCACGGCCGCAGCCGCAGGGCCCCGCGTTCAGGTCCGCCCCGCAGGTGGGGCAGAGGCCGGCACAGTCGTCCCGGCACAGCATGAGATCGGCGTGCGCGGCGAGCGCCAGCTCCTCGCGCACCACTTCGGTCACGTCCACGCTGGTGGCGCGGCCGGACAGCGGATAGAAGTCGGGATCGTCGGCGGCGTCGGGATCGGTTGAGAACACCGCCGCGTCGACATCGATATCCAGATCGTCCAACACGTCCGTGAGGCACCGGCGGCATTCGCCGCGCACCACCCCGTGGACGTGCCCCCGCCAGAGATACTCGCCGTCGCCCGTGGCCTGAAGCTGGCCGGTGACCTCGACCGGCTCGGCGAGGCCGAGGTCCAGTCCCTCGAAGGCCGGATCGTCGGGCGGAAGCCGCCCCTCGGTCCGGACGGGACCCCGCTGAAGGTCCCGGATGTCAACCCGAAGCATAGCCCGTTAAAGTAACGGGGACAACAACTTGCGTCAAGCCGACGAGGTCAGCCCCAGAGCCCCGCGAGCTCGCTCTCCGTGAAGAAGAACGCCACCTCGCGGCGAGCGTTCTCGTCGCTGTCGGAGGCGTGGATGGCGTTCCGACCCTTCGATTCCGCGTAGAGCTTCCGGACGGTGCCCGGGGCCGCCTCGGCCGGGTCGGTCGCGCCGATGACCTGCCGGAGCGCGCCCACCGCGTCGCTCCGCTCGAGGGCCATGGGGAGGCACGGACCGCTGGTCATGAACGAGACGAGGTCGGCGTAGAACGGCCGCTCGCGGTGCACGGCGTAGAAGGCGCCCGCCTCCGCCGGCGTGAGCCGCACCAGCCGGGCAGCCCGAAGGGCGAAGCCCGCGTCCTGCAGATGGGCCACGATCTTGCCGGTCTTCCCGGTGGCGACGGCATCCGGCTTCACGATCCCCAGGGTCAACGACAGGGCCACGAGACTCCTCCCCCCACGATGAGATGGTCAGCGGCTGGCGAGCAGCCGGCGCGCGAGGTCGGCGCGGGTCAGCACCCCGCGGAGCACGCCCTCCTCCACGACCGGCACGCGCTCGACCTCCCGGGTGCTGAGCAGGTGCGCGGCATCGGCCAGCGTCTGGTCCTCGGAGACACAGAGGACGCTGCGCGCCATCGCGTCGCGCACCAGCCGCGGGCCGACCTTTGCCCGCGGCGCGGCGGCCGCCGTCACGCGTTGCACGTAGCCGGGCGCCAGCTCCCGCAGCAGCTCCCGGTGCGACAGCATGCCGAGCAACTGGCCGCCTTCTCCGACGACCGGCAGCGCCTCGACGTTCAGGCGCTCGAGCTGCCGCGCGGCAGCGTCCAGCGTCTCGTCAGGGCGCAGGGCCGCGACTTCCGAGCGCATGACGTCGCGCACCAGCAGCTGGCCTTCCAGCTTCAGCTCGCCCAGCGCCGGCAACGCCAGCACGTCCGTCGGCGAACGGGCGGCCAGCAGCGCCTCGGCGACGTCCGGGCGCGCGAGGGCGCGAGCGAAAGCGGCGACGGCCTGGAGATACGCGGCGCTGTCCCGGGGCGGCGCCACGATCAGCAGGATCATGCGCGGCTCCGCGGCAGGTGCCGGCCCCGCCGGCGCGGCGTGTGCGCCCGCGGCGATCGGCTCGGCGGCGATGCCAAGGGCGACCACCAGACCCCGTACGGCGTCGGTGCGGAAGTGCGGCAGCCACGCGTGCGGGCCGAGGCTCATCGTATCTTCGGGCCAGCTCTCGCGGATCGCCTGGTCCAGCCGGATCGGATCGCCCACGCGGCCGTCGGCCACGCACGCGTCGACCAGCACCCGCAGCCCCTCCTCGAGCGTGGCGGCGGGCAGCGGAACCACCACCCGGCGCGGGCTCAGGAGGTCGGCGAGGGTCACATCTTCGACCGGAGCAGCCCGACCACGTCGGCCGGCCGCCGCATGATGCCGATCCCGGCCGCCTCGAACGCGGCCAGCTTCTCTTCGGCCGTGCCCGACGAGCCCGAGATGATGGCGCCCGCGTGGCCCATGCGCCGCCCCTTGGGCGCGGTCTGGCCGGCGATGAACCCGACCACCGGCTTGGTGACGTGCTCCTTCACGAACGCGGCCGCGTTCTGCTCGTCGGTCCCGCCGATCTCGCCGATCATGACGATGGCGTCGGTCTCGGGATCGTCCTGGAACGCCCGGAGGCAGTCGATGAAGTTCGTCCCGATGATGGGATCCCCGCCGATGCCGACGCAGGTGCTCTGCCCGATGCCGGCCTTCGTCAGATGGTTCACCACCTCGTAGGTGAGCGTCCCGCTGCGAGACACCATGCCGACCCGGCCGGGCGCACAGATGTTGCCCGGAATGATCCCGATCTTGGCCCGCGCCCCGGGCGAGATGAGTCCCGGGCAGTTCGGCCCGACCAGGCGGATGCCCCGGCTCCGCACGAACGGCATCGTCCGGCTCATGTGCATGACCGGAATGCCCTCGGTGATGCAGACGACGAGCGGCAGGCCCGCGTCGGCGGCCTCGAACACCGCCGCGGCGGCGCCCATGGGCGGCACGTAAATGACCGAGGCGTTGGCGCCGGTAACGCGCACCGCCTCGTCCACCGTATTGAACACCGGCACCGCGCCTTCGAACGTCTGCCCGCCCTTCCCCGGCGTGACGCCGGCCACCACGCTCGTGCCGTACTCCAGCATCTGCCGGGTGTGGAACGATCCCTCGCGTCCGGTGATCCCCTGCACCAGCAATCGCGTGCTCCGGTCGGCGAAGATGCTCACGCGGCCCCCCGCGCGAGCTCGACCACCTGCTGCACCGCCTGATCCATGTCGCTCAGCGCCCGCATGCCTACGCCCTCGAGGATGCGGATCGCCTCGACCTCGTTGGTGCCGGTGAGACGGATGACGATGGGAACGTTGACCTGGAACTGGCGAGTGGCGGCCACGATGCCGTTGGCGACGTCGTCGGTGCGGGTGATGCCGCCGAAGATGTTGAACAGGATCGCCTTCACGTTGCGGTCGGCGGTGATGATCTTGAGCGCGTTGATGACCTTCTCCGGGCTCGAGCTGCCGCCGATGTCGAGGAAGTTGGCCGGCTCGCCGCCGTAATATTTCACGAGGTCCATGGTGGCCATGGCCAGCCCCGCCCCGTTCACGACACACCCGACGTCGCCGTCGAGCTTGATGAACGAAAGATTGGCCCGGCGCGCGGCCGCCTCGCTCGGCTCTTCGGCCGAGTCGTCGCGCAGCACGCCGAGGTCGGGCCGCCAGAACAGCTCGTTGTCGTCGATCACGATCTTGGCGTCGAGGGCGAGCACCTTGCCGTCGGGCGTGGTCACCAGGGGATTGATCTCCGCGAGCGACGCGCCGTTGCCCAGGAACGCAGTGTAGAGCTGCTCCATGATCCTCGCGGTGGCCTTGACCTGGCCGAAGTCACGGTAGAGCACGAACGCGAGCCGGAGCGCCTGGTGCGGAAACAGCCCGTACGTGGGGTCCACCGGCAGCCGGACGATCTTCTCGGGCGTCTTGGCCGCGACTTCCTCGATGTCCACGCCGCCAGCCGAGCTGACCATGAACACCGGGCGCTGAGTTTCCCGATCCATGATGAGGCCGACGTAGCTCTCGGTGGCGATCTCCGCCGCCGGAACCACCAGCACCTTGTGCACCGTCAGGCCCTTGATCGTCATGCCCAGGATCTGCGCCGCCTCGTCCATCGCCTCGGACGGGTTGCGGGCCAGCTTCACGCCGCCCGCCTTGCCGCGGCCGCCGGCGTGCACCTGCGCCTTGATGACCACCGTACCGCCGATCCGGCGGGCGATCGCCTCGGCCTCGGTGGGCGTCGAGGCGACGTCCCCCTCGAACATCGGAATGCCCACGGCCTTGAGCAGCGCGCGGGCCTGGTACTCGTGCAGGTTCACGATTCCCTCGTAATGGTCGTGCCCGTTTCTCCCCGAAGCGCCGCGGGTCCCGCGCCCATCCGGGCGATCACGGCCCGGCCGCCGCCGGCACGGACGAAGTCCGCGGCGGCCTCGATCTTGGGCTTCATCCCGCCCTCGTCGAGCTCGCCCGCCGCGATCAGGGCGTCGGCCCGCGCGACGGACATCCGCCGGATCGGTCGCGCCGCCGGTGTGCCCCAGCCCTCGAACACCGCGTCGACGTTGGTCAGGATCATGAGCGCCTCGGCACCGAGCTGCGCGGCCAGGATGGCCGCGACCCGATCCTTGTCCACCACCGCGTCCACGCCTTCGAGGCCCAGCAGCGGATCGTCGTACACCGGCGCGCCGCCGCCGCCGGAGGCGATGACGATCGTGCCGTGCTCCACGAGCTGGCGCACGACCGGCAGCTCCACCACGGCCAGCGGGCGCGGGCTCGTCGCCATCCGGCGCCAGCGCCCGGCGCCGTCCCGCCCCACCGCGCGCCCCGCCTCGCGAAGCCGGGCCACTTCCCCGTCGCTCAATGGGTGACCGATCGGCTTGCTCGGATGATTGAGCGCCGGATCGTAGCGGTCCACCAGCGTCTGCGTGATCACGGTGGCGACCTGGCGGGGCACGCGGGCCGCGGCGAGCGCGTTCTGAAGCGACTGCTGGAGCATGTAGCCGATCCAGCCGGCCGTCTCCGCCACCAGCACGCCCAGCGGCAGCGGCTCCACCAGCCGGCGCGCCGCCTCGTTCCGCGCGAGCTCGTCGCCGACCTGCGGGCCGTTGCCGTGCACCAGGACGATGCCCCATCCCGCGCGCGCGAGCTCGACGATCATCGCCATGCTCTCGCGCGCATGGCGGAACTGACTCGTGATCGTGACGGTCTCGTCCGCCAGCGCGAGCGCGTTGCCGCCGAGCGCGACGACGGTGGTCTTCACACCGGCGCCCCGGGGCAAAAGCCCCCGAAGGTAGTCCCGGCCCCACGGGCGAGCAAGCTCACGGCGCCGTCGAATCCGCCGAGAGACCGACCGCGCGGCGGAGCCCGTTCCAGGCCTTCCCGAACGCCGCCCAATCGGCCGCGCGCAGCGCCGAGTCGGCCTGAAGCAGGAAACGCCGCGCGTCGTCCAGACGCGTGGTCTGCGCCTGGCCGGGGATCGGCGGGACGGTGGCGCCGAGCAGGTTGCTCCACGCCTCCTTCATCGAGTGCCCCGCCCCTTGCCGCTCGCCGGTGGCGACGGTCACCCACACCACGGCGGGCCGGCCGTTGGGCGGGCCGCCGTAGTGCGATTGGTACGCCACGACGCCGCCGGTGCCGAGGTCGAAGCGCACGGGCCCCCGGTCGAGCGTGCCGCCATCGTCGCGAATCGAGTCCTTGAGGGCGTCGTACGACGGGAACCGGGCCCAGCGGCTCTCGAGGCCGCTGCGAGACGGGAGCGATGCGCTCGAATCGAAGCGCGCGAGACGCAGGACGTCGCTGTCCTCATCGTGGCCGGCGACGAGCAGCGCGCCGAGGCGGCGGGCGCCCGGCCGGTCGAACGCGAGCGTCAGGACGGGGCCGCTCGAATCGTCCGCCCAGGCGAGGTCGGGCCGCGGGAGCTCGGCGGGATCCGCGCCGCTTCGGCCGCTCAGCACGCCGAGCCTCCGGGACGAGCGCTCGAGCTGGCCCGACTGCACCTTCAACAGGTCCACCGGGTACGGCGCCGCCCGCCAGACCGCTTCGGGCACGGCGCTCGAGGACTCGATCACGCCCTCGGCGATGGCGGCCCACGCGGCGGCCAACGCGTCGCTGCCGGGCCGGAGATAGACGTGCACCGCTCCCGTCTGCGCCGCCACCGTGCCGAGCAGCGCGCCGCGCAGGCCCGCGATTCGCCGCCCGTTCCACTCGACGCGCGGCGCGAGCGGGAAGGCCATGGCCGGCAGATAGCCGTCCACCAGCCAGAGGAGCTCGCCGTCCACCACCCGGGCCACCGGCGCGCCCCAGGTGGCGAACGGCACCAGCTCGCGCAGCCGCGGCTCCGGACCGAGGGCCCAGTCCACTCGCGCGTCCGGCCGGAGCGGGCCGAGCAGGTCGGGCGCCTGGAGCGCCCATGCGAGCAGGATCCGCCGCCCCCACGTCGCGAGCGGCACGCCGGCGTCGCCCCCCCTGCTCAGGCGGTACGCCGGAGAGCGCTCGTGAAAGCCGTTGGACCCCACATCGAGCCAGGGCACCAGCAGCGGCTGCGCCAGCGAGTCCTGCGGCCGGTAGAACAAGGCGTCGCCGCCCGGACCGGTGCGGTCGTCGGCCAGCGCGTGCACCACGAGGCGTCCATCCGGCAGGGTGCGCGAGATCAGCCAGACCGGATGGGCGCGGCCACGCACCGAGAGGAGCGCCGGATCGGCGCCGACCAGATCGCCCGAGTCGGCGGCCATCAGGCGGGCGGCAATGGCCGGCGTCCACAGCGAGGGCACGGCCGGCGGCGTGCCGCGATCCCGGGGGATGGGGCCAGTCTCGTTGAGCGTCTCGAGGCCGTACGCCAGCCGCTCGAACTGGTCGATCGTGCGCGGCTCCGCGATCGGCTCGCCTTCCCCTCCGAGCGCCGGCGGCACCATCCAGTGGACGATCAGCGAGGCGAGCGGCAGGATGATCCACCCGGCCGCCGCCAGAGAGTGACGGCCGCGCACCGCCCACACGGCGGAGAGCAGCGCGGTCGCGAGCGCCACCCCGACGAGGACGGGGGCCAGGAACGACGTAGCCCGCCAGACCGCGCGGTCGGGCGGGCCGTTGAATCCGGCCACCAGCTCGAAGGGCTCGAGCAGATAGCCCCACATCAGGGTGACCGCGAGCGCGACCAGCAGCCATCCCAGGTGCGACCGGGCGTGATTGTTGATCGCGGGCCGCCCGTCGAGCCAGCGAATCGCGCCCACCAGGATGTAGAGGCCGAAGACGACGCCCAGGGCGAGGCTCACGAGCAGGAAGGCGAAGTGCTGGGCGGCGCGCCAGAGCGGGACCTGCGCCACGTAGAGTCCGACGTCGCGCTGGAGCATCGGCTCGAGCACGCCGTAGCTCACGCCCTGCCAGGCCAGCGCCACCACCCCGGCGCGCGAACCGGCGCCCTCCCCCGCCACGATTCCGAGCAGCACGCCCACCGCGACGACCACCCCGAGCAGGGCGCCGGGCGTGAGCGCCTCGCGGAACTCGATGTTGGCGACGTTGCGACGAACCTGGACCGAGCCGATGGCGCGGTACACGATCACCAGGTTCCCGACGAACCACGACGCGGCGACCACGATGCCCGCGAACGCGAGCACGCCCCGGAGCAGGTCCCACTCGGTGAGGAACTCGACGGCCGCGGGGGAGACCTCGGCCGCCCACCAGCGGTCGGCGAGGACGGCGGAGCTCCACCGGCCCGCGAACAACACGAGCACGAGGGCCGCGAACAGCAGCGCGATCCGGCGGCCGCGCCGGGACACCCGTTAGACCTTGACGCCCTGCGCCGCGAGCCAGCCGGCGACTTCGTCCCGGGCGGCGTTTAGCGACCGCTGATCGGCGGCCTCGAAGCGGAGCACGAGGATGGGCTGGGTGTTCGAGGCGCGCAGCAGTCCCCAGCCGCTCGGGAAGGTGATCCGCACGCCGTCGATCGTGTTCACCGGATATCGCGCCGAGAAATGCGCGACGGCCCGCTCGACCAGCTCGAACTTGCGCTCCTCGGGCACGTCCACGCGGATCTCCGGCGTCGCGGTGGTAGGCGGCAGGTCGGTGAGCAGGGCGGCGAGACCGAACGGCTGCCGACTCACGATCTCGAGCAGCCGGGCGGCCGCGAACAGCGCGTCGTCGAAGCCGAGGTAGTCGCCGCCGAAGAACATGTGGCCGCTCATCTCGCCGGCGAGTGGCGCGCCTTCGGCTTTCATCTTGGCCTTGATCAACGAATGGCCCGTCTTCCACATGATCGGCCGCGCGCCGGCGCGCGTCAACGCCGCGGGCAGCGTCTCGGAGCACTTGACGTCGAAGATGACGGGCGTGCCGGGCCCGAACCGCGCCACGGCGTCGCGCCCCAGGATGACGAGCAGCTGGTCGCCGTAGATGATCCGGCCGGTCTCGTCCACCGCGCCGATCCGATCCGCGTCGCCGTCGAAAGCGAGGCCCAGCTCGGCCCCCGACCGCCGCACCTCCACCTGAAGGTCGCGCAGGTTCTCCGGGATGGTGGGGTCAGGATGGTGATTCGGGAAGGTCCCGTCGGACTCGCAGAAGAGCGGCGTCACCTCCGCGCCCAGGGCCCGGAGCGTGGGCACGGCGACCAGGCTGCCCGCGCCGTTCCCGCAGTCCACCACGACGCGGACGGGGCGCGCGAGCCGGTGGCGCGCGACGATGCCGTCGCGATAGCGCTCGAGCACCGAGCCGTCGCTGCGCTCCTGTCCCGCGCCGGTCCGCCAGCGCTCCGCCATGATGGCCTCCCACAGCTCCAGGATCTCGTCGCCGTGAAACGCCTCGCCGCCGAGCACGAGCTTGAACCCGTTGAACTCGGGGGGATTGTGCGAACCGGTCACCTGGATGCCCGCGTCCGCGC
>JAICJD010000218.1 GCA_025928645.1 Gemmatimonadales bacterium
CACGCGCCGGTCGAGCCGCTCTCCGACCAGGAGCGCCGCATCCTGAAGCTGTTCGCCTCCGGCAGCAACGCCACGAGCATCGCCCGCAAGCTGAAGATTTCCTCGCAGACGCTTCGCAACCACCTGCACCACATCAACCGCAAGCTCCGCACGCACAACCGCCTCGAGGCCGTGACCCACGCGCAGCGGCGGGGACTCATCGACTAGCACCACTTCGGCGTGACGCGTGTTGAGGTCGATGGTACGAACGCGCTATTGGCCGAAATCGGGCGAAGGGCCACTATTGGGCCGCAACCGACCACGGCCTTTCGCAGGAGCGGCCTCATGCGTGACGTCTCGTCCTCTTCGATCGGATTCATCCTCATAGACGCGATAGACGCGGTGCTCGACATCCGAGCGGTCCTCACCGGGCAGGAGGCGGCTGGGAGCGCGCGGCGATGAGCACCCACGCGATGCCCGAGCTCTGGGAGTGGGCGGAGTACTACTGCCCGTGGTGCTACATCACCGCGGTCCGCCTGCACCGGGTGCAGCAGGAGTATGCCGGACGGGTGAACGTGCGCGTGCGGTTCTTTCCGCTGGAGGTGCTGCGCGGAGATCCGGCGCCCCGGGACATCCTGGAGCAGGAGTGGTGGCTCGCGGCACTGCAGGAGCCCGATGCGCCCTTCGCCCCCTACGGAGCCGGGGACTGGCCCACCACGACGCTACCCGCGTTCGACGCGGTCTGGGCGGCGTCACGCCAGGGACCGGGGGTCGGCCTGGATCTCGATCTGCGCGTCCGCCGGGCTTTTTTCGGCGAAGGCCGCAACATCGGCCGGCCGGACGTGCTCTTCGACATCGCGCGTGAGGCCGGCCTCGACCTGCGGGCGTTCGAGCGGGACGTCGCCAGCCCGGCGGCGCGGGCAGCCGTGCTCGAAGAGAGCCGCATCGGCCGCAAGCGATTCCAGGTCCGCGGCACCCCGACGCTCATGCTGCCGGACGGCACGCGCCTCTACCTGCCGATCGCGTTTCCCACCATCCGGAATCGCAGGATCGTGGCCGTGCGGCCGCTGCCGTGCATCGGCGAGGGGTGCCTCGACGCGACCCGCGCGTTGTTCGCGCGCGCGCTCGAGGCCGCCGGGCCCGAGGAGGCCGCGTGATGGTCCCCGGCGTTCCAGCCGGGAGAACTGATCGAGCTCGCCGCGCGAGTCGCCGGGCCCGGACGATGATCCCACTCGCGAGGAGACCACATTTCATGAAACGCATCGCCCTTGGAGCGCTGGGTGCCGTGTTCGGCCTCAGCCTCGTGTTGGTCACGCCGGAGAGTGCCCTGGCCCAGCGCAAGGCCCCTCCCGGCGACGGGTACAAGAAGGTCAGCACCCTGGTGCAGCTCCCCGATTTCCTGCCGGGGCTGGGCACGCTCTACGCCGATCCGGCGACGCTGCCTGCGGGTCCGTTCCTCGCCTATGACCGGCAGGGCAACCTGGTGAGCTCGATCTACATGATCCCGCTCAAGGACATGAACAATCAGAAGGCGTTCGCCGGCCTCAAGTCCGGGAAGGGCGAGCAGGTAGATCACGTGGACGTCGTGTACAACGCGGGCCACCCCGGCGTGGCCGAGCCGCACTACCACTTCATCCTGTGGTACATCTCGGCCGCGAAGGCGGCGGCGCTCAAGTAGGCCATGTCATGATCACCCGGCGTGGGTTCATCCAGAGCGGGGGAGCGGTGGTCGCCGGACTGGCGCTGCCGACCTGGTGGCGCGCGCCGGCCCCGGCGGTCCAGGTGGTCGAGATCGCGATGCGGAGCGACCCGGCGGGAAGCAAGGTCTGGTTCGATCCCGTCGGCCTGCTCCTCGAGCCCGGCACGACCGTTCGCTGGGTCGTGAAGGAGAACGTGCATACCACGACCGCGTATCACCCGAAGAACGGCCACCACTCCCTCCGCATCCCCGAGGGCGCGGCTCCCTGGGATTCGGGATACCTGGTCAATCCGGGAGATCACTTCGACGTGACGCTCACGGTGCCCGGCGTGTACGACTTCTTCTGCATGCCCCATGAGGCGGCCGGGATGGTGGGCCGTCTCGTGGTCGGAAAGCCGGGAGGCCCCGGGGCGCTCCCGTTCGACTACTTCAAGGGCAGGGCCGGCACCGGGGACTGGTTGCCGGTGCCGGCGGCCGCCCAGCAGAACTTTCCCGCGGTGGAGCGGATCGTCCGTGAGCGGACGATTCGGGGCGGGTAACACTTTGTCGAGGAGCAATGCGATGAGACGGCTTTGGCTGGGCCTGGTGGCGGGGGCGGTGGTCGCCACGCCGGCGCGGGCGCAGGGCAACTGGTCCACCTACGGCGGCAGCGACTGGAACCAGCGATGGTCCACGCTGGCGCGCATCACCACGGCCAACGTGAGCCGCATGGTGCCCAGGATGATCTTCCAGACCGGCACCAGCAAGCTGGGCTCGCTCGAGACGACGCCCATCGTGGTGGACGGCAGGATGTACGTCACGACCCCGTACAGCGAGGCCGTCATCGCCTACGATCTGCGGACCCGCAGGGAGCTGTGGCGGCAGGAGCCGAAGATCGGCACCACCATCGCGTGCTGCGGGCCGGTCAATCGCGGGGTCGCCATCGGCGGCGGCACCGTGTTCGTGGGAACGCTCGACGCCCGGCTGCTGGCGTTCGACGCCGCCACCGGGGCACCGAAGTGGGACGTGGAGGTCGCCGATCCCACCCACGGCTACAGCATCACCATGGCGCCGCTGATCGTGGGCGACAATGTGATCGTGGGCGTGTCGGGAGGCGAGTACGGCATCCGCGGCCACCTCACGGCCTACGCGATGGCCACCGGCAAGCAGGTGTGGCGCTGGTATTCGATCCCGGCGCCGGGCGAGGACCCGGTCGCGACGAACGGCTGGTGGGGCACCTGGGCGACGCATGCCGAGGCCGCCGACCTGCACCGCGACATCGCCAGGGAAAAGGCCGACAGTGCCAAATATGCCGATGCCTGGAAGACCGGCGGCGGCGGCGTCTGGACCACCCCGGCCTACGACAAGGCGTCGAACACCATCTTCGCCACCGTCGGCAACCCGTCACCGGACCTCGACGGCAGCGTCCGCCCGGGCGACAACCTCTTCACCGACGCCATCGTCGCCATCGATGCGACCACCGGCAAGACCAAGTGGTACTACCAGACCGTCCCGCACGATGTCTGGGACCTCGATGCCACGTCGCCCTCCGTCGTGACCGAGCTGGGCGGGAAGAAGGTCGTGGTCCATGCCGGCAAGACCGGCTGGCTCTACGTCATCGATGCGGCCACCGGCAAGCTGGTGCGCAAGAGCCAGAACTTCGTCCCACACGAGAACATGTTCGCGCTGCCGACGGAGAAGGGCACCCGGATGCTGCCGGGCGCCAACGGCGGCTCGGAATGGTCGCCGATCTCGGTGAATCCCAAGCTCGGCTACGCCTTCGTGGCGGCGCTGCACCAGCCGATGAACTACATCACCCACACGGCGCCCTGGGAGAAGGGGCGGCTCTGGCTCGGCTCGGCGTTCGTGGCCATTCCAGGCGAGGAGCAGTACGGCCTCTTCTCCGCGATCGACCTCAAGACCGGGAAGATCGCGTGGCAGAACAAGGTGCCGCAGCCGATGATGGGCGGGTCGCTGTCCACCGCGGGCGGCCTCACCTTCACCGGCGAGGGCAACGGCAACTTCAACGCCTTCGACTCGAAGACCGGCAAGCTCCTGTGGCAGTTCAACGGCGGCGCCGGCTGCAACGGCACGCCAATGAGCTTCGAGCTGGATGGCGAGCAGTTCATCGCCCAGGCCTGCGGCGGGAACTTCCAGCTCAGCTATCCGCTCGGCGATGCCATCCTGGTCTTCGGCCTTCCGAAGGCCCAGGCCGGACGATGAACAGCGCGGGCGCGCGGAGCCGGACGTGAGGCCTGGCCTGGTCCTCTGGGCGCTCGGCGCGCTCGGCGCGCTATGGACCGCCGCATGGGCCTTCGTGCTGCTCCGCTCCCGCGCAGGTCCGGCGTTCGACGCGATCGAGCCGATCGAGAACCGTCTCCGGCTTCGGCTGCTCGCGGCCTTCGGCGTCATCGCGCTGCTGCTGTTCGCGCTGACGCTGCGAGCGTATCCTTACCCGCGATTCCGGACCCAGGCGCTCGGCGTCCCGGTCGATACGGTCGGCGTGCTGGGCGCGCAGTGGGGCTGGTCGCTCGACCGGAACACGGTGCCCGCGCACGTGCCGGTCGAGTTCGTCGTCCGCTCCAAGGACGTGAACCACGATTTCGCCGTGTACGATGCGGGCGGGACGCTGCTGGTGCAGGTGCAGGCCATGCCGGGCTACGCCAACCGCCTGGTCTACCGGTTCGACCGGCCCGGCACCTACACGGTGCGCTGCCTGGAGTACTGCGGGCTGTTCCATCACATCATGCTCACCACCTTCACGGTGCGATGACGTCATGCGTGACGCGCCCGCGCCATACACCGGAACCAACGGCGCCGTGCTCCGCGCGGCGATCGCCTACCTCGTCGGTGGGTTCGCCACGTTCCTGGCCATGGGTCTGCTGGGCCTCCTGATGCGGCTCGACCATGCCGGGCTCGTGGTGATCTCGCCCGACTGGTTCTACCGGATCATGACGCTCCACGGCGCGGGCATGGTCGGGGCGGTCCTGCTG
>JAICJD010000264.1 GCA_025928645.1 Gemmatimonadales bacterium
ACTCACACGGCGGCGGCGGCCTGATCGAGAACGGCGCCACCCAGTGGATGACCGCCGGCGGTGGGATCCTGCACATCGAGACCCCGCCCGAGGAACTCGTCATCTCCGGCGGGCTGTTCCACGGCGTCCAGCTGTGGGTCAACCTGCCGAGCAAGGAGAAGCTGATCCCCCCGGCGTACCAAGGGCTCGAGGCTGATCAGGTGACGCTTCTGGCCTCCGCCGACGCGGGCAGCCTGGTGCGCATCATCGCCGGCGACATCGCCGGTCACGTCGGCCCCGGCTCGACGCATACCCCGATGGCCCTCGTGCACGCGACGGTCTCAGCCGCTGCGCAGCTCGCACTGCCGTGGGACGCCGGCTTCAACGCGCTGCTCTACGTGCTTGCCGGATCAGGCCGGGTCGGTCAAGAGGGACGGCCCGTTCGCAATGGGCAGCTGGTGGTGTTCGGCAACGGTGACGCGGTCACCGTCCGCGCCGACGACAAGCAGGACTCGCATACTCCAGACCTCGAGGTGCTGGTGCTCGGCGGCCAGCCGATCCGGGAGCCGGTCGAGCACTACGGGCCGTTCGTCATGAACACCAGGGCCGAGCTCGGCCAGGCGCTCGAAGACTTCCAAGCCGGCCGGTTCGGGCACATCCCGCCCGACGCGTTGATGCCGTACGTCCCGGACCCCGCACCCGTGCGCACCGAGGACACCGGCATCTGATCAGCCACGGCGAGCGCCGCGGAGGCCGCCACCGGTCACGTGACAGCTGCCTCGTAAAGGTCGACGCGCGGCGACGGTCGGTCAGTGCGTCTGTGGGCGACCGCGCTCAGCGGTGCTTTTCCGGGGCGATGATCGGATTCTTGCCCCTGGCCTGTGCCTTCAGGTGCTTCTCTGCACGCTTCTCTTTGAGAGACTTGCCCACCTTCTTGGTCAAGTTCTGCTTAGGCGATTTGTCGCCCATGGTCTTCTCCTCGAGGGGGGCTTGGAGGGTCCCCTGCGATCAACCTACGCCCGGCCGGCTCGGCGGCGGCGCCCATTCTTTCCCCCAACCGGACACCGCTTGTCGGTCGTTTGCGCGCCGGAGTGTCCGAATTCCCCGCCTACGAGGTGTTCGGACGCCGGAGGGAGGAAGGTGCCGGGCGGGTTGCCGCCACCGATTCGACAACGTCCTGCAACCAGAGCGCCATAACGCGCTAGTGCAGGACGTTGGACAGGTCGCTCGGACGGAGCGGGGCCTAGGGTCCGGGGAAGACCCGGCGCAGGAGATCGAGCACGGCCTCGTTGTGGCCGGGCGCTACGTCGCGGCTCAGCCGACCGTAGATGAGGCGGGCGAACGCCTCGGCAGGAAGCTCGAGGTCCGCGGCCGCAGCATGCGGGAGGGCCTGGAAGGTGACGGCTTCGGCGGCCAGGTCGATGGTGAAGCCGCGCTCTGGCCGCGTCGTGGCGACCGTGATGCTCTTCGTGTCTCCGGTGGGCTTGGCCGTGTACCGGGCGACGAGGTCGAGGTTGTCGATGACCAGCTCGGTGATCTCGGCGGGGATGGTGGCGCCGGGGTCGCCGGCTACTTCCACGTCCCACGTATGGAAAGCGTGCTCGTTGAGGCGCAGGGCGACCAAGTCGGTGAAGCCCAATGTGATCGGCCCCATGGACATGACGAAGCGGATGCGCTCCTCACGCGTGCTGGCCTCGAGCCGGTTCAGCAAAGCGTCCTCCGCGGCGAGGGAGTCGTCCCGCTGCGCCCTCGGCGACTTGGCGTTCCACACGTCCCACACGCTGGGTGGGAAGTCGTCGGGCGTGGTCTGGCCGGCGAGGGCGTCCTCGAGTTGGCGCTGCATGATCGCCGCGCCGGAGCCGAGATGGGACAACACCTGGGCGACGGTCCATTCTTCCGGGTAGGCCTGTCCGGCCAGGTCGGCGTCGCTGAGACCGGTGGCGACCTTCCTCAGGCGGTCCACCGAAAAGCGCAAGGCTTCCAGGTGGGCCTCAGCCACGAATACTCACCTCCCTCGTGATCTGGGCGGCTAGCGCTCCGGCAGCCGTGACTTCGACGGCGTCCCACATCCTCATGACCCGAACATAGTGGCCGGGGCAGCCGCCACCGGCCGCGCCAACGACGAGCGCCGAGTTCCCGCCCCACGGATCGAGGCAGCAGATTGGTTGCGGAGGGCGTGGATCTCTTCCGTCTAGCGCACCATCTGCAACCGATCCGTACCGATTGATAGTGGGCGGCAGGATTCGATCAACGCGCGGGGCGTGGGGCGATGAAGCCGGCGAAGTAGGGAGTAGTCGGAGGGAGATTCGGCCGTTCAGCCGGATGGAGAATGATCCGTATGGTGAACCGCGCGGCCCTCGACACGGCCGGTGAGGACTTTTCGCAGTGCTGGTGCTGCGACGCGAGCGCTGACCCGACGCGGATGGTCCACCTCGGCAACCACCCGGAAGTCGCCCTTTGCGTTCGCTGCGCGCACTGGGCGGCCAAGCAGGCATGGGAGATCGAGGACCAGGGCAAGGCCGGACCGCTCGTCCGCGTCCGGGGCCGACTGCGTGCGG
>JAICJD010000251.1 GCA_025928645.1 Gemmatimonadales bacterium
GATCGTCCTCACGAGCGACCGGCCGCCGGCCGAGATCGAAGCGCTGGATGAGCGGCTGATCCGCCGGTTCGCCGGCGGGCTCATCATCGACGTGGCCGCGCCGGACTACGAGACCCGCGTCGCGATCCTCCGCCGCAAGGCCGACGAGCGGCGGGCGGTCTTCGGCGCCGGCGTGCTCGATGCGGTCGCGGCGCTCGACATCGACAACGTGCGCGAGCTGCTCGGCGCGCTCAACCGGCTGATCGCCTTCCAGGCGGTGAGCGAGCGGCCGATCACCGCCGGGCAGGCGCGCACCCTGGTGGGCGCGGAGGCCGAGAGCCCGGAAGCGGGACGCAAAGCGCGCGACGACGGCGGCGGCATGGAGGAACCGGACCGGAAAGAACGGACCGCACCAGGCGGCCGGGCGCGGCCGGCTGCCGCGGCCGGACCGGTGGTCGCCGCCGCTCCGGTCTCGGCGTCCCGTTCCGCGCCGGGGTCCGCCGCCGCGCCCGCTTCGGACCCCGAGCCTGAACCGGTTTCCACCACGTCGTCTGCGCCGGCGGTCTCCGAGTTCGACGACTTTCTCTCCGAGATTACCGCCACCGTCGCGCAGCAGGTGGACGCGTGGCGGTCGCGGGTCAGCGCCGCGGTGCTCCGGTGGCAGGGCGAGGGGTATCGGACGACGCAGCTCGAGGCGCTGCTCGAGCAGGACATGGTGAACGACCCCGAGCGGGCGCTGCGCGAGTTCGAGGAAGACGTGGAGCGGCTGCAGCGGCTCCGGGCGGAAGCCGAAGAGCTCGCTCCCGAGCTGTCGGGATCTCCGCTGTTCCTCGATCCCGGCGACGTGGCGGCCGCGGAGGAGGCGCTGCGGCGCGCCCGCGAGAACGGACATCCGCCGCCGGCGCCTTCGCCCCTGTGGCGGCTCGACGCGCTGGTGGAGACGCCGGCCAACCGGGTGGTGCTCGAGGCCCTGCGCGCGGTGGCCGCGAGCCCCGGAGACCGCTACAACCCGCTGGTGCTCGTCGGCGGCCCCACGTCCGGCAAGACCCATCTGCTCCACGCGATCGGCAATGCGCTGGCCGAGGAGGGCGACCCGATCGCCTGCCTCAGCGCGCCCGAGTTCACCGGCGAGCTCATCGAGGCGATCGATCGCGACGCGGTGCCCGCCTGGCGGGCGCGCTACCGGCGCGCGGCGGCGTTCCTGCTGGACGACGTGCACCTGATCGCGGCCAAGGATCGCACGCAGGAAGAGCTGTTCGTGCTGTTCAACGCCCTCATGGACCAGGGACGGCAGCTCGTATTCTCCTCCGCGTCCCCGCTGGCCGCGCTCGAAGGCGTCGAGCCCCGGCTCCGGTCGCGGCTCGAGGGCGGGCTCGTGGTCGAGCTGCCTCCCGCCGACGAGACGGTTCGCGCACGGGTGCTCGGGCGCGAGCTCGAGCTCAAGCTGGGTACCCCTGATCCCGAGCTCGCCGCGTATCTCGCCGCGCGTCCGGCCGAGTCGCTCCGGGCGGCCCAATCGCTGCTCCAGCGCGTGCTCGAGGCCGCGGCCGAGCGGGGGACGCCGCCGTCCGCCGCGCTCGCCCGCGAGATCCTCGACGCGCCCGTGCCCGAGCCGCCCGCGCCGCGCCGCAACGGAACCCGCTCGAGCGGCCTGGTGGGCCCCGGGAGCTCCACTGTGCGCAGCCGCGAGAAGATGGTGTGGGAGTGGCCCGAGGTGGGCGACCGGCTGGTCGAGGAGTGGCGCTGATGGCGATCAAGGGCAGCCTCAAGGAGGCCAGTCTCCCGGACGTCATTCAGCTCCTGTTCCTGGGCCGGCGCACGGGCTGCCTGGCCCTGGCCGACCGGCACAACTTCGGGACGATCTACTTCGAGGAAGGGCACATCGTCTTTGCGGCGATCGTGAACCGCCGCGACCGGCTGGGCGACATCCTGGTGCGGAGCGGCCGGATCACGAAGGAGCAGCTCGAGCAGGCCATCGGACGCCAGGAGGGCGACCGCGAGCACAAGCTGGGCGAGATTCTCGTGGAGCTCGGCGCGGTGGAACGGGCCGAGCTCGAGAGCTACATGCGGCTCCAGATCGAGGAGGCCGTCTACTACCTGTTCACCTGGACCTCGGGCACCTTCAACTTCGAGGCCGGCGTGCGGCCCGATCGCGAGGACTTCCTGGTCCGGATCAACCCCGAGTTCCTCCTGCTGGAAGGCGCCCGGCGGGTGGACGAGTGGAGCCTGATCGAGAAGAAGATCCCGTCGTTCGATCTGATCTTCTCGGTGGACCCGGCACACATCGACGGGTCGAACCCCGAGCTCAGCGCCGAGCAGCGGCGGCTGATTCCCCTGCTGGACGGCACCCGCGACGTGCAGGGGCTGATCGACGCGTCGGGCCTGGTGGAGTTCGAGGTCGGCAAGGCGCTGTTCGGGCTCATCACCGCGGGCTTCGCGCACCGGGTGGGAACCTCGGCGGCCGCTGCGCCCAAGGTGAACGACGGCCGGGTGGACGAGCACCGCAATCTCGGCATCGCGTTCTACAAGGCCGCGATGCTGGACGAGGCGCTGCGGGAGTTCCGGCGGGTGGCCGACCTGCGGCCGACCGATGCGAGCGCACCGTTCTACCTGGGGCTCATCGCCGCCCGGCAGGGACGCTGGGACGAAGCGGCGGCGGCCTTTCGCCAGGCGGCCGGCGCCCCGGGCGCCAAGCCCGCGGCGATGCACAACCTCGCCTTCGCGCTCGAGCGGCTGGGGCGGCTCGACGAGGCCGAGGCGGCCTATGGCGACGCCGCGGGCCGCGCCCGCGACGACGCCCGCATCATGCTCGGCTGGAGCATCGTGGCGCTCAAGCGGGGAGAGCACCAGGTGGCGCAGGGCCGCCTGGCCCGGGTGATCGAGCTGCTGGGCGACCGGGCGGCGCCGGCCCTCTGGTACTGGGCGGCCACGCTGGCGAGCGCCGGGCTGGACGACGGCGCCGGCGCGCTCCGCGCGGCGCGGACCGGCGCCGAGCAGTACCCGGCCAGCGCCGTGCTCCAGAACAACCTCGCCGTGCTGCTCGAGCAGCAGGGCGACGGCGCGGCGGCCGAGGGCGCGCGCCCCCCGGGCCGGGGGGAAGACCCCGCGCAGCCGCCGATATCGAAGAACCACCCGGACCAGCTGTGCCGCAACCGGCGGTACGACCAGGCGCGCGCGGCGTTCCAGCCGGCGGGCCACCTCCCCCCCCCGC
>JAICJD010000096.1 GCA_025928645.1 Gemmatimonadales bacterium
CTGGCCGAAGGCGCCGCGACGCGCGGACCGCGTGAGCTGCGCCGCTACGTCGACATCTCCCTCGGGTCGGTCTCGGAATGCGGTTATCTCCTGCTCCTGACGCGGGACTTGGGCCTTCTCAGCGTTTCCGACTACACGCGGCTGGATATGCTGCGCAAGCAAACGGGCGGCCTGATCTGGCGCCTGGCTCGCGCCCTCGACCAGCACCGCCCTTGAGTGTCTCTCCGACGCGTCCACCCTCTCAGCGCGTCGCCCGCTCCGCCCGCCAGGCCTCGCCCGACCTCCCGACCGCCCGCGGGCTCCGTCCTCCCCGTCCTCTCCGCCCTCTCCGTCCTTGCTATGCTGCCCCCCAGAACCCCCTCAGCGCCCTCACGTCCGGGGAGTCCCGCAGCTTCTCGAACGCCCGCTCGCGGATCTGGCGGATGCGCTCGCGGGTGACGCCGAGCAGCTCGCCGATCTTCTCGAGCGTGAGGGCCTCGGAGCCTTCTTCCAGACCGTAGTAGAGAGAGAGGATCTTGCGTTCGCGGGGGGTGAGGTGGCGCTGGAAGATGCGGTCGATGAACTCGCGCTGCAGCCGGCAGTCGGTCATGTCTTCGATGTCGCCCTGGCCGGTGCCGGCGACCCGCTCGCCGAAGGTGCTGGCCCCGCGGTCCTGCCGCTCCACCGGGGCGTCGAGCGAGACCTCGGTCGAGGTCATCCGGCGCGCGGCGCGCACGTTGTCCAGGGTGTCGTTGAGCGCGGTGGCGATCTCCTGGTCGGTCGGCTCGCGACCCAGCTCCTGGGCCAGGAAGCTCTGCGCGCGCGCCATGCGGACCAGCGCGGAGTTCTGGTTGAGCGGGATGCGCACGCTTCGGGTCTGCTCGGCCAGGGCCTTGAGCACCGCCTGGCGGACCCACCACACGGCGTAGGAGATGAACTTGACGCCGTGATCCGGGTCGAACTTCCGGACCGCCTTGAGCAGGCCTTCGTTCCCGATCGCGACCAGCTCGGACAGGTCGAGACCGTGGCCCTGGTACTTCTTGACGTAGGAGATCACGAACCTGAGGTTGGCCGTGACCAGCCGCTCGGCCGCCGTCTCGTCTCCTGACAAAGCCCGCCGGGCCAGGCGCTTTTCCTCCTCGGGATCCGTGATCATGGGGAGCTTCTGGATATCGAGCAGGTACTGATCAAAGGCGCCGGACGGTGCGGAACGGACCAAGAGGCGGGCTTTCGCACGGGCATGGGCCATAAACAACCCCACGGGTGAGGTGGACGAACCGCGAATGTCTGGCGCTTGTGTGCGGCCGGATGGCCGAGGAGAGAGGGAGCGAATATAGGACGAGCGGCCGTTGCGGTCAAGCAAAATGTTGAATCCACATCACAAATCGTTTCATCACTTCCGGTTCGACTCTTTGTCCACCGATGTGCAGGGATCCCGGCCCGCCGGCCGCACTGTGCCCGGGTGCAACGGATTGCTTCGGTTGAATTTACGGGAGGTACCCCGGAGCGGATCCGGCGCTCAGGTGATGGCGGTGAGCGCCTCGCGCACGTCCGCCGCCGGAGCTTCTCGCGTCCAGCCGGCGTCGGTATCCATGACGCCCAGCGCCCGCGGCAGGGCGAACCGGACCCGTGCGCGCAAGTTCTTCTTGTCGCTGGCCATGGCCTCTATCAGCCGCTCAGGTGAAAGGGGAGAGACGAGCCGCGTGGGCAGGCCCAGCCGAGCGAGCAGGCCGGCCACCCGTTGCCCGAGTCCCGCCGGCGCGAGGCCCATCCGTTCAGCCAGCGCACACTCGGCCACGAGCCCCAGGGCGACGGCTTCCCCGTGAGGGATGCCGAACGCCGTGACCCGTTCCAGCGCGTGGGCCACCGTGTGCCCGGCGTTGAGGATGGCGCGCCGGCCGGCCTCGCGCTCGTCGCCGCTCACGACGTCGGCCTTGATCTCCACGCTCCGGCGGACCAACCGGGTCAGGGCCGCCGGATCGCGCCGGAGCAGTGCGTCCGCCTCCCGTTCCATCCAGGTGAAATAGTTCTCGTCGGCGATGAGGCCGTGCTTCACCGCCTCCGCCATTCCCCCGCGGTAGTCGCGCTCGGCCAGCGTGGCGAGCGCCGCAGGGTCGGCGAGCACGGCCACCGGTGGGTGAAAGGCCCCCACGAGGTTCTTGCCCTGGGGCGCGTCCACGCCCGTCTTTCCGCCGACCGACGCGTCCAGCATCGCGAGCAGGGTGGTCGGCGCCTGGATGTAGGGGACACCGCGCAGGTAGGTGGCGGCGACGAACCCGGCGAGGTCGCCGGCCACGCCGCCGCCCAGGGCGACGAGGCCCGTGTCCCGGCCGTAGCCGTCCGCGAGGAGGGCGTCGGTGAGGGCGGCCCAGCGCTCGCGCGTCTTGGACGTCTCGCCCGGCGGAAACAGGAGCGCCGCGCCGGGCCAGGGCGCGCGGCCGAGCCGCCCCGCCTGGAGCAGCTCGTAGACCGCGGCATCGGCGATCATCGCCAGCCGGCGGCCGGCCAGCCGCTCCTCGGCGACCGTCTCGAGCCGGCCGAGCGCGCCCGGCTCGACCACGACGGGATAGCTTCCGAGCGCGTGGGAGACGACGATCGGCGGGGACACTACCAGGTGACGTCGCCCGCGCCGTCGCGATGGTTGGCCAGGCGCGCGAGCGTGAACAGGAGGTCGGACAGCCGGTTGAGGTAGACCAGGAACACGGGCGGCAGCGCGCTCTCGCGGCCGAGCGCGACGACGCTCCGCTCCGCGCGGCGGCAGACGGTCCGGGCGAGATGGAGGGCGCAGGCCTTGGGCGTGCCGGCGGGCAGCACGAACGCGCGAAGCGGCGTCAGCTCCTCGTCCGCGGCGTCCATGAGCCGCTCGAACTCGGCCACGCGCTCGGCCGAGAGCTGAGCCTTCTCGAGCGCCTTGGCGACCCGCGCCGGTTCGGGCGCCGCGAGCTGTCCGCCGAGGGCGAACAGGTCGCGCTGGATGGACTCGAGCAGCGGATCGAACGCCGGGACCGGCGGCGTCGCGCGCGCGACGCCGATGGCGGAGTTGAGCTCGTCCACGTCGCCGTACGCGGCGACGCGCGGATCGTCCTTGGGCACGCGGCCGCCGCCGAACAGTCCGGTCTCGCCGGCGTCGCCCGTGCGGGTGTAGATCTTCATCACCATGGACCGTCGGTCTCCGCTCTGGTCGTCCCGGTGTGGCGGCGCCCGCGGGTCGCGGGCGGCGTCCGCGGAATGTGCCCGCGCCTCCGAGCCGGCGGAAGGCCGGGCCGGCGCGGGCACCTGACACGGACCGCTATTTTTATACATTCCACCGCTTGTTGCCGAAACCCGAACTTCCGGCGCAGGAGCAGACGTGGCGGAGCAGGAGCTGAGGGACATCTCGATCATCGGCGGCGGGCCCACCGGGCTCTTCGCGGCATTCTATGCCGGCATGCGCGGGGCCTCGGCGCGCATCATCGACGCGCTGCCCGCGCTCGGCGGGCAGCTCATGGCGCTGTACCCGGAGAAGTTCATCTTCGACGTCGCCGGATTTCCCAAGGTGCTGGCCAAGGACCTCGTGCGCGACATGGCCGCGCAGGGCCTTCAGTTCGGCGCCACCACGCACCTGGGCGAGATCGTCACCGGGCTCCGCCGGGTCGAGGACTCGAACGGCGGCCATTTCGTGCTCGAGACCGACGGCGGCGACTACCCGTCGCGCGCCATCGTGATCGCGGCGGGCATCGGCGCGTTCGAGGCGCGCCGGCTCGGCATCGTGGGCGAGGACGCCTACGAGGAGAAGGGCCTCTACTTCAAGGTGCTCGACCCGAAGCAGTTCCAGGGCGCGCGCGTGCTCCTGGTGGGCGGCGGCGACTCGGCCTTCGACTGGGCGGTCAACCTGCAGGGCGTGGCCAAGTCCATCAGGCTGATCCACCGGCGCGACGGCTTCCGTGCCCACGCCGCCACGATCAAGCAGGTCGAGGAGCTATGCCGCCAGGGCCGCTGCGACCTGCGGACGTTCTGGGAGGTGAGGAAGATCGAGGGCGCGGGCCATGTCGAGCGGGTGACGATCTTCAACAGCAAGACGAAGGAAGAGGAGACGCTCGAGCTGGACGCGATCATCCCGCTCCTGGGCTTCCACTCGGACCTCGGCGCGATCAAGGCGTGGGGGCTCGACACCGAGAAGGCCGACCTCAGGGTCAACCAGCTCATGGAGACCAACGTCCCGGGCATCTACGCCGCGGGCGACATCACCGCCTATCCGGGAAAGCTCAAGCTGATCGCCACGGGCGCCGCGGAGGCGTGCATCGCGGTGAACAACGCCGTGCACTACATCAATCCCAAGGCGAAGGTGATGCCGGGGCACTCGTCCAACATGGCGATCTTCGGCCAGACGGACGACTAGGGTCCGTGCCTTCCGTGCTTCCGTGGTGAACTGTCGCGGACCAAGAACCCACCGGTGTGCTGTGGTGGTGAACCTTCCGCCCGCCTACCGCTTCCTGCTCATCCCCGGCCGCAGAAAGAACCGCAGCTCCCCGGCCCCGGGCGCCGGCCGCTCGAGGTCGATGCCCATGACGCCGCTCTTCGGGTAGTCCATCCGGAGGCCCGTCGTGCTGCCGGTGAGCAGGAGCGACGCCAGCTCCTCCATCCACGGCGAGTGCCCCACCAGGGCGACGATGGCGTTGTTCCCCGGCTCGCCGATGTCGTCGGCGAGCCGGCTCGGGTCGGGTGCGCGGGCGAGGTTCTCGGTCTGCGTGGCCGGCCGGTCGAGCCCCAGCTCGCCGACGAGCACCTCGGCCGTCTGCGCCGCGCGGAGCCACGGGCTCGTGAGCACGTAGGTGGGAACGAGCTCCAGCTCGCCGAGCACGCGGCTCACGCGCCGCTGGGTCTTCCGGCCCTTGTCGGTCAGCGGCCGGTCGCGATCGTCGGGCCAGCGCTCGGGGTCACGGTCGCCCGCGTGGGCGTGGCGGATGAGGAGCAGGAGCATGGGAGAAAGGTAAGCCGCGGGCGGAAGAGGGGTCAGCGGCAAGCCGGAAGCGATTAGGCGGGCGCGAGGACCTCGGGGCGGGAAGCTCCCGGGGCGGGGGGATCTCTGAGGGGAGCGGCCGGGGGCAGCGCGGGCGCTGCGCCGCAGCCCCTGCGGCGTGGCCGGCGTAGCGCCCGCGCTGCCCCCGGACCGCTCCCCCGGATCGCCAGCCAGCCCCGCGGATCTCCGGCCCGCCTACCGCCCCATCTCCACCACCACGCTGTCGATCGCCGCGATTGCGGTCCGCCCGGACTGCCCGTGGTGGTTGGCCTGGACCGAGAAGGTCCAGACCTGCCCGTCCGGGCGCTCGATGAATCCCGAGAGTGAGTTCACCTCCGAGATGCTCCCGTCCTTCGCGCGCACGCGGCCCGCGAGCGGGGTGCCGACGAATCGGCTGCGAAGCGAGCCCACGCCGCCGGCCTGGGGGAGGCCCGCCAGGAAGGTCTGCGCTCGCGGGTGCGAGCGGATGTAGCGGAGGATCCGGGTGAACGCGAGCGGGCTGACCAGATTGCTGCTCGCGAGACCCGAGCCGTCGACCAGCCGGAACTCGGTCGAGTCCACCCGCACCGAATCGATCAGAAAGCGGCGCTCCACCGCCAGCCCCTCGTCCCACGAGCCCGCCCGGCCGAACCGCCGGCCGAGCTGCTTGAGCACCATCTCCGCGAACCAGTTCTGGCTGCGGTTGAGAATGGGAAAGACCCACTCGCGGAACGGCCGCGACGTGATCTCGGCGAGCGGCCGCGTCGAGCGGGCCTGCCGATAGCGCGTCGAATCCGTCGTCGAGAGGGTGGTGCCCGTCACCGCGATCCCCGCCTGCGCGAGCGCCTGCCGGAGCGCTCGCGCGGTGTACAGGTTGGGGTCGGGCATGGCGAAGGACTCGAGCCGGGTCGGCTGGTCGAGGGCCACCGTGCCCTCGGCCCAGATCTGGAGCGTGCCGGGCACGCGGTAGAACCGGTCGCCGATGTCCGACTCGCCGCCGGCCGGCACCGTCACCGTGCGGTTCTCGAACACGACGTCGCCCACATCGGGCGTCCAGGTGATGACGGCCGGCGCGCCCGGCGAGATGCCCGGCCCCCAGGTGAAGTCCACGCTGTTGTCGTTGAAACCGAGCGCGGAAACGGGAGCGGCATACCACCAGTTGAGGTCGTAGTTGCTCCAGTCGGGGTGCACCATGGTCGGCTCGAAGTAGCTGCCGTCGCCCACCAGGTCGCCCTGGACCACGCGAATGCCGCGCGCCTTGAGCGCCGTCGCGAGGTCGCGGAGCCGGGTGAACGAGTCGGTCTCGCACGCGCCCTCGCGCAGGGTGTCGGTCGCGAAGCAGCGCTTGCCGAACGTCGGATCGCCGCGGCCGTAGAGCACGAGGTCGCCCTGGAGCACGCCGTTGCTCACCGGCCCGTCGGCGTACAGGCTGGTCTTCACGGTCCAGTCGGGCGGGATCAGCGCCGAGGCCACCGCGGCCACGACGATCTTCGTGTTGCTCGCGGGGATGAAGAGCTGGCGCTGGTTGCGGCCGTAGAGGAGCGCCCCCTTCTCGTCCACCAGCGCCACGCCCCAGAGGTTCCGGTCCATCGGCGGGGCGTCGAGCCGGCGGTCGATGCGGCGCGCTACCGACTGGGCGGTGACGGGCCCCGCGACAGCGCAGAGCAGGGTGGCGGCGAGCAGCACGGGCGCGGCCCACGGTCCCGGCGAACCCCGCCCGGAGTTCCTTACCTGCATCCATTCTCTCCTCTCGGCTGGCTGCGTGGTTCCACAGCGCCTTCGAGCCGGCTGGCGCGACCGCGCGCGCCGTTCAGCCGGCGTCGCTCCGCGCCGCCCGTTCAATATTCCACTCGCGGGTCCACCTTCGCGTACAGCACGTCGGTCAGCAGGTTCACCAGCACGAACACCACGCTCAGGAACAGGATGCTCCCCTGGATCGCGGGCAGGTCGCGCTTTTCGATGGCGGTGAGCACGTACCGCCCGACGCCGGGCCACGAGAAGATGGTCTCGGTCAGGATCGAGCCCGTGAGATAGCTGCCGAAATCGAGGCCGAGCACCGTGAGCACCGGAAGCAGCGCGTTCCGGAAGGCGTGCCGGAGGACCACCCGGACCTCGCCCAGGCCCTTGGCGCGCGCGGTGCGCACGAAGTCGGCGCCGAGCATCTCCCGCATCGCCGCGCGGGTCATCCGCGACACCACGGCGACGGAGCGCATTCCCAGCGTCAGCGCCGGCAGGATGAGATAGCGCGGACCCCGCGCGCCCGACGGCGGGAGCCAGCGCAGGGTGACGGCGAAGAGCAGGATCAGCAGCAGGCCCACCCAGTACACCGGGAACGATACGGCAAGATACGCGGCGACGGCGCCGAGCCGGTCGGCCAGGCCGCCGGGCCGCCAGGCGCTGTAGATGCCGAGCGAGATGCCCGTGACCGCCGCGAACAGCATCGCGGCGCCGGCCAGCTCGAGCGTCGCCGGGAAGCGCTCCAGCAGGTCGTCCAGGATGGGGCGCCGGGTGATGTAGCTGGTGCCGAGGTCGCCGCGCACGACGCCGCCGACGTAGCGGACGAACTGGAGCGGCAGCGGGTCGTCGAGGTGGAGCTCCGCCCGCAGCCGGGCGATGGTCGACGAGTCGGCGCGCTCGCCCACCATGGCCTGCACCGGATCGCCCGGGGCGACGTAGAGCAGGAGAAAGGTCACGGCCAGCACCCCCGCGAGCGTGGGGACGAGGAGCGCCAGCCGGCCGAGCAGGAAGTGCCTCACCGCACCCGATCCGCCTGGGTCCACCGCTGGCCGGTGAACACCGCCGGGATCCGCCACCCCTTCACGTCCGGCTGCATGGCCCATTCGTCGACCGGGAACCAGAGGAAGATCCAGGGCGCGAGGCCGAAGACCCGGCCATCGATCTCACGGGCGAGCCGCGCCTTCTCCGCGGTGTCGGGCGTGCTCCTCACGCGAATGATCATGGCATCGAGCGTGCTGTCGCGGAGAAACGCGTAGTTCCCGCCCGGCCCCGCGTTGCTCGAGTGGAACAGCGGGTAGCTGAAGTTCTCGGGATCGGGGTAGTCCGCGTACCAGTCGCCCAGGTAGAGGTCGGCGCGGCCGTTCCGGACCGCGGCGCGTACGCTCGGCGCGTCCCGTTCGACGATCTCGACCGACACGCCGATCCGCGCGAGATCCTGCTGCACGGCCTGCGCGATGCGCACCAGCTCGGTGCGCTGGTTCCGCCAGAGCTGCAGCCGGAAGCCGTCGGGGTAGCCGGCCTCGGCCAGCAGCCGGCGCGCGGCTGCGGTATCCCACGGATACGGCGCGCGGGTCGAGTCGTAGCCCATGATGCCGGGCGGGATCGCGCCGGCCGCGCGCACGCCGCGCCCGGCCATCTGGGTGCGGAGGATCGTCTCGACGTCGATGGCGAGGTTGAGCGCGCGCCGGACCCGCAGATCGCGCAGCGGGCCCCGGGTCGTGTTCATGGCGATGTACAGATCGCGAATGGCCGGCCGCTGCTGCAGCTCGTCGGGGTGGGCCAGCTCCCAGCGGCGGGTCTCGCCGAACGGGATCTCCACCACGCTCAGGTTGCCGGTTTCGTACTCGGCAGCCTGGGTCACCGCCTCGGGGATGATCCGCACGGTGAGCGTGTCCGCCCGCGGCGGGCCGCCCCAGTAGCGCCGGTTCCGCGCGAACACCAGCGCGTCGTCGTGCCGCCACGAGACGAACCGCCAGGGGCCGCTGCCCACCGGCGCCTGGCCGAAGCTGGGCGCCGTCGAGTCGGGCACCACGGCCGCAACCGGCATCGCGAGGAGGGTAGGGAAGATGTTGAGCGGGCCGGTGAGCGTGAAGCGGATCGTGCTGTCGTCCGGCACGGCCATGCCGGACACGGTCCGGGCCGTGCCCGCCGCGTACTCGCGGGCCCCCGCGATCGGCAGGAGCGGCCACTGGCGCGCGGCGCGGGAGCCGGGCGCGAGCGCGCGGAGAATGGAGGCGCGCACCGCCCGCGCATCGAGCGGCCGGCCGTCGTGAAACCTGACCCCCGCGCGGAGATGAAAGGTGTACGCCGTCCCGGTGCGGTCCGACTCCCAGCGGGTCGCCAGGCCGGGCACGAGCCGGCCTTCGGTGTCGAACTGGACCAGGTTGTCGAACAGGAGCGCGATCATCTCGCCGCTCTGCACGTCGCTCGAGAGCGCGGGGTCGAGCGAGGCGGGATCGGCGCTCAGGTAGTAGGCGAGTCCCGCGCCGACGGGCGGCTCCCCGCCCACCGCGCACGCGGCGAGCAGCAGCAGGACCGGCAGGAGAGGGGGATGGCGGATCGGGGTTCCGTGGCGGCACCCGCCCGGGCGCCGGGCGGCACGTTGACATGAAGGCGTAAGGTGGTCAAACTACCGGGCTTACAGCATGTCGTCAATCGCGCCCCCGCTCCCCCGCACCCCTCGTCGCCCGGCCAAGGAGCCTCAGTGAGGGGCGTGGCCGCGGCCGCGCTGGCATTGCTGCTCGCGGCTGCCGCTCCCCTCCGCGCGCAGGAGACGTCCCGGGTCGTGCGGCAGCTCGACTTCGAGGGCAACCGCGCCATCTCCGACGAGGTCCTCGCCAGCGCCATCGCCACCACCAACTCGAGCACGTTCGCGACCAGCTTCTTCTTCCGCTGGCTCGGGCTCGGTGAGAAGCGCACGTTCGACGAGCAGGAGTTCAAGCGCGACGTCGTGCGGATCCAGGTTCTCTACCGCCGGAGCGGATACCCGCACGTCGAGCTCGACACCGTCGTTCGCCGGACCCCGTCCGACGTGTACATCACGTTCCGCATCCGCGAGGGCGAGCCGATCCGGGTGACCTCGCTGTCGGTCACCGGGCTCGACTCGCTGCCCGAGAAGCTCAGGCGGGAGACCCTGCTCGACCTGCCGCTGCGCCAGGGCGACCCGTTCAACCGCTATGTCATGCAGATCGCGGCCGACACCATCACCCGCCGGCTCCAGGACCGGGGCCGCGCGACGGCGCGCGTCTTCACCAGCTTCGAGACCAACAAGGACGCCGACATCGCCACGGTGACCTACGACGTCGTGCCGGGCCGGAGCGCCGTGGTCGGCCGGGTGGAGGTGGTCGGCACCAACCGGATCGAGCCGCAGGTGGTGCGGAACCTGCTGGTCTCGCGCCGCGGGCGTCCCTTCTCCCAGGATGAGCTGTATCAGAGCCAGCGCAACCTGTACTCGTCGGACCTCTTCCGCTACGCCTCGGTGAGCATCGACTCGGCGCACTTCGAGCCCACCGCCGACTCGGTGCCGCTCACGGTGCAGGTGAGCGAGGCGCGCCGACGGCGGATCCGCGGCGGGATCGGCTACGGCACCGACGACTGCTTCCGCGGCTCGCTGGGCTGGACCACGCGCAACTTCCTGGGGAGCGGCGGGCGCATCCTCGACCTGACCAGCCAGATCTCGAAGGTCGGCGTGGGACGGCCGTTCGACTGGGGGCTGGACCACAGCATCTGCGGCAACTCGAGCGAGGACACGGTCGGCTCGGCCAAGGTGAACTTCAACCTGGGCGCGTCGGTGCGGCGGCCGGCGTTCCTCTCGCCCAACAACACGATCGCGGTGTCGGTGTTCACCGAGCGGCGCTCGGAATTCAAGGTGTACCTGCGGCAGGAGACCGGCACCTCGGTGACCCTGCGCCGCGAGTCGCCCAAGCGCCGGATCCCGCTGTCGCTCGCCTACACGCTGTCCTACGGCCACACCGAGGCGACGCCGGAGAGCTTCTGCGCCTCGTTCAACGCGTGCACGCCGGACCTGGTCGCGCTGCTCCGGCAGAACCGGGTGCTCGCGACGCTCACCGGGACGGCGACGGTGCCGCAGGTCAACAACCCGCTCGACCCGTCGCGCGGCTCGGTCTCGTCGCTCGAGCTCACCTGGAGCTCGCGCTTCCTGGGCTCGAGCTCGTTCGAGCAGTTCCTGCGCAGCGTGGCCGACTATTCGTGGTACCGGCCGCTCGGGCGGGACGTGGTGTTCAGCTGGCGGCTCCGCGGCGGCATCATCTTCGCGCCCACCGTGGACGTCGCGACCCAGAGCGGCAACTTCGTCCCGCCGGAGCAGCGGTTCTACGCCGGCGGCCCCAACGACGTGCGCGGCTTCGAGCGGAACGAGCTGGGCGCCGTGGTGTACGTGGTGCCGCAGGGCGAGGTGGACACCGCCGCGATGCAGAACCGGCCGATCGATCCGGATCGCGTAACGGTGGCGGCCACCGGCGGCAACACGCTCGCGGTGGGCAACGTCGAGCTCCGGGTGCCCTCGCCGGTGTGGAGCTCCCGGCTTCGGCTCGCTGCGTTCGTGGACGCGGGCGGCGTGTGGCAGCGCGGCAGCGGGAACCCGGCGGTCATCCGGGTGACGCCCGGCGCCGGCATCCGGCTCACCACGCCGCTCGGCCCCGCGCGGCTCGACGTGGCGTACAATCCCTACAAGCTGCAGGCCGGCCCGCTGTTCCAGGTGGACACGCTGGGCGGGCTCTCGCTGGTGCCGGGGCAGGACCAGTACGTCAAGGCGCGCGGCAGCAAGTTCACCTTCCACGTGGCCGTGGGGCAGGCGTTCTGATGCGGCGGCGGGCCGCGCGGTTCTTCTTCGTCTTCTTCCTCGGCCTCCTGGCGATGGTCCTGGGCGTGGTGTCGTCCATGACGCTCACGCCGCCGGGGCGCGCGCTGCTCGCCCGCACGGTCTCGAGCGCGCTGGACCGGCTGCTCACCGGGCAGGTGAAGGTGGGTGCGATCTCGGGCTCGTTCCTCTACGACCTGACCCTGCAGAACCTGGTGGTGCGGGACACGGCCGGCGCGCTCCTGGTCGACCTGCCGCGGGTACGCGTGACGTACCGGCTGCCCAACCTGCTCGCCGGCGAGGTGCTGCTCAGCAGCGTGACGCTGGACCAGCCCACCATCCAGATCATCAAGTTCCGCAACGGGCGGATGAACTTCGAGGATGTCCTGGGCCTGCGGAAGGGCCCGGGCGGCGGCCGCTCGCCCCTGATCGACTTCTACAAGGTGCGGGTGACCGGCGGCACGCTCCGCATCGCGCAGCCGTGGAAGCCGGACGGGTCGCTCCGCACCCAGGCGCAGCGCGATTCGGCGCTGGCCGCCGAGCGGGCCAAGCCCGGCCGGCTCATCGAGGAGGGCCGCGACGGGCTCCGCCGCGTGATCATGCTGTCGGACCTCAACGCGCGGTTCGCCCGGCTCCGCATCACCACGCCCGACCGGCTGCCCTTCACCGTGGACATCGATTCGCTGGCGACCCGGGTGAGCGACCCGGCCGTCACGCTGACCGATGCGGCCGGCCGGGTCCGGCTCCACGGCGACAGCGCGATCTTCAGCCTGTCGCACGGGTCGCTCCCGGATACGAAGTTCTCCGGCGGCGGCGCGCTCACCTGGCCGCACGACACCACGCTGTTCGACTTCCAGGTCACCTCGAGCCGCGTGAACCTGGACGATCTGCACTGGGTCTCGCCCGATTTCCCGGCGATGGTGGGCCGCGGCGTGCTCGCGGCCAAGTCGGAGACCGGCGCGCGCACCGCCTACGACATCCGGGATCTGCATCTCGAGCAGGGCGACCAGCGCATCGACGGAGCCCTCGTGGCCGTGACCGACCGGCGCCGCGGCCTCGGGTTCCGCGACATGCGGCTCACGCTCCGGAACCTGAACCTCGACGCGGCGCGCGCGTACGTGGACTCGCTGCCCTTCTTCGGCACGCTGAGCGGCACGCTCTCCGGCGGCGGGTACCTGGACGCGATGGACGTGACGGTCGACTGGGCGTTCGTGGACGCGCGGGTGCCGGGGCGGCCGGTGTCGCGGATCGTGGGCTCGGGCGTGGTCGGCTCGACCCGGGACAGCGGCCTCACCTTCACCAACTTCACGGTGCGGCGCTCGGACGTGGACCTGCGCACGGTGCGGCGGCTCGCGCCGGCGGTCATCGTCGAGGGCCGGCTCGCCGCGGCGGGCACGCTCGACGGGCCGCTCCACAACGTGACGTTCGACGGCACCGCCACCCAGCGCGACGGCGACCGTCCGCCGAGCACGGCCACCGGCACGGTCTCGCTCGACACCCGCACCGACTCGCTCACGCTGGCCACCGACCTCACCCTCGACCCGCTGTCGTTCGAGGGGATCCGTCGCGCGTTTCCCACCCTCAAGGCGCAGGGGGAGCTGCGCGGTCCGTTCCGGAGCCACGGCCGGCTCAGCCGCCTGGCGGTGGACGCGGACCTCCGGGGCGACCTGGGCGACGTCACGGCGCAGGGCTTCGTCACCCTGCAGCCCCCGCACTGGGGCGCCGAGAACCTCCGGCTCGGCTTCTCCCGGCTCAACCTGGCCAAGCTGTCGCCGGCGCAGCCGTCCACCGCGCTCGCCGGCCGGCTCCACGCCAGCGGCAGCATCGACACGCTGCGGGCGCCCGAGGGCGATCTCGAGCTGTCGCTCTCGCGGAGCCGCATCCGTGAATGGACGCTCGACAGCCTCTACGGGCGCGGCGCGGTGCACGACAGCGTCATCCGGGTGGACACGGCCTACGCCGAGTGGCAGGGCGCGCGCGCCGCCGGAAGCGGGACGCTGGGGTGGGCCGCGCCGCACCAGGGCCGCATGCGGTTCGATCTCGCGGCCGACAGCCTCATCGGCTTCGACTCGCTGCTGCTCGCGGTGACGAAGCAGACGCGCGACACCAGCGCGGAGTCGCGTCCGCTGGGCGGGCGCGCGACGGGCCGAGTGGAGCTCGCGGGGAGCCTGGACTCGCTCCAGGCCGTCGCCGGAGCCGAGGTGTTCGGCTTCGAGTGGCTGCGCGCGCGGGTACCGCGAATGACCGCGAGCCTCGACTGGCTCGGCGGGCGGCGCCCGCGGCTCACGGCGAGCGCCTCCGCCGATACCGTCCATCTCCGGCAGTGGACCTTCACCGGGCCGGCTGCCGGCGTGAACGGGTATCGCGACTCGCTGGCCTGGAGCGGCGGCACCGCGGTGGGCGGCACGTCGCGGTTCGACGCGGCGGGGCAGTGGTTCCAGCGGGACGACACTCCTCGCCTGGTGCTCGATTCGCTCCTGGCCCGGCTCGCCGTGCGGCGCTACCGGCTCGAGCGGCCCGTGACCGTCGTGCTCGCCGACTCGGCGCCGTCGCTCACCGAGGCGCGCCTCCGCGCCGTGGACGGCTCGAGCCTGCTCCAGGCGTCAGGCCGCGTGCCGGGCACCGCCCCCGGGAACCTCGACATCGAGCTGCTCGGCCTCGACCTGCACGACCTCTACGGCCTGCTCCAGCGCGACACGCTGGGGGTCGGCGGCGAGGCGGAGCTCAACCTGCACGTGGGCGGCACCGCCGCCCAGCCGACCTTGCGCGGAGTCGCGCGCATGGCGGACGGACGCTTCGGCGACTTCCAGTCGCCGTTCATCGAGGGGGCGCTCAACTACGAGAACCGGCGGCTCGACGCCACGCTCGACCTCTGGCGCACCGGCGAGGACCTGCTGCAGGTCGAGGCGCACCTGCCGCTCGATCTCGCCTTCACCCGCGTCGAGAAGCGCCAGCTCGAGGGCCCGTTATCGGTCCGGGCGCATACCGACAGCGTGTCGCTCGGCCTGCTCGAGGCGGTGACGCCGGCGGTATCGCACGTGGGCGGCACCCTCGTCGCCGATATGCAGGTGGAGGGCACGTGGGCGCGCCCGCGGCTCGCCGGTCAGTTCGACATCCGGACCGGGAGCATGTCGCTGCCCGGCCTCGGCGTGCGGTTCGGCAGCGTGCGCGGGGGCGCGAGGCTCGACGGCGACTCGGTCCGCC
>JAICJD010000225.1 GCA_025928645.1 Gemmatimonadales bacterium
CAACCGGTCGGAAAAACGCTCAGGCCGGATCGGCCGGAGCAGGGCGGCGCGGGACCGGCCGGATGGCCGGCAGTCATCCGCGCACGCCGCAAGGAAGCGCGACGCGATTTCGGTCCGTCGCGCTTTTCCTGCGTTTCGGGGCATGTGCGTCGTCGTTCGGGGGGGCCGCGGCTCCGGCCGGTCGGGCGGCGCTCCCTCCGGGACGCTGCAGTCGCCGGCACGTATGCGTCGGGTTGCTACTCATGCCCGGAGGTAGTGCCGACGACTGACGCGCCCTCCGGGAGCACCGTCCACCCGGCCTGCGCCAGTCGCTCCCGGGACGCACGTGCTCCCGATCGGAAAAGCGCGCCGGACCGAGCCGGTTTTGAAGACTGAAGAGGAGAAGGGGGAGATCGTCCGACGGAGGAGAATAGGGAACCACTACTTCATCGACTAGACCCAGCTACAAGCAAAAGCCCCGCGAAACCAAACGTGCTGGGGACTTGCGAGCTGCTCGCGAGCGACCGGAACGACGGGCGCAGGCCGGGTGGCTGGTGCTCCCGGAGGGCGCGTTGGGCGCCGCCATCGGTATCGACCGCCGCACCGGGAAAGCAGCGGCGACCGTAGCGCCCGGAGGGAGCGCCGCCCACCCGGCCGGAGCCGCGCACCCCGACTCCCGGCAGCTAAACAATCCCCAGCACGTCCAGCACAAACGCGAACTTGAAGGCCACCTCCCGCAGGAAGTCGAACCTCCCGGACGCCCCGCCGTGCCCCGCGCCCATGTTCGTCCGCAGCAGCAGCCGGTTCTGGTCGGTCTTGAGCGCCCGGAGCTTTGCCGTGTACTTGGCCGGCTCCCAGTACGCCACCCGCGGATCGTTGAGCCCCGCCGTGATCAGCATGTGCGGGTACGCCTGGGCGCACACGTTGTCGTACGGCGAATAGCCCCGGATGCAGCGGTACGCCTCTGGGTCGTTCGGGTTGCCCCACTCGTCGTACTCGATGACCGTGAGCGGCAGCGACGCATCCAGCATGGTGTTCACCACGTCCACGAACGGCACCTCGGCCACCACCGCGCGGAACAGCTCGGGCCGCATGTTGGTGACCGCGCCCATGAGGAGCCCGCCCGCGCTCCCGCCCGTGATCGCGAGCCGGTCGGGCGCGGTGAACCCCTCCGCGATCAGGTACTCCGCCGCCGCGATGAAATCAGTGAACGTGTTCGGCTTCTGCTGCCGCCGGCCGCCCTCGTACCAGGCGCGGCCCATCTCCTCGCCGCCGCGCACGTGCGCGATGGCGAACACTACGCCCCGGTCGAGCAGGCTCAGGTTGCTGATCGAGAACGCCGGGTCGAAGCTCACGCCGTACGCGCCGTAACCCGTGAGCAGCATGGGCCTCGGCCCGCCCGGCCGCTCGAGCGGGAGCTGATACACCAGCGAGATCGGCACCCGGGTGCCGTCCGGCGCCGCCGCGAACCGCCGCTCCGAGCGATACCGCGCCGGATCGTACCCGCCGAGCACTTCCGTCTGCTTCCGCACGGTCCAGGTCCGCTCGGCCATGTCCCAGTCAACCACGGACGCCGGCGTGACCAGCGAGGTGTAGGTGAACCGGAGCACGGTGGTGTCGAACTCCGGGTTCTCGTGCTGGCGGAGGGTGTAGACGGGCTCGGGCAAGGGGATGACGTACCCGGCAGACGGGAAGACGGTCAGACGGTCAGACGGTCGGATGGTCGAATCCCCGGCCTGATGACTCACCTGCTCGCCCGTTGCCCCGAGCATACGGCCGTCTGACCGTCTGACCGCCTTCCCGCCCAGCTCCAGGATCCTGATCTGCCTGAGCCCCGCCTCTCTCTCATACACAACGAGATGATCCCGAAACGAGTCCGCCGAATCGATCTTCACCTCGGCGCGCGCGCCGAGCACCTCGGTCCAGTGGTCGCGCGAGGGACTCGCGACCGGCGCGCTCACCAGCCGGAAGTTGGGCGCTCCGTCGTTGGTGACGATGTAAAACAGGTCGCCATGGTGCGAGACCGAGTACTCGATGCCCGCGCGCCGAGGCTCGACGACTTGGAAGGCGCCTTCGGGCGTGTCGGCGTCGAGGTAGCGCACCTCCGTGGTGGAGTGGCTCGCCAGGTCGAGCAGCAGGTACCGGCGGCTGCCGCTCCGGGTGACGTCCACGAAGAACGACTCGTCGGCCTCGAAGTGCACCAGCACGTCTTCCGACAGTGGCCGGCCCAACCGATGCCGGAACAGCCGGCAGGGGCGGCGCGCCTCGTCGAGCGTGACGTAGAACAGCGTGCGGTTGTCGTTGGCCCAGGCCGCTCCGGCCGACGCGCCCGCGACCGTGTCGGCGAGCTGCTCGCCCGAGGCCAGGTCCTTCACGTAGAGGGTGAACGACTCCGCGCCGCTGGTATCGGCCGACCACGCGAGCAGCCGGTGGTCGGGGCTTACCTCGAACGCGCCCAGCCTGAAGTAGGCGTGCCCGGCGGCGAGCGGGTTGAGATCGAGCAGCACCTCCTCCGGCCCGGGCCCATCTCGCCCGTCCGCCCGCTGGCGGCAGAAGATGGGGTACTGCGCGCCCGCCTCGGTGCGGGTGTAGTACAGCCACCCGTCGAGCGGCTCGGGCACGCTCAGGTCCGACTCCTTGATGCGCCCGCGGAGCTCCTGGTAGAGCTCTTCGCGCAGGGAATCTGTCGCCAGCATGGCCGAATCCGTGTACCGATTCTCCGCCTCGAGGTACGCAATCACCTCCGCGTCCTCGCGGTGACGGAGCCAGTAGTAATCGTCGGCGCGCGTCTCGCCGTGGACGGCGCAAACGTGCGGCTCTCGGCGAGCCACGGGGGCGGAGGGGGCGGGCGCAATCGAACGCTCTTCAGCGACATCACGCGCGGGCGCCGTCGAGCCGGCGGCGAGCGACGGGACGGAACGGCGGGGCAGGTGCGGGAGCGAGCTGGACATCCTGGATTTGCTCTTTCAGGCGTGCGTTGACCGGCCGGCGCAGCCTGGCTGACTGAACCGGGTCGCGGAATAACGGTTGCCGGCCAGCAACCTGTCAAGGCTGGCCTATCCCCTTATGTACCTTATTCTTGCGGTGAGATCTGAAGTCCAGGGCTGGCCTGCCGATTCGGCGGATCGCCCATGTAGAAGCAGGGCACGGAGATGGCCCAGGGATGCCCAGGACCGGGCATCAGAGACGCCGGAAGTCGCTCCGACGAAGGGCCTTGCGAGTGGCAGGGATGATTTCAGGCGGTGGGCAGCCCCTCGGGAGGGCCGCGCGCACATCGGAGCGGGGGCGCAGGCGGAGCGATGGGGCTCCCAGAGGGAGACCACCCGCTTCGCGAGTACCCGGCGCGAGCCATCGCCATCGACCCGTTCCCACGACGTTCAGCGAAGCGGTCCAGCGACCGGCGGGAGCCCCGTCGCCCCGCCGGAGCCACATACACCGGAGCCAACGCGCCGGAGCTCGGGGAACCGCGTCAGCACGGCCGTGCCTGCGTGCTCTCCGAAAAGCTCCACGTCCTGGCCGACGCCCCGTCCACCACCACGATGTCCACCGGCTGCGTCAGCGCCTGCGACACGCTGCACCCCGGCGCCGGCGTCGTCTCGAGCACCTGCACGGCGAGCCCGTCGCCCACCCGGGTCACCCGCTGCACGGCGATCGTGTGCCCGCCGGTGGACTGCTGCCCCGCCGCCACCGCGATCACGATGTCGCGCGTGAAGTCCACCGACGGCCGCGCCCCGGCGCCCGGGCCGACGCTGGCCCAGAACTGCGCGTAGGCGCTGTCGTCGCGGATGAGGAGCCGGGCAGGCGCGGTGACGTTGCTCGTGCTCCACTGGCCGATCCGCCGGAGTGCGAGCGCGGCCGGCGCGGGCTGGGGCGCCGGTGCCGCCGCTGCGGCCGCCGGGGCAGGGGTCGGCGCTACGTACGTCGGTGCCGCGCCGGCCGAGCCGGTGTCGGTCACCGGCGCCGGCACCGTCGAGTCCAGCGGCGCCGCGCCCGGCGTCGTGGCCTGGCCGGGCGCGCCTCCGGTCGTATCGTTCGCCGGCGGCACGTACCCGGACGCGTTGGGGTCGGCCGGCGCGTTGGGCGCCACCGGCGCGCCCTCCGTGGTCGTGCCCGGCGCCGGCTGCGCCGCGGC
>JAICJD010000160.1 GCA_025928645.1 Gemmatimonadales bacterium
ACCACGCGCTTCACCGGATCCGAACGAGGCCGATGCGCGGGCCGGCGGCCGAGGGCAGCGCGGAGCTGCCGTCGGTGTCGGTCAGCGCCAGGTTGGCCCCGGCCCCGTCTGGGGTCAGGTCGATGAGCAGATGGAGGCCCGAGCCGGCCAGGAGCGTGCCCGTGTCCTCGAAGCGTCCATCGGTGGCGGTGGGCGGGTCGAGCGGATACACCGAGGGGAACAGACCGGGGAAGCTCGCGTGCAGGGATGCGTACGCCTCGCGGAAGTTCCAGGACAGGTACTGATCCCGCGGATCGGCCGGCGTGAACCCCGGCAGGTCGTCCAGATAATTCGCGAGCTGCCAGTGCACGACGAGAGACGGGAAGTCGGCGCCGGTGGCGTTCACCACGTTGTCCATCCCGGTGCGGGTGGTGGCGTCGAGCTTCCGGGTGAGGTCGGTGCCCAGCGTGGCGGTCGTGGCGTAGTGGTCCAGCAACCAGCGTACGAACAGCCAGCCGGATCCGTACTCCTGCAGCGGGATCGGCACGCGGTCGGGGCCGACCAGGTAGTTCGCCACCGGGTCCGAGAGGTAGCGCTGCGCGTTGTCCAGATTGATCAGCGAGAACTGCGTCAGGCAGTCGTTGTTCGCGCAGCTCGCGTCGGGCACCAGCCGGCCACCCAGCTCCTCGGCGAACGACGACAGTCCCTCGTTGAGCCAGGTCTCCTCGACGTTGCCGCCGCGCGACAACGCATGCTGGTTGAAGCTGATCATGTGCTGGAACTCGTGGATCATGACCGGCGGCAGGCTGAAGCGGGCGTCATCCACGCTCACGTTGCAGCTTGCGTCGGGAACGAGCCCATAGAACACCTCGCCCGAGTTCGAGCCGGCGTGGCCCGGCACCAGGTCGAACGGCAGGAAGAACCCGATGATCTGGGACTCGCCGTCGCACGGGACGATCTTGGTGACCCGGTCGGTAAGCAGGATCAGCACCACCCCGTTCTGATCGATATCCGACTCGCGCCCGAAGGCGGTGGTATCGATGGGGTAGAGGTAGGTGTCGAACATGGTCCCGAGCGCCTGGATGTCGTCGGGCGAGTAGGTCGGCGCGGGGGCGGCGTCGTCAAGGTAGACGGCGGTGTGGGCCCCGACGTACTGGACCGTGGCGTTCACCTGCAGATAGTCGCTCGCCTTGGTGCCGTCGGTCGTGCCGTCGGCGAGCACGTTGAACGCGCGCTTGTCGCCGACGGCAGGCGGCTGCGCGACCGCGGCGGGACTCCGAAGCGCCGCGGAGCCGCGCGCCCGGGCAGATTCGCGCGCCGCCTCCCGCTCCATTTCCCGAAGCCGGCCGTGAAACGCCCGGGCCGGCGCCCCCTGCCGAAGCGCCGCCGCGGGCCGCGACACGTGAGCGGCCCGCGCCGCGGCCTGGGCCGGCGCCCCGTAGAGCTGGTAGGTCGCCGACGAGCCGATCGACGTGACCTCGCCGTCCGTGATGCCGGCGAAGTAGAGATACTCGGCGCCGCCGCCGCCGGGTGGAGGCAGCCGAAGGCAGCCCTGCGATGACGCGTCGAACATCGTCGCCTGGCCGGGCGTCAGCAGGGTGGTCGAGGCCGTCGAGCAGTCCACGGGGGGCGACGGCTCGGGTCCGCTGCTGCCGCAGGCGGCGAGCACCAGCGCCACCGCAAGCGGCGCCGCGCAACGATGAGTGATGGTCACGGGTTTTTTGGGCTCCGCGGGTGCGCCGGATGAAGGCTGGTACGGCAAGCAAGATAAGGAACCACAAGGGCTTTTGACAATCGCGCAGGGCGCCGGTACCTTCTGGCGGTGTCCGACGACAACTGGCTCGCCGGGGTCCGTTTCGGGCCGGATGGCCTGGTCCCGGTCGTGGCGCAGGAGAGCCGGTCGGGCGACGTGCTGATGGTCGCGTACGCCAACCGCGAGGCTCTGGAGCGCACGGCGGCCACGGGGTCCGCGCATTACTACAGCCGCTCCCGTGGGGCCCTGTGGCGCAAAGGCGAGACTTCAGGCCACCATCAGGCCGTGCACGAGATCCGGATCGATTGCGACGGCGACGCGGTGCTCTACCGCGTCGAGCAGACCGGCCCCGCCTGCCACACCGGCGCCCGCACCTGCTTCGCGGCGGCAGCGGCCCCTGACGGCGGCACCGTCGCGGGGGACGATCCAGGCGGCCACGTCCTCACACGGCTGGCCGCCACGATCGCGCGGCGCGCCGTCGAGCGGCCCGCCGGCTCGTATACGGCCCAGCTGCTCGACCGCGGCGTCCCCAAGGTCTCGCAGAAGGTGGGCGAGGAGGCGGTCGAGGTCGTCGTGGCGGCGAATGCGGAGGAGCCCGAGCGTCTCGCGTCCGAGGCGGCCGATCTCCTCTATCATCTTCTGGTGCTGCTCGAGGCTCGCGGTGTCCCGCTGGACGCCGTCTGGCGTGAGCTGGAGCAGCGGGAGAACACGCGGTAAGCGGTGTGCGTCACCCTGAGCGAAGCGAAGGGGGCATGCGTCGGCGCATGACTCCTTCGCTTCGCTCAGGATGACTCCTGCCGTTCACCGCTTACCGACATGTCGTTCGTACACCTCCACACCCACAGCGAATATTCCCTGCTCGACGGGGCCAGCCGCATCCCCGATCTCGTCGCGCACGTCAAGAAGCTCGGCATGGACAGCCTGGCCGTCACCGACCACGGCAACATGCACGCGGCCTGGTCGTTCTACGAGGAGGCCAAGGCGCAGAAGCTTCGGCCCATCCTCGGCTTCGAGGCCTATCTCGCCTTCGGCCCGCGGCAGGCGCGCGAGAAGCCCGGCAGCGCCCCCGCCGCGTACAGCCATCTCGTGCTCCTCGCGAAAAACCGAGCCGGGTACAAGAACCTGGTCCGGCTCACGTCGATCGGGTTCACCGAAGGGTTCTATCGCCGGCCCCGGATCGACAAGGCGTGCCTCGAGGAACATCACGAGGGGGTGGTCTGCCTCGCGGCCTGCCTCTCGGGCGAAGTCTCGCTGCACCTCCGCCAGGGCCGCTACGACGAGGCGAAGCGCAGCGCCGAGTGGTTCGGCCGGCTGTTCGGGCCGGATGGGTTCTGGCTCGAGGTGCAGCAGCACGGCATCGGCGAGGAGCGCGTCGTGGCCGAGGGCATGCTCCGGCTCGGCCGCGAGCTCGGCCTCGGCGTCGTGGCCACCAACGACGCGCACTATCTCCGCCGGGAAGACGCGGAATCGCACGACGTGCTCCTCGCCATCGGCACCGGAAGCGATCTGGACGATCCCAAGCGGTTCCGCTTCACCGGCGAGGAATCGTACGTCAAGTCCGAGAAGGAAATGCGGGCGCTGTTCCCCGACCATCCCGACGTCCTGGCCAACACGCAGACCGTCGCGGACCTGTGCGAGTTCGACTTCGAGAAGAAGTACTTCGTGCCCGGTTTCCCCCGCCCCGAGGGCTACGCGTCGGACGAGGCGCTGCTGGAGGATCTGGCGCGGCGGGGGGCGGCGCGCCGGTACGGGGAGCCGCTGCCGCCGGAGGTCGAGGAGCGGCTGGCCTACGAGCTCGGCGTCATCAACACGGCGGGCTACGCGGGCTACTTCCTGATCGTCCAGGACTTCATCGCGGCGGCGCGCGACCGCGGCATTCCGGTGGGCCCCGGCCGCGGCTCGGCCGCCGGCTCGATCGTCGCGTACTCGCTCGGCATCACCGACGTCTGCCCGCTCAAGTTCGACCTCCTGTTCGAGCGGTTCCTCAACCCCGAGCGCGTGTCGATGCCCGACATCGACGTGGACTTCTGCTTCGAGCGCCGCGGCGAGGTCATCGAATACGTGCGGCAGCGCTACGGGCGCGCGAGCGTGGGGCAGATCGTGACCTTCGGCACCATGAAGGCGCGGGCCGCCGTCAAGGACGTTGCCCGCGTGCTCCGCATCGCGCCCGGCGAGGCGGACCGGATCACCAAGCTCATCCCGTCGGGCCCCGCCTACAGCCTGAGCATCCCCGAGGCGGAGAAGAAGGTCGACGAGCTGCGTGACCTGGTGAAGGGGAACCCGTCGTACCGGCGCCTGCTGGACCTGAGCTCCCGGATCGAGGGCATCTCCCGCCACATGTCGGTGCACGCGGCAGGCGTGGTGATCGCCCCGGGGCCGCTGGCCGACTACGTGCCGGTGTGCACCGCGCCCACCAGGGGCGCCGGCGCCGCGGCCGACGGCGAGGAATCGATCATCACGCAGTACGAGATGGGCGCGCTCGAGAAGGTCGGCATGCTCAAGATGGACATGCTCGGCCTCAAGACGCTCACCGTCATCCACGACGCGGGGCTCATGATCGCGGCGCGCACCGGCGTCGACGTGGACATGGACCGGCTCACTTTCGACGACCCGAAGGTCTACGAGCTGCTCCGCCAGGGCCGCACGGCCGGCGTGTTCCAGTTCGAGTCGCCGCTCGCGACGGACACGCTCCGGGCCATGAAGTGCGACCGGTTCGACGACCTGGTGGCCTCGAACGCGCTGCTCCGCCCGGGTCCGCTCGACGCCGGCATGCACACGGTATTCATCCGGCGGAAGCTGGGGCTGGAAAAGGTCACCTATCCGCACCCGTCGCTGCAGGAGGTCCTCGAGCCGACCTACGGCGTCATCACCTACCAGGAGCAGGTGATGCGCATCGCCAACGTGCTGGCCGGCTTCAGCCTGGCGGAAGCGGACGTGTTGCGGAAGGCGGTGGGCAAGAAGGACGCGGAGCTGATCCGGAAGGAGCTGGGGAAGTTCTGCGAGCGCGCCATGGCGCTGGGTCACCCCCAGCGGCTGGTGGACGACCTGGCCGCGCAGATCGAGACCTTCGGCCGCTACGGCTTCAACAAGTCGCACTCGGTGGCCTACTCGGTCCTGTCGTACCAGACCGCGTGGCTCAAGGCGCACTACCCCGCTGAGTTCATGGCGGCGCTCCTGTCGTCGGAGATCGGGAACACCGACAAGGTCGTGCAGTACATCAACGAGGCGCGCGAGCTCGACCTCGAGGTGCTCGCGCCCGATGTGAACGAGTCGGGGTTCAAGTTCACCGTCGTAGGGGAGCGCCGGCTCCGGTTCGGCCTCGGCGCCATCCGGAACGTGGGCTGGGGCGCCATCGAGAGCATCATCGCCGCGCGGCAGGACGCGCCCTTCACCACGCTCGCGGACTTCGTCGAGCGGATCGACCTGCGGCTGTGCAACAAGCGGGTGCTCGAGTCGCTCATCATGGCCGGCGCGTGCGACGAGCTGGGCGGCCACCGCAAGCAGCTGTGCGAGGCGCTCGACGCGGTGCTGGGCGAAGCCCAGCTGCTCCAGGCGGAGAAGGAGGCCGGGCAGGCCTCGCTGTTCGGCGGCGACGGCAGCGCGCCGCGACCCCGCCGGGCCGGGCTCCCCGACGTGCCCGCGTGGACCGAGGCGGAGCGCCTGGCCAAGGAGAAGGAGGTGCTCGGTTTCTTCATCTCGGGGCACCCGCTCGAGCGGTTCCGCTCGGAGGTCGAGCTGTTCGGCACCCGGACCACCGCCACGCTCGGCGAATGGAGCGAGCACCAGGTGAGCGTGGCCGCGGTGGTGACCGGCGTGAAGCGGCAGATCTCGAAGAAGACGGGCAAGGAGTACGCGCGCCTCGTGCTCGAGGACTTCCACGGCACGGCGGAGGCAATCGTGTTCCCCGACGCGTGGGCGCGGCTCAACGGCGTCATCACGCCCGACGCGGCGCTGCTCCTGACCGGCGGCTACAGCGACCGCGACCGCGGCGAGGACCACGCGCCGTTCATCGTCGAGGCGGCTCGGGCGCTCGACGAGCTGAGGCCCTCGGGAGCGGTGGCGCTGAGCTTCCGCTGGCGCGCGCCCGGCGCGCCGGCGCCGGACGCGCTCCGCCAGGCCGCGGCGCTCTGCTCGGCGCACCCCGGCCCGACGCCCCTGTATATTGAGTGGTCCGACGGGAACGGAGAGTCGGTGCGGCTCCGCTCCCGTCGCGTCCGCGTGGCCGCGGAGGACGACCTGGTCCGGGCCCTCCGCGATCTCCTGGGTGCCGATTCCGTTCACTACATCAAGGCGGGTTGAGCCCGATGGCCTCAGCGTATTCGCTGGAGTTCGAGAAGCCGCTGCTCGAGCTGGAGCGGCAGATCGAAGACCTGAAGCGGATCGGCACCGAGCGGCAGATCGACATCGAGGGCGAGCTCGAGGGCCTGCAGGCCAAGCTCGAGGCGCTTCGGGCGGAGATTTATCGAAATCTCACACCCATCCAGCGGGTCATGGTCGCCCGCCACCCCCGCCGCCCCTACACGCTGGACTACCTCAGCACCATCTTCACCGACTTCATCGAGCTGCACGGCGACCGCCTCTACCTGGACGACCCGGCGGTGGTCGGCGGCTGGGCTCGTCTCGCGGGGACGTCGGTGATGGTCATCGGCCACCAGAAAGGCCGCGATACCAAGGAGAATCTCAAGCGCAATTTCGGGATGCCCCACCCGGAGGGCTACCGCAAGGCGCTCCGCCTCATGAAGCTCGGCGCCAAGTTCGGCGCGCCGGTCATCACGCTGATCGACACGCCGGGCGCCTACCCGGGGCTCGGAGCCGAGGAGCGCGGGCAGTCCGAAGCCCTGGCGCGGAACATCCTCGAGATGTCGGGCCTGCCGACCCCGAGCATCGCGGTGGTGATCGGCGAAGGTGGCTCGGGCGGCGCGCTCGCGCTGGGCGTCGCCGACCGCATCCTCATGCTGGAGAACTCGGTCTACTCGGTGATCTCGCCCGAGGGCTGCGCGGCCATCCTGTGGAAGGACGCGAGCCAGCGGGAGCGCGCGGCCGAGGCCCTCAAGCTCACGGCTGACGACCTGCTCCGCCTCAAGGTGATCGACGAGATCGTGACGGAGCCGGTCGGTGGCGCGCACGTCGATCCGGACGCCACCGGCGAGGCGCTGCGGGACGCCCTCATCCGCCACATGACCGAGCTCCGGAAGATCCGCCCCGAGAAGCTGGTCCGCCGCCGGGCCGAGAAGTACGCGGCTATGGGCGCGTACACCGAGGCCTGAGTGAGCCAGATGATCGAGGTGCGGTTCAAGGGCACCCGTAAGGGCTATTTCGTCTGGCCGGACGAGGCCGCGCCGCTCCGGGTGGGCGAGACGGTGCTGGTCGAGGCCGAGCGCGGGCGCGACTTCGGCCGGGTCACCGCCGTGGGCGACGTCGCCGCGAAGAAGTGCGGCGGCTGCTCGAGCTGCGCCGTCGGCGCGGACGCCGCGCCCGAGGCCCCGCCCAAGCCAGTAGTCCGGCGCGCCACCCGCGACGACCAGCGCGTCCACGACGAGAACCGTCGGTCCGAGGACGAGGCCCGCCGCAAGGTCATCGAGCGGGTCCGCACGCACGACCTCCTGATGAAGGTGAGCGATACCGAGTGGCAGTGGGACCGGAACAAGCTCACCATCTACTTCACCGCCGAAAAGCGGGTCGACTTCCGCGCGCTCGTGCGCGACCTGGCCTCGCTCTTCCGCACCCGCATCGAGCTGCGCCAGATCGGCGTGCGTGACGAGGCCGCCCGCCTGTCCGGGGTCGGCCGCTGCGGCCGGGAGTACTGCTGCTCGTCGTGGCTCACGGAGCTGTCGCCCGTGAACCTCGGTCTCGCCAAGGACCAGCACCTCTCGCTCAATCCGAGCCAGATCTCCGGCGGCTGCGGACGCCTGCTCTGCTGCCTCAAGTACGAGCACGAGTTCTACGTGGCCGCGCGCCGGCGGTTTCCCAAGGAAGGGAAGCTGGTGACCACCGCGCGCGGCCCGGAGCGCGTGATCGCCGTGGACATCTTCCGCGAGCGGGTCTTCCTGCGAAGCGAGGAGCACGGGTCGCGGATCATTCCGCTGGTCGAGCTCCGCGACGAGGTCGAGGCGCTGGGCGGCGTGCTCATGACCGCCGAGGCCCGCAGCCAGCTCGCGCTCGCCGCCGAGCCGCACGACGCCGGTACGGCGGCGCTGCGGGAGGCCTCGGACGCCGACTCCACCTCCGACGTCGACTCCACCCCCC
>JAICJD010000205.1 GCA_025928645.1 Gemmatimonadales bacterium
GCGCCGCCGCGACCCCGCCGGCTGGTGGCTTCTGTTCATGCTCTGGCTGGTCACCGGCCTCGGGCTCGTCGTGTACATGAATTTTCGGCCGGGGTACGCGCGGTGGTTCGACCTCTGGCCGCGCGGCGCCGACCACGAGGTACGGGAGCGCGACTACTTCTTCGTGGTCTCGTTCGTGGTCTGGGGCCTGTGGGCGGGAATCGGGCTGGGCGAGCTGGCGGGCCGGCTGGCGGACCGGCTGGGCTCCGCGGCGCGCGCGGCCCCCGCGGTGCTCCTGCTCGTGCTGGTTCCGGTCGGACTCAACTGGAAAGCCGCCGGCCGGCGGGGCGGCGCCGATGCCCGGCTCGCGGCCGATTTCGCGTACGACCTGCTCAACAGCGCGCCTCCCCACGCCGTGCTCTTCACCTACGGCGACAACGACACCTTCCCTTTGTGGTGGGCGCAGGAGGTCGAGGGTATCCGGCGGGACGTCACGGTCGTATGCCTGGCGCTGGCCAACACCGACTGGTACATGCGCCAGCTCCGCGACGCGCCCGCCCGCCCGCTGGATACGGCCGCGCTGCCGACGGTATGGCGGGAAAGGATCGGGCCCGCGCCGAGTGGACCGCTGCACACCATGAGCGATTCCACGATCGCCTCGGCCATGCACGGCTATTCCGCGCCCTCCGCGCTGGAGGTGCGCCTCGGGCCGCTCAGCCGTACGATCGCGAAAGGGGCCTTCCTCTACCCGAACGACCTGCTCACGCTCGCCGTCCTGCGGGAGAGCATCGGCAAGCGTCCGATCGTCTGGGCGTCCACCACGGGGCGGAGCTTCGCCGGCCTCGGCGACTATGTGGTCCAGCGCGGGCTCGGGTTCGAGCTGCTGTCCCAGCGGCCCGACACGACCGACCCGGCGCTCGATCTGCACCGCTTCAACGGCGTTCCGCTCGACGTCGTCACCACCGGGCGCCTCGTGTTCGACACCTACCGCTACGCGGGCCTGCTGCAGCAGGGCCCCGAAGGGCTCGAGAGCACCAGCGCGAGCGTGGCGGCCGAGCTGAGTCTGCCGCCGACGTTTCTCGTGTTCGCCTATGCCGCGCGGCCGGACCACGCCAGGCTTCGGGCGGCGGCCGACCTGGCGATCCGGCTCACGACCAGTCCCGACCTCAGGAGCGCCATTCGGGCGGTAGTGGACTCGGCCGCGCGGGCCGCAGCAACCCCCCAACTGCCTGCCGGGCCACTGCAATAAACAGCCAAGCTCAAGTAAATTCCGAGGCTATGGACTTCTCAGCCCTCCCGGACAGCTTGGCCCGGGTGCGCGAGGCCGTGGAGAAGCACCAGGCGATGGGTGGCTGGACCCATCCCGTCAGGATCGTCGCCGTCACCAAGACGCATGGTCCCGAGGCCGTTCGGGCCGCGCTCGCGGCCGGGCTCGCCGACGTTGGGGAGAACCGGGTCCAGGAAGCGCTGCAGAAGCAGGCGGCGCTTGCGGAGCTGCCGGTTGCGTGGCACCTGATCGGATCGCTCCAGCGCAACAAGGCGAAGCACGCCGTGGGGCGGTTCGCTCTTATCCACTCGCTCGACCGGGCGGACCTCGCCGCCGAGCTCGACCGCCGCATGGCGCCCGGCGGGCGTCAGGCCGTGCTGGTGCAGGTGAACTGCAGCGACGAGCCCCAGAAGGGCGGGGCGGAGCCGGACGGGCTGCCGGGTCTGCTCGATGAGCTGGACCGGTTCGAGCGGCTCGAGCTGCGCGGTCTCATGACGATGAGCGCCCTGACCGGCGACGCCGAGGAGCAGCGGCGCGCCTTTCGCCGTCTCCGCGAGCTGCGCGACGCGGAGGAGCGCCGCGGGCGCCGGCTGCCGGAGCTCTCGATGGGGATGTCCGGGGACTATCCAGTCGCGGTCGAGGAGGGTGCCACGATGATCCGGCTGGGGACCGTGCTGTTCGGGGAACGCGCATGACCGCTGTGTCGCCCTTGTTCGACGAGATCCAGGCCGCCGCCGCCGCCGTGCGCCGGCGGTCCCCGCTCGTTCCCGACATCGGCGTGATCCTGGGCACCGGGCTTGGCGACCTCGCGCGGGAGATCGCCGTCGACGCCGAGGTGCCCTACGAGGACGTCCCGGGGTTCCCGCTGTCCACGGTGGAGACCCACGCGGGGAAGCTCCTGCTCGGCGCACTCGGCGGCCGGCCGGTGGTGGCCATGCAGGGCCGGTTCCACCGCTACGAGGGCTACGATCTTCGCCAGGTGACGTTTCCCGTGCGCGTGCTGCACGCGCTCGGTGCGCGCACGCTCGTGGTCTCGAACGCCTGCGGCGGCATGCACCCGCTCTGGAGCCCCGGAGACCTGGTCCTCATCAGCGATCACATCAATCTGCTGGGCGACAACCCGCTCGTGGGCCCGAACGACGACCGCCTCGGGCCGCGGTTTCCCGACATGTCGGCGCCGTACGACCCCGAGCTCCGCGCCCTCGCGCGCCAGGCTGCCCTCGACCTGGGCATCACCCTGCGCGAAGGCGTGTACGTGGCGGTGCCCGGCCCGAACCTGGAGACTCGCGCGGAGTACCGCATGCTCCGGGCGATCGGCGCCGACGTCGTCGGCATGTCCACGGTTCCCGAGGTGATCGTCGCCAACCATCAGGGCATGCGGACGGTGGGCATCTCCATCATCACCGACCAGTGCCTGCCGGACGCGCTCGAGCCGGCCGATATCGGGAAGATCATCGCGACGGCGGGCCGGGCCGAGCCGCAGCTCACCCGGCTGGTGACGGCGCTGGTCGAGCGGATGGTCTGATGGCGTTTCCGAGCTGGCCCGATCTCGGTGCCGACGGCCTCGAGCGGCAGGTGCTCGAGCAGTGGAAGGCCGAAGGCCTCTTCCGGCAGACCCTCGAGGCCGGCCGCGGCGGCACGCCCTTCGTGTTCTACGAGGGGCCGCCCACCGCGAACGGCCGGCCGGGCATCCACCACGTCTTCGCCCGCACGATCAAGGACCTCGTCTGCCGCTACCACGCGATGCAAGGGCAGGAGGTCACCCGCATCGCGGGCTGGGACACCCACGGGCTGCCGGTCGAAATCGAGGTCGAGAAGGAGCTCAAGCTCAGCGGCAAGAAGGATATCGAGACGTTCGGCGTGGCCGAATTCAACGCCCGCGCGCGGAAGAGCGTCTTCAAGTACCAGTCGGACTGGGAGGCGCTCTCCGACCGGATCGGCTACTGGCTCGACTACGAGCACCCGTACGTCACCTGCAGCAACGACTACATCGAGACGGTCTGGTGGCTGCTCCGGCGCCTCCACGACCGCGATCTCCTCTACCGCGGCCACCGGGTGCTCCCCTACTGCCCGCGCTGCGGCACCGTGCTCTCGAGCCACGAGCTCGCCCTGGGCTACGAGGAGGTCACCACCAACTCGGTGTACGTGACCTTTCCGCTGGCCGATGATCCGTCGCGCGAGCTGCTGATCTGGACCACGACGCCCTGGACGCTGCTTTCGAACGTGGCGGTCGCGGCGCATCCGGACCTCGAGTACGGCGAGTATCGCGTGGGCGACCGCCGGCTCATCCTCGCGACCGCGCGCGCGGCGGCGCTGCCCTCGAGCTCGGCGAAAGGCGCGCCGACGTTCGCGGAGCTCGGCGCCGAGCGCACGTTCCCGGGCCGCGAGCTGGCCGGGCTCCGCTACCGGCGCCCGCTCGAGGTGGTGCCGCTGCCCGAGGACCGGGCGAGCCGGCTCGTCGTGCTGGGCGACTTCGTCACCGCGGAGGACGGCTCGGGGCTGGTGCACATGGCGCCGGCCTTCGGCGCCGACGACTTCCAGGCCGGGGTGGAGCATGGCCTCGCGCTGGTGCGGCCGGTGGCGGCCGACGGGACCTTCGTCGGGACGAGCTGGCCCGAGATCGAAGGCCGGCTGGTCACCGCGCGCGAGACCAACGATCTCATCATCCAGCGGCTCAAGCAGGAGGGCCGCTGGCACCTGACCCAGCCGCACACGCACACGTACCCCCACTGCTGGCGCTGCTCGAGCCCGCTCATCTACTACGCGCGCGACAGCTGGTTCGTGCGTACGTCGGCGGTGAAGCATCGGATGCTCGAGCTCAACGCGGCGGTGGACTGGCATCCGCCGGAGGTGGGGGCGGGACGGTTCGGCGAGTGGCTCGAGAACAACGTCGACTGGGCGCTCTCGCGCGACCGCTACTGGGGTACGCCGCTCCCCGTGTGGGTGTGCGACCGGGATCCGGCCCACGTGGACGTCGTCGGGAGCTACGCCGAGCTGGCCGAGCGCTGGGGCAAGCCGCTGCCGCCGGACTTCGACCCCCACAAGCCCCACATCGACGGCTATGTCTGGCCCTGCGCCTGCGGCGGCCTCAAGCACCGCGCGTCCGAGGTGATCGACACCTGGTTCGACTCGGGCTCGATGCCGTACGCGCAGTGGCACTACCCGTTCGAGCACGAGCGCGAGTTCCGGGCGCACTTTCCCGCCGACTTCATCTGTGAGGGCGTGGACCAGACCCGCGGCTGGTTCTATTCGCTGCTCGCCATCGCGACCACGGCCTTCGAGGAGACCGCGTACCGGCACGTGATCGTCAACGAGCTGGTGCTCGACGCCGACGGGCAGAAGATGTCGAAGAGCCGCGGCAACGTGGTGAACCCGTGGGAGATGATCGAGGAGTTCGGCGCCGACACGGTCCGGCTGTATTTGCTCGCATCGAGCCAGGTCTGGCTGCCCAAGCGGTTCGACCGAAGCACCATCAAGGACGTGGCGGGCAAGTTCCTCAACGCCCTCAAGAACAGCTACGTCTTTTTCGCCGGCTACGCGGGCGACTGGCGCCCGGGCCACGCGCCGCCGCCGGCAGAGCGGCCGCTGGTGGACCGCTGGCTCCTCAGTCGGCTGGACGCGGCCGTCGAAGCGGTGCACGCGGCGTGGGGAAGCTACGACCCCACGGCCGGGGCGCGCGCGCTCATGGAGTTCGTGGTGGACGACGTGAGCCAGTGGTACGTGCGGGCCAACCGCGCGCGCTTCTGGGCGGTGGACAGCGTCGCCGATCCCGCCGCGCTCGCCACGCTGTACGAGGCGCTCGTGACGGTGAGCCGCCTGCTCGCCCCCGCCGCGCCCTTCGTCAGCGACTGGCTGCACCGCGCGCTTACGGGAACTTCCGTCCACCTCGCCCGGTTTCCCGAGGCTGCCGGACGCCGGGCGCCGGCGCTGGAGGCGGCCATGGACGCGGTACGCCGGCTGGCC